>NZ_JBHXEN010000010.1:0-166930 GCF_042724695.1 Streptomyces sp. NPDC127068 | reverse complement strand
GTTCCTGTTGGTGGGGGCGTGTTTTTTTTTAACACCCCCGGGGGGCCCCCGGCGCCCCGCGGGGGGGCCCCCCCCAGGCTCCGGCTCGTGCGAGGATCGATACGTCAGAGAAGACAACGGAAGGCAGATCGTGGCCGAGCAGCTTTACGCCACTTTGAAGACCAACCAAGGCGACATCGTGGTGCGGCTCCTGCCCAACCACGCGCCCGAAACGGTCAAGAACTTCGTCGAGCTTGCCGAGGGCAAGCGGGAATGGGTCCACCCCGAGACCGGCAAGCGGTCCACCGACCGCCTCTACGATGGCACGGTCTTCCACCGGGTCATCCCCGGATTCATGATCCAGGGCGGCGACCCGCTGGGCAACGGCACCGGTGGCCCGGGTTACCAGTTCAAGGACGAGTTCCACCCGGAGCTCCAGTTCGACCGTCCGTACCTGCTGGCCATGGCGAACGCGGGCCCGGGCACCAACGGCTCGCAGTTCTTCGTGACGGTCGAGCCCACCGCCTGGCTGAACCGCAAGCACACGATCTTCGGTGAGGTCGTGGACGCTCCCAGCCAGAAGGTCGTGGACGCCATCGCGGGCACCCAGACCAACCCGCGCACGGACCGTCCGGTGAAGGACGTGGTCATCGAGTCGGTCGTCATCGAGACGCGCTGACCCGGTACACCCACTGCGGGTGACCCGGTGCCGCCAGGGCCCTGTTCGTCACTGGGGCGTGGCCGGACCGGGGAACAAACTGCCCCGCCCATCCGTCATGGAGGGCGGGGCCGTGCGTTGACCGAGTGATTTCCCGAGGGACGACCTTCCGTGGTCCACGGGCCGTGGCGGCCGCGTACGCCTTCGGACGAGTTGGATTGAGGGGACCTCATGGACCAGGCGCCAGGCGGACCGCACGGACCGCAGGGCTCGCGGGACGCCCAGAGCCCGCCCACGTGCTACCGGCACCCGGACCGGGAGACCGGTATTCGCTGCACCCGCTGTGAGCGGCCGATATGTCCGGAATGCATGATCAGTGCCTCGGTGGGTTTCCAGTGCCCCGAGTGCGTGCGGGACGGCTCCGGTACCGGGCACGCCCCCACCGCCAACCAGCCCCGCACCCTCACGGGCGCTCCCTTGGCGCAGGACCCCCGGTTGGTCACGAAGATCCTCCTGGCGATCAACGTCCTCGTCTTCATCGCCATCCAGACCAATGACCGTCTGATCAGTGATCTCTTCCTGATCGGTGCCTGGCCCGCTCCGCACTTCGCCGTGGAGGGCGTGGCGGACGGTCAGTGGTACCGGCTGGTGACGTCGATGTTCGCGCACCAGGAGGTGTGGCACATCGCGTTCAACATGTTCAGCCTGTGGTGGCTCGGCGGTCCGCTGGAGGAGGCCTTCGGTCGGGCGCGGTACCTCGCGCTGTACCTGGTCTCGGGGCTTGCGGGCAGCGCGCTCACCTATGTGCTGGTCGATCCGACCTCCGCGTCCCTGGGCGCTTCGGGTGCGATCTACGGTCTGTTCGGCGCAACCGCCGTCCTGGTCAAGCGCCTCAACTACGACATGCGCCCGGTGATCGCCCTGCTGGCGATCAACTTGATCTTCACCTTCACCATGTCCGGCATCGCCTGGCAGGCCCATGTCGGTGGTCTGATCGCGGGTGTGGCCATCGCCTACGGGATGATGCACACCGGCGGGAAGCGGCGCGCCCTCGTCCAGTGGGGGACCTGTGCGGCAGTGTTCCTCGTCGTTCTGGTCGCCGTGGTGGCGCGGACCGCTTCACTCGTCTGAGGCGGCCCGACGAACGAGGACCCGCGATGGTTGTCCACAGTGGGTGGCGGATCTTGTGCATGCTGTGGGCGAACGTCTGTGCCCCTTGCGCTGACCTGGGTTTCCCCAGCCAGCACAAGGGGCGAACGTGTTTTCGGATACCGGTAGGTCAGTCACATCGGCGTCAACACGTAAGGGGTTATCCACAGATCGTCTGACCTTTTCCCCACTGTGGAAAAACTCTGTGGATAACTCGACCCTCGGCTCGGGGTGCAGCGGTGGCCACCCGCCCTGCGAGCAGCACGAAGGGCCCCCTGGTCCGGAGGAGAGTGCCTCGCCCGGCCGGGGGCTGAGCCCGTGGAACCTGCTACGAGCGGGTCACTTCCACTGGGTGGAGACACCGAAGCCCGCGGCGATGAAGCCGAAGCCGACCACGATGTTCCAGTTGTCCAGGGCGTCGATCGGGAGCTTGCCGTCCGTGAGGTAGAAGACGACGATCCAGGCGAGACCGACGAAGAACATCGCCAGCATCAGCGGGGCGACCCAGCTGCGGTTGGTCAGCTTGATCGCGGTCGACTGCTTCGCCGTGGGCGGCGTGTAATCGGCCTTCTTGCGGATACGTGACTTCGGCACGAGGGGCTCTCCTGTCGATGCGCTGCGTGGCCGCGCGAGACGGTGGGGGCGGGCTCCGGGGCAGCGTACAAGCGAACTGCTGGGGGAAACGGATCGTTCCCCCGGGCGTCCGTTAGCGTAGTGCTTCCTCGGCGCGGTAAGGAGCAAGGGTACGTTGAGCAATTCTGCCGACTCCCCCGGTGTGCGCACCACCCCCGCTGGCAAGAAGCGTTGGCGGCCGGTGCGCGCACTCACCGCCGGCGTCTTCGCACTCGCCGGACTGCTCTTCGTGACCAGCTTCCACACCGCCAAGGGCACCAACCTCCGCACGGACGCCTCCCTGCTCAAGCTCTCCGACCTGATCAAGGAGCGCAGCCACAAGAACGGTGAGCTGGAGGAGGACAACGGATTCCTCCGCGAGGACGTGAAGGCGCGCGCCGAAGAGGGGCACCCCGGCGCCACCGACTCCGAGGAAGCCCGACTGAAGGCGCTGGAGAACCGGGCCGGTACCCGGGAACTGCGCGGCGAGGCCCTGACCGTCACGCTGAACGACGCTCCGCCCGACGCGACGCCCAAGCTCCCCGGCTACCCCGAACCGCAGCCCGATGACCTGGTGATCCACCAGCAGGACCTGCAGGCCGTGGTCAACGCCCTGTGGCAGGGCGGCGCCGAGGGCATCCGGGTGATGGACCAGCGTCTGATCTCCACCAGTGCCGTCCGCTGCGTCGGCAACACCCTGATCCTCCAGGGCCGGGTGTACTCGCCCCCCTACAAGATCACCGCGATCGGGGACACGGCCCGGCTGAAGAAGACCCTCACGGCCGCACCCGCGATCCAGAACTACATGCTGTACGTCAACGCCTACGGACTGGGCTGGAACGTCGACGAGGAGGGAACGGTGACCCTTCCCGGCTACACCGGCCCCGTGGACCTGCACCAGGCCCGCCCCGTCGAATAGCCCGGTGTTCGGTGGTCCGGTAGCCCCGCGCGGGCCGCCGGGCCACCGTGATCTACGTCCCACCGCACGGTTTCACGTGGAACATTCCCGGCACTCCCGGCCGGCCGAACAGGGCAAGCCGGTCGCTTTGTGACGCCGGGCGCGTCCGGGGCCGCGGGCACGCCCGGCCCGTGAGCGGGTTTGCACGCCAACCCCCGCTATCTCGCGCCCCGCCCCCGTAGTCTGGTGGACGCACAGGAACACCAACGGCGAGTAGGGACGGCATGTACGGCTGGATCTGGCGGCATCTGCCGGGCAATGCATGGGTGAAGGCGGTCCTGTCGCTCATCCTCGTGCTCGCGGTCGTTTACGCGCTCTTCCAGTACGTGTTTCCGTGGGCCGAGCCCCTGCTCCCCTTCAACGACGTGACCGTCGACGAGGGAAGGGCCCCCACCCAGTGAGCGCGCGGATTCTTGTAGTCGACAACTACGACAGCTTCGTCTTCAACCTCGTGCAGTACCTCTACCAGCTCGGCGCCGAGTGCGAGGTGCTCCGCAACGACGAGGTCTCCACCTCGCACGCCCAGGACGGCTTCGACGGCGTCCTGCTGTCACCGGGCCCCGGAGCCCCCGAGCAGGCCGGCGTCTGCATCGACATGGTCCGGCACTGTGCCGCCACGGGAGTGCCCGTCTTCGGGGTCTGCCTCGGCATGCAGTCGATGGCGGTGGCCTACGGCGGCGTCGTGGACCGCGCCCCCGAACTGCTGCACGGCAAGACCTCGCTGGTCGAGCACGCCGGACAGGGCGTCTTCGCCGGACTGCCCTCCCCGTTCACCGCGACCCGCTACCACTCGCTCGCGGCCGAGCCCGCGACCGTGCCGGACGAGCTGGAGGTCACGGCCCGTACCCACGACGGCATCATCATGGGGCTGCGCCACCGTGAACTGCCCGTCGAAGGCGTGCAGTTCCATCCCGAGTCGGTGCTCACCGAACACGGGCACCGGATGCTCGCCAACTGGCTCGTCGCGTGCGGGTACGGCGATGCCGTGGCCAGATCGGTGGGGCTCGCCCCGGTGGTGGGCAGGGCCTCCGCGTGACAGCGGTGCGGCCCGAGCGGGACTCGGGACCGGGAGACCCGGGGAACCCGCCGCCGCCCGGGCCCGCCGCTCCGTACCAGGACCCCGCGTACGGGCACCTGCCGTACGAGGTGCCCGGCGGGTTCGAGCGGGCCGTGCAAGGGCTCGCCGACCCGCTGAACGATCCCCTGCCCGGCCAGGACCCGCCCGCCGGCTGGCAACCCGGGGCCCCGGGCATGCCCGGCGAGTGGTACGACCCGCAGGGCTACGCCCGCAACTGGCACGGGTCGACCGGAGCCGCTCCCCAGCCGCAGCCCCCCGCACCGAACGGACCGTACGGACCGAACGGATACGGGTACGGGGACGGTTCCGGCCCGGGCGGGGCCGGGTACGCAGGCGCCGGGGGCCCGTCGTACGCGACCGCGCCGCCCGACGGACGGCCCCGGCAGACGCCGTACCCTCCGGCCGCTCAGGGCGCCCCGTACCGAGCCCCCGCCGCGAACGCGTACCCGACCGTGGGGCCCGGTCCGCTGCCCCCGGAGCGCCCCGGACCGCACGGCGGCCCGTCCCGTCCGTACCCGCCGCCCGCCGGCACCCACGGACCGCCCGGGCCCGGGCGGGGCTTCGCAGCCCCCACGGCCCGCCCTGGGGCCGCGACGGGCGCCGGACCCACGGGGACGCCACCGCACGGCTCCGCGGTCTTCACCGGCCCGTCTGACGTCCTCCAGGGCCCGCGCCCCGGCCGTCGACCCCGCGGCACGGACGACGCGTACGACCACTACGCCGGCGCCAACGACCGCGAGGCTTCCGGGGACTTCGACGGGTACCCCGCAGACCACGAGAAGCACGAGGACCCCGCGGACCACGACGACGAGGCGCCGCTGTCCCGGGTGGAGGCGCGCCGTGCGGCCCGCGCGCGGAAACCGACGGTCGGGGTGTTGGTCAGCCGGGGCCTCGGCGAAATCTTCATCACCGTCGGCCTCCTCATGCTGCTGTTCGTCACCTACCAGCTCTGGTGGACCAACATCCGGGCGCAGGCGCAGGCGGACGGAGCGGCGAACCAGATCCAGGAGGACTGGGCCAAGGGCAAGCGGGCCCCGGGGTCCTTCGAACCCGGACAGGGCTTCGCCCTCATGCACATCCCCACCCTCGACGTGGTCGTGCCCGTCGCCGAGGGCATCGACAAGAAGAAGGTCCTCGACCGGGGCCTGGTCGGCCACTACGCCGAGGGCAGTCTGAAGACCGCGATGCCCGAGGACAAGACGGGCAACTTCGCCGTCGCCGGTCACCGCAACACCCACGGCGAGCCGTTCCGCTACATCAACCGGTTGAAGCCCGGTGACCCGATCGTGGTCGAGACGCAGGACACGTACTTCGTCTACGAGATGGCGAGCATCCTCCAGCAGACCCCGCCGAGCAATGTCGCCGTCCTCGAACCGATCCCGCCCGGGTCGGGCTTCACCGCTCCTGGCCGATACCTCACACTGACGACGTGCACCCCCGAGTTCACCAGCAAGTACCGGATGATCGTGTGGGGCAAGATGGCTGAAGAACGACCGCGCTCGGAGGGGAAGCCGGACGCGCTCGTCAGCTGAGGCGAACGGACGGACAGACGGGGCTCGATGCAGTGGTAGCGACGACAGAACCGCACGGGCCCGCCGAGGGGGACGCCGCGCAGGACGGGGCGCAACCAGCAGCCGCGGCGCCGCGGGGCCGCGGACGCGGCAGGCTCGCCCTCGCCGTCAGCGTCTTCGGTGAACTCCTGATCACCGCCGGCGTGGTGCTCGGCCTCTTCGTGGCGTACTCGCTGTGGTGGACCAACGTCGTCGCCGACCGGGAGGCCGACAAGCAGGGCGACCGGGTCCGGGACACCTGGGCCGACGACCGCCCGGGCGGCCCCGGCGCCCTGGACACCAAGGACGGCATCGGCTTCCTGCACGTGCCGTCGATGAACGGCCGGGAAGAAATACTGATCAGGAAGGGCACCGCGACCGACCTCCTCAACGACGGGGTCGCGGGTTACTACACCAAGCCGGTCAAGTCGGCCCTGCCGCAGGACCCGAAGGGCAACTTCTCGCTCGCCGCGCACCGCGACGGCCACGGGGCGAAGTTCCACGACATCCACAAGATCGAGAAGGGCGACCCGATCGTCTTCGAGTCCAAGGACACCTGGTACGTCTACCGGGTGTACGCGACGCTGCCGCAGACCTCGAAGTACAACGTGGAGGTCCTCGACCCGATCCCCGAGGAGTCCGGCGCGAAGAAGGCCGGGCGGTACATCACGCTCACCACCTGCACCCCGAAGTACACGTCCACGTACCGGTACGTCGTGTGGGGCGAACTGGAGCGGACCGAGAAGGTCGACGCCGAGCGCACTCCCCCCGCCGAGCTGCGCTGACGTCCCGCCTGCCGGCCCCGTACGACCGTGGTCCCGGTCCCCGCTCGTGCAGCGGGGACCGGGACCACGGTCGTCGTCCGGTGGGGCGTCAGTTCCGGCGTCCGCCGATGATGCCGCCGTAGAAGCCGGCCTCGTCGGCGTCGCCCTGGTCGCCGTCGCCTCCGTTGCCCCCGTTTCCGTTGCCTCCGTTGCCGGGGTTGCCGTTGGCGTTGCCGGCGGCGGTCTGGATCTGGACCTGGGTGCCCTCGTCGACCGGACTGCCCGCGGGCGGGTTGGTGAAGACCACGATCGCGCTGTCGTCCTGCGCGCCGCCGATCTGGCCGACCTGGAGCTTGGCGTTCGTCAGCTCCTGCTTCGCCTCGCCGAGGGTCTTGCCGGTCAGGTTCGGCACCTGCACCTGCTGCGGCTCCTCCTCTTCCTCTTCTTCCTCCGGGGGAGCCTTGGCGATCTGGAGGGTGACCGTGGAGCCCGGGGCGGCCGGCGTGTTGGCCGTCGGGGACTGGCTGAAGACCTGGCCGGGCTCGCCGTTCGTCGTCTCGACCTCCGTGCAGGTGCCCACCAGATCGCTGTCCTGGAGCTGCTGCTTGGCCGCGTCACAGGTCTGGCCGGTGAGGTCCGGCACGGCCACCCGCTCCTTGGCCTTGGCCACGGTCAGGGTGATCTTGGTGCCCTTCTCGACCTCCTTGCCGGAGGTCGGGTCCTGCTCCAGGACGGTGCCGACGGGCTCCTCGGACTGCTTGAACTTCGGGACGACGTCGAACTCGTAGTCGTCGCCCTGGAGCTTGTCGGTCGCCGCGTCCAGGTCGTCGCCGATGACGTTCGGCACGGCGACCTTGGGGGCGCCCGTGGAGACGGTCAGCGTGACGGTGGACGCACGGTCGACCTCGGTACCGGTGGCCGGGTCCTGGGCGCAGACGCTGTCGCGCGGCTGGTCCTCGCACGCCTTGCGGGTCACCGCCAGCTTGACGTGGCCGATGTCCGCCATCTTCTCGGCGTCCGTCAGCTCCTGTCCGACGAAGTTCGGCACCTTGACCGGGCCTTCGTCGCCCGATCCGCTGGTGAACCACTTGCCGATCAGGATCGCGCCGACCAGCACCAGGGCGCCCGCCACGGCCAGCAGCACCGTGGAGCCGTTGCCCTTCTTCTGCCGGCGGCGGTCCGGGCGCTCGTCGTAGCCGTAGCCGGGGTCGTCCGCGTGGACGGGGGGCAGCATCGTGGTCGCCGCGCCGCCGTCCTGGGGGCGCAGGGCCGTGGTCGCCTGGTCGTCGCCGTAACCGGGCCCGTACCCGCCGCCGTATCCGACGGCGCCCAGGGCGGCGGTCGCCGCGACCGGCTGGCCGTCCAGACACGCCTCGATGTCGGCGCGCATCTCGTCGGCCGACTGGTAGCGGTAGTCGGGGTCCTTGACCAGCGCCTTCAGGACGATCGCGTCCATCTCGGGCGTGATCTCCGGGTCGAAGACGCTCGGCGGCTGGGCCTCCTCGCGCACGTGCTGGTACGCCACCGCCACCGGGGAGTCCCCGATGAACGGCGGACGGACGGTCAGCAGCTCGTAGAGCAGACAGCCCGTGGAGTACAGGTCGGAGCGGGCGTCGACGGTCTCGCCCTTGGCCTGCTCCGGGGAGAGGTACTGCGCGGTGCCGATGACGGCCGAGGTCTGCGTCATCGTCATGCCGGCGTCACCCATCGCACGGGCGATGCCGAAGTCCATCACCTTGACCTGCCCGGTGCGCGTCAGCATGACGTTCGCGGGCTTGATGTCGCGGTGGACGATCTGGTTGCGGTGCGAGTACTCCAGGGCCTGGAGGATGCCGATGGTCATCTCCATGGACCGCTCGGGCAGCAGCTTGCGGCCCGAGTGCAGCAACTCCCGCAGGGTGGAGCCGTCGACGTACTCCATCACGATGTACGGGATGGAGATGTTGTCGATGTAGTCCTCGCCGGTGTCGTAGACCGCGACGATCGCCGGATGGTTGAGCGAGGCGGCCGACTGGGCCTCACGGCGGAACCGGGCCTGGAACGACGGATCGCGGGCCAGGTCGGCCCGCAGCGTCTTCACGGCTACGGTGCGGCCGAGCCGGGTGTCGTGCGCGAGGTGCACCTCGGCCATGCCACCGCGGCCGAGCACCTGGCCCAGCTCGTACCGGCCGCCGAGGCGACGCGGCTCTTCCATAGCTATTCCAGCCCTCTCCGTCGGTCCCGACCGTACCGGCGTACGGTCCGGCGGTGTGCTGTCCGAGGCTTACCGTACCCGGATCGTCCTACCTGCCTCGGCCGCGTACCCCACCCGATACAGGACCGGTACCGCAACGTGCACCGATGTGACGGCAACGTGTCCGGGGTCACTTCTTGCTGTCGACGACCGCCTGCATCACTGCCTTCGCGATGGGGGCGGCGAGGCCACCGCCCGAGATGTCGCCCCGGCTGGCGTCGCTGTCCTCCACGACCACCGCGACGGCGACCGGGGAACCGGAGTCCGTCTTGGCGTACGAGATGAACCAGGCGTACGGCTTCTCGCTGTTGTCCACGCCGTGCTGGGCGGTGCCCGTCTTGCCGCCGACCTTGACGCCGTTGATCTTCGCGTTGCGGCCGGTGCCGCTGTCGACGACCGTCTCCATCATGGACTGGAGCTTCTGGGCGTTCTCCTCGGACAGCGGCCGGCTCATCTCGTTCGGCTCGTGCTTCTCGATGACGTTGAGGTCCGGCGCCTGGAGCGAGTCCACCATGTACGGCTGCATCAGCTTGCCGTCGTTGGCGACCGCGGCGGCCACCATGGCCATCTGGAGCGGCGTCGTGGCGGTCTCGAACTGGCCGATCGAGCTGAGCGCGGTCTGCGGGGCGTCCATCTCCGTCGGCCACACCGAGGCGCTGGAGCGTACGGGGACGAACTGCTCGGAGTTGAAGCCGAACTTCTCCGCCGTCTCCTTCATCTTGTCCTTGCCGAGGTCGGCGCCGGCCTTGCCGAAGACGGTGTTGCAGGACACCCGCAGCGCCTCGCGCAGCGTGGCGTTCTTGCAGGGCAGCGGGCCGTCGTTCTTCAGCTCGGTCCGGGTGTTCGGCATGACCCAGGGCAGCGGCGTCTCGGTCTTGTCGTCCGGGTTGCCGACCAGCCCGTGCTCCAGCGCCGCCGCCGCGGTGACGACCTTGAACGTCGAACCGGGCGGGTAGGTCTCGCGCAGCGCCCGGTTCAGCATCGGGTCGTCGGGGTTCTTGGCCTTCTGGAGCTTCTGCCAGGCGGGGGTGTCCGTCTTGGTGGAGTTCCCGGCGAAGGACGACGGGTCGTACGAGGGCGTCGAGGCCAGCGCCAGGATCGCCCCGGTGCTCGGGTCGATCGCGGCGACCGCGCCCTTCTTGCTGCCGAGCCCCTCGAACGCGGCCTTCTGGGCGGCGCCGTTGAGGGTGGTCACGACATTGCCGCCCTCCTTCTTCTCACCCGTGATCATGTCCAGGGTGCGGCGGAAGAACAGCCGGTCGTCGTTGCCGGTGAGGATGCCGTCCTCGACGGACTCCAACAGGTTCGCTCCGAACGCCTGCGAGGCGTACCCGGTCACCGGGGCCCACATGGGGCCGTTCTTGTAGGTGCGCTTGTAGGCGTAGTCGCTGCCGTTGGTCTTCGCCGAACCGGTGATCGACTTGCCGTCCACGATGATGTCGCCCCGCGGCTGGGCGTACCGCTCGATGGTGATCCGGCGGTTCTTGGAGTTCTCCTGGAGGTCGCCCGCCTCGACGTACTGGAGCCAGTTGTCGCGGATGAGCAGGGTGAGGATCAGCAGGCCGCAGAAGATCGCGATTCGGCGCACGGGCTTGTTCACGGGCGGACCACCTGGGTCATCTCGGCGTCGGGGTTCGAAGCGGGCATCGGTGCGGGTCGGCGGGCGGTGTCGCTGATCCGGATGAGGATGCCGATCAGCGCCCAGTTGGCGATCACGGACGATCCGCCGTTGGCGACGAACGGCATCGTCATGCCGGTCAGCGGGATGAGCCCCATCACGCCGCCCGCGACGACGAAGACCTGGAGGGCGAAGGCGCCGGACAGGCCGACGGCGAGCAGCTTGCCGAACGGGTCGCGCGCGGCGAGCGCGGTGCGCAGCCCCCGCTCGATGATCAGCCCGTAGAGCAGCAGGATCGCCATGGCGCCCGCGAGCCCGAGCTCCTCGCCGAAGGTGGCGAAGATGAAGTCGGAGTTGGCCGCGAAGCCGATCAGGTCCGAGTTGCCCTGGCCGAGTCCGGTGCCGAGCACCCCGCCGGAGCCGAACGACATGACCGACTGGGCGATCTGGGTACAGGCGCCGGAGTCGTCGTAACAGCCGAAGGGGTCCAGCCAGGCGTCCACCCGGGACTGGACGTGGCCCGCGAAGGAGGCGACGCCGACCGCGCCCGCGGCCGACATGCCGAGGCCGATCACGATCCAGCTGGTCCGCTCGGTGGCCACGTACAGCATGATCACGAACATGCCGAAGAACAGCAGCGAGGTACCGAGGTCGTTCTCGAAGATCAGGACGAGCAGGCTGACGGCCCAGATGGTGAGGATGGGGCCCAGGTCCCGGCCGCGCGGCAGGTAGAGCCCCATGAACCGGCGGCTGGCGAGGGCCAGCGCATCGCGTTTCACCATGAGGTAGCCGGAGAAGAACACCGCGATCACGATCTTCGCGAACTCGCCCGGCTGGATGGAGAATCCGGCGACGCTGATCCAGATCTTCGCGCCGAACACGTCCCGGCCGAGCCCCGGCACCAGCGGCAGCAGCAGCAGCACCAGCGCCGCGGCCATCGAGATGTACGTGTACCGCTGGAGGATGCGGTGGTCCTTCAGCAGCAGCAGCACGCCGACGAACAGCGCGATGCCGATCGCGGAGTACAGCAGCTGCCGCGGGGCCGCCGCGACGAACTCCTGCCCGCGGCCCTCCGCCAGCGCGTGCAGCCGTGGTGACTGGTCGAGCCGCCAGATCACCACGAGCCCGAGTCCGTTGAGCAGCGTCGCGAGCGGTAGCAGCAGCGGGTCGGCGTAGGCGGCGAACTTCCGCACCACCAGGTGGCCCACCGCGGCGAGCAGCCCGAGGCCGATGCCGTAGCCGAGCACGCCGGTCGGGATCTCGCCGTCGATGGCCAGACCCACGTTGATGTAGGCGAACACCGGGATGACCACCGCGAAGACCAGCATGCCCAGTTCGGTGTTGCGGCGGCTGGGCGCGCCGATGGCCCCGATGGTCGAGGTGTTCGTCGTCGAGTTACTGCTCATGGTGTGACAGGGCCCCTCACGGCTGCTTACTGCTTACCGCACAGCGAGACCAGCTTCCGCTCCTCGTCGGAGAAGCTGGGGCCGGGTGTGGGTGTGGGCGTGGAACTGGGCTTGCGGCTCTCGCTCGCACCGGGCGTCGGCGTGGGGGCCTGCTTCATGCTCGCGGGCCGCGCCCCGCCCCCGCCGGTCCCTTCCGGGGCGGTGGTCTGCCGGGGAGCGGCCGGTGGGGCCGACTCCTTCGGGGCGCCGGTGGTGCCGCCCGCCTCGCCCTCGCCGGGCTTCGCGTTCGCGCGCTCGGCACTGCGGCGCTCGGCGTCCTTCTCGCAGGCGGACGCCTGGGTGGCGAGTTCGTTGATCTTGTCGGTCGCCTGGGCGAGACCGCCCTCGGCGATCGTCGCCTCCACCTGCTTGCGCTGGTAGGGCGGGAGGTACTTGAGTTCGATCTCGGGGTGGTCCTTCTGGACCTTCGACAGGCTCACCCACGCGAGGTCCTGGCTGATGCCCCGGTACAGCGCGACGTGCTGGCCCTTGGTGCCGACGTAGTACTGCGTCTGCGTCCAGCGGTACCCGCCGTACAGCGCTCCGCCCGTCACGGCGAGCGCGAGGACCAGGAACAACGAGGTCTTCAGCCATCGGCGACCGCCGCGCTTCTTGGTGAGGTCGTCGTCGGCGTACGTGCCGAACTCCCCGTCCGGTGCGTAGCCGTCGCCGCTGCCGGGGGGCCCGAACTCGCCGCCCCGGCCGCCTCCCTGGCCGGGCACCGGCCGCCCGAGGCCGGAGGCACGGCCGGCCGGGGTCTGCATCGCACTGCCCTCGTGGAGCTGGTGCTGGTTCTCGGCGACCGCGCCGACCACGACGGGGGTGTCGGACAGGCTGACGGCCAGGGTGTCGTTGCTGTCGATGTCGAGGACGTCGGCGACGATCACGGTGATGTTGTCGGGGCCGCCGCCGCGCAGGGCGAGCTGGATCAGCTCCTGCACGGTCTCCTGGGGGCCCTGGTAGCTGGCGAGCGTCTCCTCCATCGTCTGGTGGGAGACGACGCCGGAGAGCCCGTCGGAGCAGATCAGGTACCGGTCGCCGGCCCGGACCTCACGGATCGACAGGTCCGGTTCGACGTGGTCACCGCTGCCGAGCGCGCGCATCAGCAGCGAACGCTGCGGGTGCGTGGTGGCTTCCTCCTCGGTGATCCGGCCCTCGTCCACGAGCCGTTGCACCCAGGTGTGGTCCTGGGTGATCTGGGTGAGGACCCCGTCCCGCAGCAGATACGCCCGGGAGTCGCCGACGTGCACCAGACCGAGGCGCTGCCCCGTCCACAGCAGGGCGGTGAGCGTGGTGCCCATGCCCTCCAGCTGCGGGTCCTCCTCGACCATCATCCGGAGCTGGTCGTTGGCGCGCTGCACGGCCGTGCCGAGCGAGGTGAGGATGTCCGATCCGGGCACGTCGTCGTCGAGCGTGACCAGCGTCGAGATCACCTCGGACGAGGCGACCTCGCCGGCGGCCTGGCCGCCCATGCCGTCGGCGATCGCGAGGAGCCGGGGACCCGCGTAACCGGAGTCCTCGTTGCCCTCTCGGATCATCCCCTTGTGCGATCCGGCGGCGAAGCGCAGTGACAGACTCATGCGCACCTCGCCCGTCGGCTCCGGGTACCTCCGCACCGTGCCCACCCTCCGGTCGGGAGCCCACCGGTGGCCGTCGTCGGTACCGCTCCGGCCCGCTCGCTCCGCTGGCGCTCATTCATGACGTAGTACTACTTCCGCAGCTCGATGACGGTCTTGCCGATGCGGATCGGCGAGCCCAGCGGAACCGGGGTCGGGGTCGTCAGCCGCGCCCGGTCGAGATAGGTGCCGTTGGTGGACCCGAGGTCCTCCACGATCCACTGGCCGTCACGGTCGGGATAGATCCTGGCATGCCGGCTGGAGGCGTAGTCGTCGTCCAGCACGATCGTGGAGTCGTGGGCCCGGCCCAGCGTGATCGTCTGCCCCTGGAGGGCGACCGTGGTGCCCGTGAGGGTGCCCTCGGAGACGACGAGCTTGGTGGGGGCGCCGCGCCGCTGGCGTCCGCCGCCCTGCTGGCCGCGCTGTTGCGGAGGCGCGGCCTGGCGGGCGGTCTGCTGGGCCCGTCCGCTGTCGCGGCGCGCACCGCGCTGGGTCACGCGCGTACCGAACAGGTCGCTGCGGATGACCTGGACGGCCACGATCACGAACAGCCACAGAACGGCCAGGAAACCCAGCCGCATGACCGTCAGGGTCAGCTCTGACATTGCCCCCGCTTCACCCTTCGGCTTGCCGATAAATGATGGTGGTGCTGCCCACGACGATCCGCGAGCCGTCGCGGAGCGTAGCGCGGGTGGTGTGCTGCCCGTCCACCACGATGCCGTTGGTGGACCCGAGATCCTGGATCGTCGAGGGCGTTCCGGTCCGGATCTCACAGTGCCGGCGGGACACGCCGGGGTCGTCGATCCGCACGTCGGCTTCGGTGCTGCGGCCGAGCACCAGCGTCGAGCGGGAGATCTGGTGGCGGGTGCCGTTGACCTCGATCCAGTGCCGCGTCTGGGCTCCCGGCGGCGGGCCGGGGCGGTGCTCCGGTCCGCCGCCGCCGGGGCGGCCGGGGGGAGCGGAAGGCATGGGAGGGGCGCCGGTGGGCTGGTTCGGATAGCCGTACCCGCCGCCGGGACCGCCGGGGCCGCCACCAGGGCCGCCACCAGGGCCGCCGCCGGGGCGGCCGGACGGGGCCGGCGCCGCCGGGGCCGGTCCGCCGCCGGCCTGGGAGGTGCTGGAGGCGAGGGTGCGGCTGCGCACCCGGTACAGGCCGGTGTCGAGGTCCTCGGCCTTCTCCAGGTGGACCTTGATCGGTCCCATGAAGGTGTACCGCTGCTGCTTGGCGTAGTCGCGGACCATCCCGGACAGTTCGTCGCCGAGCTGGCCCGAGTACGGACTCAGGCGCTCGTAGTCCGGGGTGCTCAGTTCCACGATGAAGTCATTGGGGACGACGGTCCGGTCGCGGTTCCAGATCGTCGCGTTGTTGTCGCACTCGCGCTGGAGCGCGCCGGCGATCTCCACGGGCTGGACCTCGGACTTGAAGACCTTGGCGAAGGTGCCGTTGACCAGACCTTCGAGGCGCTGCTCGAACTTCTTCAGGACTCCCATGGGGCACCTCCTCCTTCGCTGTCGTCCTGGTACTGCTTACTGATCGTATCCACGCGTCGGTCGATCGGCTGGTTCCCCCTGCTCTCGCAGGCCCACGAGTGTCGACCTTCACAACACCGCCCCGTGGTGGGCCGGTGATCCGTCCGTGAACGGTCGCCCCGCGCCGGTCCCCTTCCGATACCCCTTCCCCGCCGTGTCCGTGCCATGGCCCCTCGACAACGTGTTCCCAGGGGGATCGTAGAGGGGCCCCCGAGTCAGTGTCCCGCACACGGCGAGCACTCCGGTCCATACCGGTGGGACGGAGTACGCCTGGTGCCAGGTTGAGACAGGGTGGGGACCGCGGCGGTGCCGTGTGACGTCCTCCCCTCCCCAAGAACGCTCGGGTGCGGGGGTGCGTTCCATGTCCTTCGGTGTTCCTCGGGGTTCCTTGGCGATGGCGTTCCTCGGTGATCTGCCCTGTACGTTCCCCGCGGGCGCGCCGGTGCATGCGGGCGGTCGGCGCGTCGGGTACGGGGGCCGTGCCCGCGCAGGGACGTTCCGTGCCCCCGCGAAGCCCGTCCGGTGACCGCGCGGGCACGCTCCGCAGCGCTGCCCGGGAGGGTGACCTCGCAGGTGGGGGGCGTTGCGCGGTGGGGGCGCGGGGTGTCGGGGTGCGCCGTATATATGGATGTGAACGCACCCTCCCCAGCGTGCTAATCTTCTGCATGTCGGAAGGCGCCGCACCACCAGTGAGGCGCCGGAGACAACACCCACGCGCGGGTGGCGGAATAGGCAGACGCGCTGGATTCAGGTTCCAGTGCCCGAAAGGGCGTGGGGGTTCAACTCCCCCCTCGCGCACAGCAGGAGCACCGTTGAACGGTGCCTCCGCAGAACGACGGAACGGTCGTCATCGTGATCACGATGACGACCGTTCTGCTTTGTCCGGGCACCTGCGCCGCCGGGCCGCGAATCCGGAGCGCGCGTCCTCGTGGTTCCGGATCCACGACCCGTCCGGTCCGTCGTGCGGAGGGTCAGACGGTGGGCTTGCGGAACTGGTCGATCATCGCTGCGTAACTGTCGTCGGCACGGCCGTCCGCCGTCGCACGTGCGGCCAGCTTCAGGAAGAAGCTCGGCAGCTCGGTACTGACGCCTAGCGCCTCGGTCTCCTGGAGCAGGTGCTCCATCCCGCCCTGGTGGACGGCGAGGGTGGCGTCGTCGGCCGGGTACCCGCCCTCGTCGATCTGCTGTGCGTACGCGGCGACGTAGCCGCTCGTCACCTTGATCGCGGTGCTGGCCAGGGGCGCGAAGGTCGTCGCCCTGACGTTCGCGGCGCCCAGCAGTGCGGCGCCCTGGAGGAAGCCGTTCAGCACGCTCCACATGATGCCCAGCACCGACATGTCGTAGAGGGCGGACAGGCCGTGGTCCTCGTCGAGGTAGACGGTTCCGGTCTCGCTGAGTGCCGTCAGGGTGGACCGGTGCTCTGCGAAGGCGGTCTGCGGGCCGGAGTACAACAGCACGGCGTCGGCGGTACCGATGGCGTGGGGGAGGGCGAGCACCGCGCCGTCGAGGTAGGTGCTGCCGAACTCGGCCGCCCACCGGGCGGCTTCACGTGCTCGGGCGGAACCGGACGTGGTCAGGTTGACGAGGGTGCGGCCGGCCAAGGAGGGCCCGATCGGGTCCAGCAACGCGTGCACGGCGTCGTAGTCCGAGACGCAGACGACGACGAGCGGGCTCGCCTCGACCGCGCTCTGGACCGAGTCGGCGAGGGTGGCGCCGCCGGCGACGAGGTCGTCGGCCTTGGCTGCCGAGCGGTTCCAGACGGTGGTCGGGTGACCGTTCGTCAAGAAGGCCGTGGCCAGTGCACGGCCCATCAGTCCGAGGCCGATGACGGTGACGGGCGGTCGCGGGGCGGGAAGCGGGGACACGTGTGCTCCTGTGCATCTCGTGCGGCGTGGGCCGCGACGGGTGGGGCGGGGCCGCCGTTCCGGGCGGCGTTTCAGGGGTGCTCCGGGTGCCTCGGGCGAAGAAGCCGACGATGCGGCGGATGCGGTCCCCGGAGAACTCGACGAAGTCGTGGCCGGTGGTGCCGTGCCTTGTTGCGCCGGCGGTGGACTCCCGTCTGTTGCGGGCGGCAACCCTTTTCCGGGCAGGGTCTCCCTGGATTCCCTCGGCCCTATATGGCGTCTCATTCTTAAACGGCGTTTAGTTGTTGCACGACGTAGATTAGACCAACTCTGTAGACTGTCAAGCGTGAGCGACCCCACGACGAGCCGTCGCGACCGGCTGCGAGCCCAGACCAGCGCCGAGATCAAGGCGATCGCCATGCAGCTCATGGCGGACGGCGGACCGAGCGCGATCTCCCTACGTGCGATCGCCCGGGAGATGGGCATGACGGCCAGTGCGATCTACAGCTACTTCGCCACCCGTGATGACCTGATCACGACGCTCATCGGCGACGTCTACACCTCGGCGGTCGATGCCGCCGAGGCCGCCCGCGACGCGGTGCCGGAATCCGATCCGGGCGCCCGGATCATGGCCTGGGTCCAGGCCATGCGGGCGTGGGCGTTGGCCAACCCCGAAGGCTTCCGACTGATCTACGGCGACCCGGTGCCCGGTTACCGTCCGCCCGACGACGGCCCCGGCCAACAAGCCGAACGGCGCGCCTGTAGCGCCCTGCTCGGCCTCGTCGACGCGGCCTGGCCGACGGCCCGGGGGCGTCGGTCCGAGGGTCGTGCCTACGACTGGGCCGACTTCCACCCGGATCTGGTGGCCCACGTCCGCGAGGACTTTCCGGACCTGCCACCGGCCGGCGTCGCGATGACGCTCAGCGTGTGGGGCCGCATGCACGGGCTCTTGGCCCTGGAGATCTACGGCCATCTGCGCACCTTCATCCACGACCCGGCCACCGTCTACCACGACGAGATGTACGACTTCACCGCCTCTCTCGGTCTCGTTTCGTGACGGCGGTCCACGGCGGTCCACGGCGGTGCGCGCACGGGGGAGCCCCGGCGGTGAGGTGAGTCACCGCCGGGGCTCCCCCGGTGCCCGCGCTCGCGCCGGGCGGTTCAGACGCCGGTGCGCACCTCCGGGCCGACCGCGGAGTCGTCGGTGGACGCCGGTGCCCCGGTGCCCCGGCCGCGCATCAGCAGCGCGGTGAGGGCGGCGCCGGCCGCGGCGACGGCGGCGGCCCCCAGGAACGCGGAGCTGAAGCCGTCGGTCAGCGCGGGCAGGTTGCCCAGTTCGCCCGCGCCCTGGGAGGTGGCGAGCGCGGTGAGCGCGGCCAGTCCGAGGGCGGAGCCCACCTGGTAGGTGGTGTTGACGATGCCCGAGGCCAGTCCGGCCTGCTCCTGCGGCACCCCGGAGATCGCCGACATCATCGCCGGGATGTAGGCCAGCGACATGCCCGTCGCCGCGACCAGCGAGGCGGGCAGCACGTCCACCAGGAAGGTGCCGGTGGGCTCGACGGCTGACAGCCACAGCAGGCCGCCGGCCAGGACCAGCAGACCGCTCACGATCAGCGGCTTGGCCCCGAAGCGCCCCAGCAGCCGTGCGGTGATCAGCGTCATGAAGACCATCAGCAGACCCGTCATGGGCAGCAGCGCGGCCCCGCTGGCGAACGCCCCGTAACCCAGGACCTGCTGGAGGTACAGGTTGAGGAAGTACCACATGGGAATCCAGGCGGCGCCCAGCAGTGCCATCGACAGGTTGGAGATGCCGAGGCCGGGGGTGCGCCAGACGCCCAGCGGCATCAGGGGCGTCCGGACGGACCGCTGCACCAGGAGGAAGAGGGCCAGGAGCGCGGCGGCGCCGATCAGCTCCAGGACGGTCTCCGTCGAGCCCCAACCCACCTCGGGGGCGCGGACGATCGCGAAGACGGCGAGCGCCAGGCCCGCGGTGACGAACACCGCGCCGAGGACGTCCACCGAGCCGCGGCGGCCGGCGACGGAGGGCAGGATGCCGGTGGCGAGCAGGGTCGCGATGCCGATCGGGACGTAGATGATGAAGATCCAGGGCCAGCTGGCCCACTCGGTGAAGACGCCGCCGAGGAACACTCCGGCGGTGCCGCCGGCCGGGGCCGCCGCGCCGTAGAGGGCGAGTGCCTTGCCCAGCTCCTTGGTGTTGTGGCCGAAGAGCATCATCAGCAGGGTCATCGACGCCGGTGCGATCAGCGCACCGCCGACGCCCTGCACCGCGCGGCCCACGATCTCGACCCAGGCGGTGCTCGCCGCGGCGGCCACCACCGATCCGGCGATGAGGACGACCCAGCCGGAGACGAAGACCCGGCGGGCCCCCAGCAGGTCGGACAGGCGTCCGCCCAGCAGGAGCAGACCGCCGAAGGCGATGACGTAGGAGTTGAAGACCCACTGGAGGTCCCCCTGGGAGAAGCCCAGGTCACGCTGCATCTCGGGGAGCGCCACTCCGATGATGGAGGTGTCCATGATCACCATGAACTGGGCGGTGGCCAGCACGAGAAGCGCCCACCAGCGCCGTGGGTTGACAGTTGACATGGGTCTGCCCCTTCACTCGGTTAGGTACCCCAGGGGGGTATCTCTGAGGCTTTTGACAATATACCCCCCCGAGGTATTCCGGAAGGGTGGGGGAGGCATCGGTTCCGCACGGTGCGCGGACGGTTCGCGGGGGCCGGTCGGAGGGGCTACGGGGAGCGGTGCTCGTAGCGGTGCCGGTCGGGCGGGGCCGGCGGGTGCGAGGGGGTTGCGCGGGGCCGCGGGCATGCGGAGGGCCCCCGTTCCGGTCGGAACGGGGGCCCTCGGTGGGGTGGGACGGCTGGGTCAGCTCGCGGCGCGGAAGCTCCGCAGACGCAGGCTGTTGCCGACCACGAAGACCGAGGAGAACGCCATCGCAGCGCCCGCGATCATCGGGTTGAGCAGGCCCGCGGCGGCCAGCGGCAGGGCGCCCACGTTGTAGGCGAACGCCCAGAACAGGTTGGACTTGATGGTGCCGAGGGTCTTTCGGGACAGCCGGATCGCGTCGGCCGCCGACCGCAGGTCCCCGCGGACCAGGGTCAGGTCACCGGCCTCGATCGCGGCGTCGGTGCCCGTGCCCATCGCCAGACCCAGATCGGCCTGGGCGAGCGCGGCGGCGTCGTTCACGCCGTCCCCGACCATCGCCACCGAACGGCCCTCGCCCTGGAGACGCTTGACCACGGCGACCTTGTCCTCCGGCATGACCTCCGAGATGACCTCGTCGATGCCGACCTCGCGGGCCACCGACTCGGCGACCGCCTTGTTGTCACCGGTCAGCAGGATCGGCGTCAGGCCCAGGGCGCGCAGGCGGCGCACCGCCTCGGCGCTGGTGTCCTTGATCGCGTCCGCGACCTCCAGCACCGCGCGGGCCTGACCGTCCCAGGCGACCGCGATGGCGGTCCGTCCGGCGGCCTCGGCCTCCTCCTTGGCCCGCTTCAGGTCCGCGGGGAGCTCCATCGCCCACTCGGCGAGCAGCCGTTCGCGACCGACCAGGACCGCGTGGCCCTCGACGATGCCCTGGACGCCCAGGCCGGGCACGTTGGCGAAGTCCTCGGGGACCGGCAGCGGCCCGGCCTTCTCCTCGGCGCCGGTGGCGACGGCCCGGGCGATGGGGTGCTCGGAGGAGTGCTCCAGGGCGCCCGCCAGGCGCAGCACCTCGGTCTCGTCCTGGCCCTCGGCGGTGTGGGTGCGCAGCAGGGTCATCCGGCCGGTGGTGACCGTTCCGGTCTTGTCCAGGACGATCGTGTCGACCTTGCGGGTGGTCTCCAGGACCTCGGGGCCCTTGATGAGGATGCCGAGCTGGGCTCCCCGGCCGGTGCCGACCATCAGCGCGGTCGGGGTGGCCAGGCCCAGGGCGCACGGGCAGGCGATGATCAGTACGGCGACCGCCGCCGTGAACGCGGCCGTCATGCCGGCGCCGTTGCCGAGCCAGAAGCCGAGCGTGCCCAGGGCGAGGGCGATGACCACGGGGACGAACACGGCCGAGATGCGGTCCGCGAGGCGCTGCGCCGCGGCCTTGCCGTTCTGCGCGTCCTCGACGAGCTGGGCGATCCGGGCGAGCTGGGTGTCGGAGCCGACCCGGGTGGCCTCGACGACCAGCCGTCCGCCGGCGTTGAGCGTGGCGCCGGCGACCGCGTCGCCGACCTTGACCTCGACCGGGACGGACTCGCCGGTCAGCATGGACGCGTCCACCGCGGAGGCGCCCTCCACCACGGTGCCGTCGGTGGCGATCTTCTCGCCGGGACGGACCAGGAACCGGTCGCCGACCGCGAGCTGGTCGGTGGGGATCAGCTCCTCGCGGCCGTCGCGCAGGACGGTGACCTCCTTGGCGCCCAGCTCCATCAGGGACCGCAGGGCCGCGCCCGCCTTGCGCTTGGAGCGGGCCTCGAAGAAGCGTCCGGCCAGGATGAACGCGGTCACTCCGGCCGCGGTCTCCAGGTAGATGTTGGCCGCGCCGTCACCGCGGGCGATCGTCAGCTCGAAGGGGTGCGTCATGCCCGGTTGGCCGGCGGTGCCGAAGAACAGCGCCCACAGGGACCAGAGCAGGGCGGCGATGGTGCCCACCGAGATCAGCGTGTCCATGGTGGCGGCGCCGTGCTTGGCGTTGGTCCAGGCGGCCCGGTGGAAGGGCCAGGCGGCGTAGACGACGACCGGGGCGGCCAGCGTCAGCGACAGCCACTGCCAGTACTCGAACTGGAAGGCGGGGACCATCGCCATCGCGATGACCGGGACGGACAGCAGGACCGCGGTCACCAGGCGCTGGCGCAGCGGGCGCAGTTCGTCGTCCTCCGCGTCCGTCGCGCTCCGGGCGGTGCCCGGGCTGCCCGCTGCGGCGGGCGGCGGGGGCGGTGCGGCCGTGTAGCCGGTCGCTTCGACCGTGGCGATCAGGGCCTCGACGTCGACCGCGCCGGAGTAGGTGACCTTGGCCTTCTCGGTGGCGTAGTTGACGGTCGCCTCGACGCCCTCCATCCGGTTGAGCTTCTTCTCGATGCGGGCGGCGCACGAGGCGCAGGTCATGCCGCCGATGGCCAGCTCGACCTGTTCGGTCGGGGCGAGCGTGCTGCTCATCACTGCTCCTCGGTAGTCGGCCCTGGGCGGAGGGCTGTCTGATGCTTTCCAAGATACCCTGTGGGGGTATCTGCGTCGAGTCCATGTATACCCCCACCCCCTATCGAAGGCAAGGTTTCCCCGGGAGTGGAAATATACCCCCTAGGGGTATAGATTGCAGGGGTGGGGCAGCGGCTAGGCGCCCACGCCCGTCGACGCCACGAGGAGCAGTAGCCAATGAACACCGCAGTGAGGATCACCGCATACGCCGCAGTGCTGGCGGCGGCCTTCGGCACGGCCTTCGGGGTGGGCACCGGCATCGACCCGGTGAATCCCGAGCCCGCGTCCCACAGCAAGCACGGGTCGTCCACCGTGGAAGCCGGCGGGTCCGGCGGGTCCGGTACCGGTGGGGCGGGGGACGCGGAGGCGCGGCCCGGGGGGCTCCAGGTCTCCGAGAAGGGGTACGCCTTCGAGCTGAAGACCCCGCGGATCGCCGCCGGGCGCGAGACCGACCTGGCGTTCGTGATCCGGGACGGGAAGGGCGGGGCGCTCACCTCCTTCGCGCGGGACCACGGCAAGGAGCTCCACCTCATCCTCGCCTCGCGCGATCTGAACACGTACCGGCACCTGCACCCCGAACGGGCCGCCGACGGCACCTGGAGCACGCCGGTGAAGCTGCCCGCGGCCGGGGACTACCGGCTCTTCGCGGACTTCACGCCCGGCGACGGCAAGACCGGGAACCTGACCCTCGGCCGGGACCTCGCGGTCTCGGGCGCGTACCGGCCCGGCGAGGCGCCCGCACCCTCCCGGACGACCACCGTGGACGGTTACACGGTCACCCTGGCGGGCGGGTTGCGGCCGGGGTCCGCCGAGGAGCTGCGGCTGAAGGTCAGCAAGGGCGGTCGGGACGTCACCGACCTCCAGCCCTACCTGGGGTCGTACGGCCACCTGGTGGCGCTGCGCGCCGGTGACCTCGCCTACCTGCACGTCCACCCGAACGGCGAGCCCGGCGACGGGGTGACGAAGCCGGGCCCGGAGGTGTCGTTCACCGCCACGGCGCCCAGCGCGGGGACGTACCGGCTGTTCCTCGACTTCCAGCACGAGGGCGAGGTGCGCACGGCCGCGTTCACGGTGCGGGCCGGCGGCGCCGGGGAGCCGGCCGGCACGGCCGGTACCGAGCAGCCCGCGAAGCCCGAAGGTGACGGACACAGCCACTGACCCGGACGGAAACGCCGGTGGGGTACGGAGCGACCGCTCCGTACCCCACCGGCGTTCTGCTGTCCGTGCGTCAGCGCACCGGACCGTCCCTGACCGTCAGTGCGTCACGCGGCGGACGTGACGAGTCGGTCGGCGAGGGACTTCGCCTTGAGGTCCGCCTCCTCCAGCGCCCGCTCGCGGGAGGCGTCGGCGAGCGGGATCAGCTCGGACATGGCCGGGTTGGAACGCGCCAGCGTCAGCTCCGGGACGATGAAGTCGACCTCCAGCGAGAGCATCTCGGTCAGCACGGCGCCCAGGTAGTTCTGCACGTACTCGAAGGGCTCCCGGGGGGTGCCCGGGGCGTACGAGCCGCCGCGGCTGGCGACGACCGTGACGTGCTTGCCCTTCAGCGTCGACTCGGGGCCCGCGGTGCGTCCCGGGAGGATCACCTGGTCGAGCCACGCCTTGAGGGTCGAGGGGATCGAGAAGTTGTACATGGGGGCGCCGATCAGCACGGCGTCCGCGGCCTCCAGCTCCTCCACCAGGGCGATCCGGCCGGCGAACGCGGTGACCTGCTCGGCGGAGTGCGTCGACGGGTCGGCGAACCCGGCGGAGGCGGCGACCACGTCGAGGTGCGGCACGGGGGTCGCGGCCAGGTCGCGGTAGACGACCGAGCTGTTCGGGTGCTGTGCCTCCCAGGCCTCGCGGAAGGCGCCGGTCACGGTGCGCGAGGTCGATCCCGCGGACGGGAAGAGGGACGAATCCAGGTGCAGGAGGGTGGCCATTCAGGTCTCCAAATCGGGTGACGGGCAGCCTGCCGGTACCCGTGGGGCACACGGCGCCGGATGCCGCACGGGGGTGCTGAGGACTGCTCTTCCTTTCGCAGCTATTAGTAACACAGCTACTTACTTTTTTTCATCCCCCGAGGTGGCGGGCAGTACCCTGGACGGCATGGCGGCCCCGGAGAGCAACGCAATGGACGTGGCGACGGACGTGACGGGCGGGACGGACGTGACGGACGTCTCCACGCGTCCCGCGGCGACACCCCGCGACACGGACGGCGGTGCCGGACGCGTCGTGCGCCACGGTCCCGGAACGTGCGCCACGGTGGACGGCGGGATGACCCGGGTGTTCGGCCTGCTGGGGAAGCGCTGGACCGGGCTGATCATCGCCGTGCTCCTGGACGGCCCCGTCCACTTCTCCGAACTGCGCCGGGCGATCCCCGGGATCAGCGAACGGATGCTGTCGGACCGGCTCAGCGAACTGGCCGGCGAGGGCCTCGTCCTGCGGGAGGTCGTGGAGGGCCCCCCGCTACGCGTGGCGTACCGGCTGACGGAGTCCGGAACCGCCCTCAAACCCGCGCTCGCCGCGCTCGGACTGTGGGCCGAGACCTATCTGCCCGAGAAGGCCCAGGCGTGTCGGGAGCAGATCGTGCCCGAAGACCAGCGCTGAGCCGCGCGGAGGACGGGTACCGTTTCGGCCCATCGGTGTGCGTGGGGCACGCCGGTGCGAAGCGGTGCAGGAGGGGGACGTAGTGGCTGAGGATCTGGTGGCAGTGCGGTCCGGGGCGGGCGCGGTGCCCGGGGGCGACACCGACGGGACGGGTACGGGGGTGGGTGCGGGTCCGCGGTTCACGGTGGACGGCGCGCTCGCCGCGGAGGCCGCGCCGGGCGTGCCGCGGTCCGTGCGGCTGCCGAGGGTGCGGGGGTTCGCCGACGCGTTCCCCGGCGCGGCAGGGCCCGCCGGGCAGGACGCGCCGAACGCCTCCGTGAAGGACGCCGGCAAGGCGCTGCGCACCCGTGTTCCCCGCGGTGCGCACGCCCGTCTGGAGCTCGACGCCGGGCGCCCCGACGCGGTCGCCGCGGTCGAGGAGTCCAGCGCGGGCCGGCTGCCGGAGCTGGCCCCGATCCGGGTCGGCAGGATGGCCGCGAGCCCGTTCGCGTTCCTGCGCGGAGCCGCCGGACTCATGGCGTACGACCTCGCGCGCACCCCCGCGACCGGAGTCGGCGCCCAGCTCTGCGGTGACGCGCACGCGGCGAACTTCGGTCTGTACGGGGACGCCCGCGGTGAACTCGTCATCGACCTCAACGACTTCGACGAGACGGTGCACGGCCCCTGGGAGTGGGACCTCAAGCGGCTCGCCACCTCCCTCGTCCTGGCCGGCCGGGAGACGGGCGCCAAGGACGACACCTGCCGGCGGGCCGCCTTCGACGCGGTCGGCGCCTACCGGCGGACGATGCGCCTGCTGGCGAGGCTCCCGGCGCTGGACGCCTGGAACGCCATCGCCGACGAGGAACTCGTCTCCCACGCCGACGCCCAGGACCTCGCCGGCACCCTGCGCAAGGTCGGCGAGAAGGCCCGCAACAACACCAGCGGCCGGTTCGCCGCGAAGGCGACGGAAGCCGTACGGGGCGGCGGCCGGCAGTTCGTCGACGCCCCGCCCGTGCTGCGCCGGGTCCCGGACGCCGAGGCGGCGGCCGTCGCTGCCTCCCTCGCGCAGTACGTGGACACCGTCGCCGAGGACCGGGTGCCGCTGCTCGCCCGGTACAGCATCCAGGACGTGGCGTTCCGGGTCGTCGGCACCGGCAGCGTCGGCACCCGCTCGTACGTCGTGCTGCTCCTGGACCACCGGGGGGAGCCGCTGGTCCTCCAGGTCAAGGAGGCCCGCCCCTCCGCGCTCGTCCCGCACCTGGTGACCGCCGGGTTCGCCGCGCCCCCCGCCGGGCACGAGGGTCGCCGGGTGGTGTTGGGGCAGAAGCGCATGCAGGTGGTCAGCGACATGCTCCTCGGCTGGACCACCGTGGACGAACGCCCCTACCAGGTGCGCCAGTTCCGCAACCGCAAGGGCAGTGTCGACCCCGCGGCCCTCGCCCCGGACCAGTTGGACGACTACGGCCGCATGACGGGCGCCCTGCTGGCCCGGGCCCATGCGCACAGCGCCGACCCCCGGGTGCTGGCCGGCTACTGCGGCAAGAACGACGAGTTCGACGCGGCGGTGGCCGCCTTCGCGGTCGCCTACGCGGACCGTACGGAGGCGGACCACGCGGTGCTGGTGAAGGCGGTGCGGGGCGGCAGGATCGCCGCGGAGACGGGCGTGTGACCCGACGGCCGTCCCCGGTGCCCGGCCGGGCCCGGCGGGGAGATGCGACGAGGGCGGCCGTGCGGTGCGGCCGGTGGCCTAGGGTGGTCGGGTGACGAGTCCCGAAGCCGAGGGCGCTGAGCCTGTCGAGGCCCCTGAGCCCACCGAGCCCACTGGGCCCGGTGGTCCTGCCGAGCCCGTCGCCGCGCGTCCCGAGGCGCGGCTGGAACGTGCCGTGCGGGTCGCCGAGCAGGCGTTGATCGAGTACGAGATCGCGGTCGAGACGTTCCGCATCGAGGTCGACAACTTCTCCCGGCTGCACCACCAGAAGCTGGGCCCGATGTACACGCGGCTCGACGAACTGGACGCGCGGATCGCGGAGGCGCGGGCCACCCTCAGCGGTGCCGCCGAGGACCGTCGCCTCGCGGACGAGGCATGGGCCCGGGTGATGCCGATGCCCGCCGTGGAGGAGCTGTTCCAGGGCTGGCTGTCCGGGGACGGACTGTCCCCCGAGGCGGAGGCGATGCTCACCGAGCAGCCGGTGCGTCCGCCGGACCGGGTCCGGCCCAGCGAGGGGGCCCGGAAGCTGTTCCGGGAACTGGCCCGCAAGGCGCACCCCGACCTCGCCCAGGACGAGCCCGAACGCCAGCGGCGCGAGGAGTTCATCACCCGGGTCAACACGGCCTACTCCCGGGGCGACGAGGCCCTGCTGCGGGAGCTGGCCGAGGAGTGGGCGGCCGGCCCCGTGCCGCCCGAGTGGCAGCCGACCCGGAGCGAGGAGCTGTACGCCCGGCTGGAGTGGCTGTCCCAGCGCAAGGAACTGCTGACCGTCGTCGCCAGCGAACTGGAGGACGGCGCGATCGGCGCGATGCTGCGGATGGCCCCCGACGACCCGGACGGCCTGCTGGACGAGATCGCCGAGCAACTGCTCGCCCAGGTCAGCCAGCGGGAGGGCGAACTGGCGGAGCTGGTGGCCCAGCTCGCCGAGCGCGGACTCGATGCGGCGGCCATCTCGGAAAGGACGATCCCGGTACCCGGTGTGGACCCCGCGGACCTGCCGAAGCACCGGTCCCGGACCCAGCCCCACCAGGGTTCCCACCCCGTGCCGGAACCGCCGGCCGAACCCCGGGACTGAGCCCCCGGCCCGGGCCGACGCCCGGCCGGCGGCGGGTCGGGTAGCGTCATGGGCATGCATTTCGGATCTGGTGTGCCCACGGTCGGTGTCCCCGACCTCGCGGACGGTGACTTCCTGCTGGACGTCCGTGAGGCCGACGAGTGGGAGGCGGGGCACGCGCACGGAGCCCTGCACATCCCGATGAGCGAGTTCGTCGCCCGTTACGGGGAGCTGACCGAGGCCGCTCCGCAAGACGGTCGGGTGCACGTCATCTGTCGTTCGGGCGGACGCTCGGCCCAGGTCACGGCGTACCTGGTGAACCAGGGACTGGACGCGGTGAACGTCGAGGGCGGCATGCAGTTCTGGGAGGCCGTGGGCCGTCCCGTGGTCACCCCGCAGGGTCAGCCGGGCACCGTGGTCTGACACGTCCCGTCCGTCGAGGTCTCAGCGGTCGAAGTCCAGCTCCACTTCCTCCGTCACCGGACGGGACTGGCAGGCCAGGACGAACCCGGCGCCCGTCTCTTCCGGCTCCAGCGCGAAGTTGCGGTCCATGGTGACCTCGCCGGAGACCAGGAACGCCCGGCAGGTGCCGCACACCCCGCCCTTGCAGGCGTAGGGGGCGTCGGGGCGGTTGCGCAGGACCGTGTCGAGCAGCGTCTCGCCCCCGCGGGCCGGCCAGCTCCCGGCCCGCCCGTCCAGATGCGCGGTGACCTTGCTGTGCGCGGGCGGTGCGGTGGTGGACGCGGGCGGTGCGGCGTCCACGTGGAACACCTCCTCGTGGATGCGCTGCCGTTCCACACCGAGGTCGCGCAGCGCCCGCTCGGCGCCCTCCACCAGCCCCAGCGGCCCGCACAGGAACCAGCCCGCCACCCGCTCCACCGGCAGCAGTGCGGGCAACAGCGCGGTCAGCCGCTCGCGGTCGAGCCGGCCGGCCGGAAGCCCGGTGCGCCGTTCCTCCCGGGACAGCGCCGTCACCAGCTGGAACCGGTCCGGGTAACGGTCCTTGAGGTCCGCCACCTCGTCCAGGAACATCGTCGACGCGGTCGTCCGGTCGCCCCGCAGCAGACAGAACCGGGCCTCGGGTTCCCGGGCGAGCAGCGTGTGGGCGATGGACAGCACCGGGGTGATGCCGCTGCCGGCGACGACCGCCGCGTACTGCCCGGGGGCGGGCTCCAGGGTGAAGCGGCCCGCCGGGGTCATCGCCTCCAGCTCGTCGCCGACCGCGACCTCCTCCAGCGCGTACGTCGAGAAGGCGCCGCCGTCGACCAGGCGCACGCCCACCCGTAGCGTCCGCGGGCCCGTCGGACCGGGGGCCGGCGAACAGATGGAGTACGTACGGCGCACCTCGGTGCCGTTGACGACGCGGCGCAGCGCCAGGTGTTGACCGGGGGCGTGCCGGTAGGCGGTGCGCAGCTCCGGGGGAACGGCGAGGGTGAGGGCCACCGAGTCGTCGGTGAGCCGGTCGACCGCGGCGACCCGGAGCGGGTGGAAGCGGGCCATCACAGTTCCTTGAAGTGGTCGAAGGGCTCCGCGCAGGCACGGCAGCGGCGCAGTGCCTTGCACGCCGTGGACGAGAACCGGCTGAGCAGTTCGGTGTCGGGGGAGCCGCAGCGGGGGCAGGCCACGGGGGCGAGGCCGGTCGGGTGCGGGTCGGGGCGCGCGGACGTCGTGCGGGTGGGGCCCAGCGCCACCGTCACGGGGCCCGCGGCGGGGTGGGTGCGCGGTGGGGCGATGCCGAACGCGGCGAGCTTGCGGCGGCCCTCGTCGGTGATGTCGTCGGTGCTCCAGGCGGGGGCCAGCACGGACCGGACGGTGACCTCGGGGACGCCGTGTTCGTGCAGGGCCCGTTCGATGTCGGCCGCCATCGCTTCCACGGCGGGGCAGCCGGTGTACGTGGGGGTGAGGTCGACCTCGACGCGGCCCGGGCCGAGCAGCCGCACCGCGCGCAGTACGCCCAGCTCGGTGAGGGTGAGCACGGGCAGTTCGGGGTCGGGCACCGCGCCGGCGACGAGCCGCAGCCGTTCCTCCAGTGCGGTGTCCGCACCGGCCGCGGGGCTCCGGGCGCCGCCGGCCGCCCTCACCATGACGCCCCCGGGTGGCTGCGGTGCAGGTGCTGCATCTCGGCCAGCATCCGTCCGAAGGGTTCGGTGTGCACGCCCTGCCGTCCGCCGCCCGCGCTCCAGGCGCCCGAGGACGGGCCCTCGGGCAGATCGAGCGTGGCCGCGCGCAGGACGGCGCCCACCGATTCCCGCCAGGCGGTCCGCAGCGCGGCCCCGTCGAGGTCGAGGCCGGGCAGCGGCGCGAACATCTCCCCGGTGTACCGCCACAGTGCGGTGGTCGCCCGCCGCATGCGGCGGTGGCTCTCCTCGGTGCCGTCGCCCAGGCGCAGGGTCCACTGCTCGGCGTGGTCCTGGTGGTACGCCACCTCCTTCACGGCCTTCGCCGCCAGTGGTGCGAACTCCGTCGACCCGTCGGCCAGCGCGCCGTAGAGCAGCCGTTGGTACGTCGAGAAGTACAGCTGCCGCACGACGGTGTGGGCGAAGTCGCCGTTCGGCTGCTCGACCAACTGGAGGTTGCGGAAGGCCCGTTCCTCGCGCAGGTACGCCAACTCGTCCTCGTCGCCGACCATCGACAGCAGGACCCGGGCCTGACCGAGGAGGTCCAGGGCGATGTTCGCGAGGGCCACCTCCTCCTCCAGCACGGGGGCGTTGCCGGCCCATTCGCCGAGGCGGTGGGAGAGGACCAGGGCGTCGTCACCCAGGGCCAGCGCGGTGGCGGCCGGTGCCGGGGTGCTGCCCGGGGCGTGCGGGACGGGGGGCGTCACAGGTGCTGCACCCCTTCCGGGATCTCGTAGAAGGTCGGGTGCCGGTAGGGCTTGTCGGCCGAGGGCGCGAAGAACGGGTCCTTCTCGTCCGGGGAGGAAGCGGTGATCGCGGTGGAGGGCACCACCCAGAGGGAGACCCCTTCGCCGCGCCGGGTGTAGAGGTCGCGCGCGTTGCGCAGGGCCAGCTCCGCGTCCGGGGCGTGCAGGCTGCCGGCATGGGTGTGGGACAGCCCGCGCCGGGACCGTACGAAGACCTCCCACAGGGGCCAGTCCGTCGGGTCGTTCATGCCGTCGCCCTTCCGTCCGCGCCGGTGCGCCGCTTGTGGGCGTGGGCCGCCGCCGCTTCCCTGACCCAGGCGCCCTCCTCGTGGGCCCGGCGGCGCCGGGTGATCCGCTCCTCGTTGCAGGGGCCGTTGCCCTTCAGGACCTCGCGGAACTCCTGCCAGTCGATCGCGCCGTGGTCGTGCCGGCCCCGCTCCTCGTTCCACCGCAGGTCGGGGTCGGGCAGCGTCAGGCCCAGCGACTCGGCCTGGGGCACGCAGATGTCCACGAAGCGCTGGCGCAGTTCGTCGTTGGAGTGGCGCTTGATCTTCCACGCCATGGACTGCGCCGAGTGCGTCGACTCGTCGTCCGGCGGGCCGAACATCATCAGCGACGGCCACCACCAGCGGTCCACCGCGTCCTGGGCCATCGCGTGCTGCGCCTCGGTGCCCCGGCTGAGGGCGAGCAGCAGTTCGTACCCCTGGCGCTGGTGGAAGGACTCCTCCTTGCAGACCCGGACCATCGCCCGGGCGTAGGGGCCGTAGGAGCAGCGGCACAGCGGGACCTGGTTGGTGATCGCGGCGCCGTCCACGAGCCAGCCGATGGCACCGACGTCGGCCCAGGTCAGGGTGGGGTAGTTGAAGATCGAGGAGTACTTCTGCCGGCCCGAGTGGAGCTTGTCGAGCAGGTCGTCGCGGCTGGCGCCGAGGGTTTCCGCCGCGCCGTAGAGGTACAGGCCGTGCCCGGCCTCGTCCTGCACCTTGGCCATCAGGATCGCCTTGCGGCGCAGGGAGGGGGCGCGGGTGATCCAGTTCGCCTCCGGTTGCATGCCGATGATCTCGGAGTGGGCGTGCTGGGCGATCTGGCGGACCAGGGTGGCGCGATAGGCGTCCGGCATCCAGTCCCGCGGTTCGATCCGCTCGTCCGCGGCCACCGTGGCGTCGAAGGCCGCTTCGTACAGGGCGGTGCGCTCCGCGTCGGCCCGGACGCCCGTGGGCTCCCCGCCGGGCGTCCGTCGTGCCGCTGCTGTCGTCATGCCCACCCCTCCTGAGCCGACCGATCGTTCGGTCCGTTACGTCCATGGTGAGACCCAGCCCGTAGGGTGTCAACCCTGTGGATAACTCCATGACGCTGTGCCGGGCGGGCGGCCCTGAGTACCGTTCCGGTGCGGAGGCGCGGGGCGGCGCGGCAGTTCGGACAGGGAGTGGGGAGCGGGGCGGTATGGACGCGTACGACAACGGGGTGCGGGGCGCCGGGGCGGCGGGGGGCGACGGTGCTGCTGCGCCGCCGGCTCCCGGGCCGTCGGCGGCTCAGGGCCCACCAGGCGCTGGGGGCCCGCCGGTCGCCGGTCCACCGGGTGCGGCGGGGGCGGTCCCCGCGGAGCCGCGGGGGGAGGACGTGTCCGCCGGGCCACCCGCCGCGGAGGTGCCGGGTACGGACCCGTCGGCCGGGAATCCGCTGGTCGAGGACCTGCCCGCCGCGGGTACGGCGGTCGACGGCCCGCCGGCCGCGGACGCACCACCTGTGACCCCGTCGGCCGGGGACGCGTCGTCCGTGACCCCTTCGGTTCGGGAGCTGCCGTCCGGGGACGCGTCGGCCGCGGACCCGCCGGCCGCTGGTCCTCCGGCCGGGGACCCTTCGGCCGGGGACGGGTCGGCGGCCGGGGACCCCCTGTCCGGCCACGAGTCGAAGGGCAACCTGCCGGCCGCAGGCGCACGGGTTTCCGGTACGCCGTCCGAGGACGCGTCGGCCGTTGTTGCGCCGTCCGTGCGTCCTCAGGCCGCGGGCAAGTCGGTCTCCGGTCCGCCGGCCGGGGATGAGTCGACGGGGGACCTGCCGGCCGCGGGCGCGCCGGTTTCCGGTAGGCCGTCCGGGGACGGGTCGGCCGCTGGTGCGCCGGCCGGGGACCCTTCGACCGGGTGGCCGCTCGTCCGGGGCCTGCCGTCGGCGGCCGGTCCGCCGTCCGGGGATGTACGCGTCAAGGGCGCACCCGCCGGGAACCCACCGGCCGAGGACGGGGAGCCGCAGGGTGGCGGACCACCTGCCGGGAACCCGCCCGCGGGACCGCGGGCGGGGATAGCGGGGCTGCCCCTGGGGCAGCAGCTCACCGCCGCGCTCGCCCTCGCGCTGGCCGCCCTCGCCGTCGCCGCGCACCTCGGGCTGTCGTTCCTGCACGTCGCGCCGTCGAACACGATGACCAAGCAGTACGCCGACGCCATCGACGCGTGGATCTACCCCGAGTTCGAACAGAATTGGAAGCTGTTCGCCCCGAACCCGTTGCAGCAGAACGTGGCCGTGCACGCCCGCGCGCAAGTGCGTGACGAGGACGGTCAGCGTCGTACCACCGACTGGGTCGACCTCTCCGCGCTCGACGGCGAGGCCATCAAGGGCAACCTGCTGCCCAGCCACACCGAGCAGAACGAACTGCGCCGGGCCTGGGACTTCTTCGTCGGTTCGCACGACGCCCAGAACCAGCCCAACGGACTGCGCGGCACCCTTTCCGGGGAGTACGTGCGCCGCATCGTCGTGATGCGGCTCGAACGGCTCCAGGACGAGGAGCGCGACGGTCGGGGCGGCACCGTCGAAAGGATCCAGGTGCGCGGCGCCACCACCAACGTCGCACCACCGCCGTGGAGCGGTGAGACCGTCGATCTGAACCCGAACTACCGGCAGTTGCCCTGGTGGTCGGTGACCGAGGACGACAGGCCGTTGGACGCTGCGGGCGACACCCGGGCGCGGTCCGACCGTACGGAGGAGACCCCGTGAGCGGGACCGGTAGCGCGCTCGCGCGCGGCATCGACCGGGTCACGGGCAGCGCCCTCGGCCCCCATCAGACGGCGATCGTCCGGATCGGGTTCTCGCTCACCTGGCTGCTGTACCTGCTGTGGGAACTCCCGCACCGCCACCAGCTGTACGGACCCGACGGGCCGTGGAGCTGGAGCATGGCCCAGGACTGGACCGCCGACAACGGTGCGTTCACGGCCCTGATGTGGTTCGACGGGGACCTCTGGTTCGAGCTCGTCTACGGGCTCGCCGTGCTGTCCAGTGCGCTGTTGCTGCTGGGCTGGCGCACCCGCACCATGTCCGTGCTGTTCATGATCGGCGTGTTGTCGCTCCAGAACCGCAGCGTCTTCATAGGGGACGGCGGGGACAACGTCATCCATCTGATGGCGCTCTACCTGGTGCTCACCCGCTGCGGGCAGGTGTGGTCCCTGGACGCCCGTCGCGAGCGGCGGTCGTCCGCGGCGCTCGCCCGGGGCGAACGGGTCCGCGAGGACCGGGTGGGCCCGGTCCTGTGGTGGGTGCTGGGCGTCGCACTGTCCGCTCTCACGTTCAGCGGCGAACTCGGGTGGGTCTGGCTGATCTTCTTCTGGGGCCTGTGGCTCGGGCTGGCCCTGTGGTGGGCCTTCGACCGGAAGGGTCCCGACCGTCTGAATCCGAACCGCCGACTGCTGGACGTCCTCGCCAACGTCGTCCACAACGCCGGACTGTTCGTGATCATGGCGGAGGCCTGTCTGATCTACGCCACCGCCGGCTGGTACAAGGTGCAGGGCTCGCGCTGGCAGGACGGCACGGCGGTCTACTACCCCTTGCACCTCGACTACTTCTCGCCCTGGCCGGCGCTCTCCGACCTGATGACGCAGTCCGGCACGTTCGTCATGCTGGTCACCTACGGCACGGTCATCGTGCAGGTCGCCTTCCCGTTCACGCTGTTCAACCGCAAGGTGAAGAACGTCCTGCTCGCGGTCATGATCATGGAGCACTCGGTGATCGCGGTGACCCTGGGGCTGCCGTTCTTCTCCCTCGCCATGATCGCCGCGGACGCCGTCTTCCTGCCGACCTCGTTCCTGCGGAGGCTCGGCCGCGCGGTGACCCGGCTGTGGGAGCGGGTGCTCGGGGTGTTCCGCCGGGGCAAGGCGCCGGGGTCGCGGGGCCGCGACGGCACACCCGGTGCCGAGGCCGAACCCGGACCCGGCCCCGTACCGGTTGCCGTGCCGGGGCAGCGGGCCGGGGAGGCGGGGCGTCCCGTACCGGCGGAGCCCGTGGGGGTCGGCGGGGACGGGCCCGTGCGCCTCGGCAAGGACCTGCCCGGGGACGGCGCGCCGCCCGTGCGGGGCCCGCGGTAGCCGGGAGGCGCCCGCGGTGGTCGTCGTCCGCCCGGGGCCGGGCCGCTGGGCTCCGCCCCGGGCGCACGTAGGCTGACCGGCATGAACCCGACGGGAGCCCAGCACACCGGCGACGCCGACCGGGCGGTGAGCGCCTGGCGGGGGCTCGCCGACGGTGCCGTACTGCTCGACGGGTTCCACGCCGTGAAGCACGCCCTGCGCTTCGAGGCGCGGGTGCCGCTCGTCCTGGCCGCCGACCGGGGCGCGGTGCTCGCCCTCGCGGACGAACTGGCGCCCGATGTGGTCGCGCCGCTCGACGCGCTCCTGGTGGAGGTGCCCGAGGAGGGCCTGCGCGCCTTGGTGCCCCGGCTCCACCCCACCGGCGTGGCCGCGCTGGCGGTGCGCCCGGCCCGGGACCGCAACCTCGCCGCCCTGGCCCGGCGGCCCCGCACCACCCCCGTCATCGTGCTCGACCAGCCGCGCAACCTCGGCAACGCCGGGGCCGTGATCCGGCTCGCCGCGGGTTTCGGGGCGACCGGGGTGGTCACCACGGGCACCCTGGACCCCTGGCACCCCACGGTGGTGCGCGGCGGCGCCGGGCTCCACTTCGCCACCGCCGTGGAGCGCGTGGACGAGGTCGCCGACCTGCCCGAGGGGCCCCTCTTCGCGTTGGACGCCGAGGGGGAGGACATCCACGGCGTCGTCCTGCCGGACGACGCCGTCCTCGCCTTCGGCTCCGAACGCAGCGGGCTGTCCGCCCCGTTGCGGGCCCGGGCCGACCGCTTGCTGTCGCTCCCGATGAACCCGCGGGTCTCCAGCTACAACCTCGCGACCAGCGTGGCCATGACGTTGTTCCACTGGTCGGCCCGGCGGGGAGCCCCGGCCGGCCCCTGAGCACCCGCCGGGAGGGGCAGCGGGAGGCGTCAGACCGTGCCCCGCACCTCCACCACCCGGAAGCGGTTGGCCACGAACGCCCCGTCGCACAGGGCCGCGTTCGCCGCGGGGTTGCCGCCCGAACCGTGGAAGTCGGAGAAGGCGGCCGTCTGGTTGACGTACACCCCGCCGGTGAGGTTGAGCGAGAGCTGTGCGGATTCCTCCAGGCAGACCTCCTCGACGTCCCGGGCCACCTCCGGCGAGGTGGTGTACGCCCCGACCGTCATCGCGCCCTGCTCGCGCACGGTGCGGCGGAGCAGTTCCAGGGAGGCGGCCGTCGAGTCCGTGGCCACGACGAAGGACACCGGGCCGAAGCACTCGCTGAGGTACGCGGCCCCGTCGTCCGGCTTGCCACCGTCCAGCGTGACGATGCTCGGGGTGCGGACCACGGCGTCCGGGTACTCGGGATGGGTGAGCGCCCGGGAGGCGAGGGCCACCTCGCCCAGCTCCGGGGCGGCTTCGAGGCGGGCCCGTACCGCCGGGTTGACCAGGGCCCCCAGCAGGGCGTTGGCCCGGGCGTCGTCGCCGAGGAGGCCGTCGACGGCGGCCGACAGGTCGGCCACCACCTCCGCATAGGTCTTGTGGCCCGCGTCGGTGCCGATGCCCCCGCGGGGGATCAGCAGGTTCTGCGGGGTGGTGCACATCTGGCCGCTGTACAGGGACAGCGAGAAGGCCAGGTTGGACAGCATCCCCCGGTAGTCGTCGGTGGAGTCGATGACGACCGTGTTGACGCCCGCCTTCTCCGTGTACACCTGGGCCTGCCGGGCGTGGGCCTCCAGCCAGTCGCCGAACTCCGTGGACCCCGTGTAGTCGATGATCCTGACCTCGGGGCGCAGGGCCAGGGTCTTCGCCAGGCCCTCGCCGGGGCGTTCGGCGGCGAGCGCGACGAGGTTCGGGTCGAAGCCCGCGTCGGCGAGGACCGCACGGGCCACCTGCACGGTGAGCGCCAGCGGCAGCACCGCGCGCGGATGGGGTTTGACGAGGACGGCGTTGCCCGTGGCGAGCGAGGCGAACAGGCCCGGATAGCCGTTCCAGGTGGGGAAGGTGTTGCAGCCGATCACCAGGGCGACCCCGCGGCCGACCGGGGTGAACCGCTTGGCGAGGGTCAGCGGCTCCCGCTTGCCCTGGGGCTTGGTCCACTCGGCGGAACCCGGGGTGCGGACCTGCTCGGCGTAGGCGTAGGCGACCGCTTCGAGGCCGCGGTCCTGGGCGTGCGGGCCGCCCGCCTGGAAGGCCATCGGGAACGCCTGCCCGCTGGTGTGCATGACGGCGTGCGCGAACTCGTGGGAGCGGGCGTTGATCCGGGCGATGACCTCCAGACAGACCGCGGCGCGCAGCTCGGGGCCGGCCGCCCGCCAGGCCGGCAGGGCGCTGCGCATCGCGGGGATGAGGACGTCCGGGTCGGGGTGGGGGTAGCTGACGTCCAGCGCCGGGCCGTAGGGCGAGGTCTCGCCGCCCACCCAGTCGTCGGTGCCGGGCTGGTCGAGGTCGAGCCGGGTGCCGAGGACGGCGTCGAAGGCCGCCCGGCCCTCCGGCGGGCCCAGGCTGCCGTCCTCGCCGTACGCCTTGGGGTGCTCGGGGTGCGGGGACCAGTACGCGCGGGTGGCGATCGCTTCCAGGGCCCGGTCCAGCACGGGTCGGTGGGCGGCGATCAACGGGTGCGCGGTGGGTGCGGCGGACATGGACCAACTCCTCCTCGGGCCGGGTCCCGGTGGGGCCGGCGAGCTGGGCAGGAACGGGCGGACACAGCTAGAGTAACCGAACGATCGGTCGGTACAAGGGGGTCCGGCGAAGCTGTGGACAACCTCGTGAGGGAGGATCTGCCAGCATGACAGCAATCGACCTCAGCAGCCCCGTGGCCGTGGTGGGCGCCGGCACCATGGGACAGGGCATCGCCCAGGTCGCGTTGACCGCCGGGCACCCCGTGCGCCTCCACGACGCCGCACCGGGCCGGGCCGCGTCCGCCGCGGCGGCGATCGGCGGCCGGCTGGACCGACTGGTGGCCAAGGGCCGGCTCGGCGCCGCCGAGCGGGACGCCGCGCTGGCCCGGCTGGAGCCCGTCGACGCGCTCGCCGACCTCGCCGGCTCGGGGCTGGTGGTCGAAGCCGTGCTGGAACGGTTGGACGTCAAACAGCGGCTGCTGGGCGAGCTCGAAGACGTCGTCGACGACGACTGCCTGCTCGCCACCAACACCTCCTCCCTCTCCGTGACCGCCGTCGCCGGGGCGCTGCGGGTGCCCGGGCGCTGCGTGGGCCTGCACTTCTTCAACCCGGCGCCGCTGCTCCCGCTGGTGGAGGTGGTCTCCGGGGCCGCCACCGACTTCTCGTCCGCCACCCGTGCGTACGAACTGGCCCGTGGCTGGGGCAAGACCCCGGTGGCCTGCGCGGACACCCCCGGGTTCATCGTCAACCGGATCGCCCGGCCCTTCTACGCCGAGGCGTTCGCCGTCCACGAGTACCAGGGCGCCGACCCGGCCACCATCGACGCGGTGCTGCGGGAGAGCGGCGGCTTCCGGATGGGCGCCTTCGAACTCACCGACCTGATCGGCCAGGACGTCAACGAGGCCGTCACCCACGCGGTGTGGGAGGCGTTCTTCCGGGACGTGAAGTTCGCCCCGTCGCTCGCCCAGCGGCGCCTGGTCGCATCGGGCGCCCTCGGCCGCAAGACGGGCCGCGGCTGGTACGCGTACGGGGACGGGGCCGAACAGCCCGAACCCCACACGGCGGACCCGGCCCCCGCGCCCGCGCACGTGGTCGTCGAGGGCGACCTAGGTCCCGCCGGCGCGCTGTTGGACCTGATACGCGGGGCGGGCATCCCCGTGCGCGAGGAGGACGAGGACCACGGCACCCGGTTGATCCTGCCCGGCGGCGGTCAACTCGCCCTGGCCGACGGACAGACCTCCGTGGAGTTCCGGGACGTCGTCTACTTCGACCTCGCCCTCGACTACCGCAAGGCGACCCGGATCGCGTTGGCCGCCTCCCAGGACACCGCGCCGCGCACCCTGCGGGAGGCCACCGGGCTGTTCCAGGCCCTGGGCAAGGACGTGAGCGTCATCGGGGACGTGCCCGGGATGATCGTCGCCCGTACGGTGGCCCGGTTGATCGACCTCGCGATGGACGCCGTGGCCCGGGGCGTCGCCACCGAGGAGGACGTCGACACCGCCATGCGACTCGGCGTCAACTACCCCCTGGGGCCCTTCGAGTGGAGCCGCCGGCTCGGCCGGAGCTGGGCCCACTCGCTCCTGGACGACCTGCACCTGCGCGACCCTTCGGGGCGCTACGCCCCTTCGCTGGCGCTCTACCGCCACGCCTACGCCTCCGAGAAGCGGGAGCCCGCCTCATGACCGCCGTGAAGCGCGACACGTACACCCCCGAGTCCCTGCTCGCCGTGGCGGTGACCGTCTTCAACGAGCGGGGCTACGACGGCACCTCCATGGAGCACCTGTCCAAGGCGGCGGGGATCTCCAAGTCGTCCATCTACCACCACGTGAGCGGCAAGGAGGAGCTGCTGAAGCGGGCCGTCAGCCGGGCCCTGGACCGCCTGTTCGGCATCCTCGACGAGGAACGCGCGTGCGGGGGGCGCGCGGTGGAGCGCCTGGAGCACGTCACCCGGCGCATGGTGGAGGTGCTGATAGACGAACTGCCGTACGTGACGCTGCTGCTGCGGGTGCGCGGCAACACCGACACCGAACGGTGGGCCCTGGAGCGCCGGCGGGAGTTCGACCACCGGGTGTCCGAGCTGCTGCGGGCCGCCGCGGCCGACGGGGACGTGCGCGGGGACGTCGACGTCAGGCTGGCCACCCGGCTGGTCTTCGGGACGATCAACTCGATCGTGGAGTGGTACCGGCCGGACGGCCGTGTCCACGGTGACCAGGAGGTCTGCGAGGCGGTCGTCCGCCTGGTCTTCGAGGGCCTGCGCCACGAGCGCTGACCGGCCCGGCAGCGGTCACGGCTCGGGGTCGAGGTGGTCCTCCTCGAACACCAGCAGCGTCCGGGTGCTCAGCACCTCGGGGATGGACTGGAGCCGGGTGAGGACCAGCTCGCGCAGCGCCCGGTTGTCGGCCGAGTGGACCAGCAGCAGTACGTCGAAGTCGCCGCTGACCAGGGCGATGTGCGCGGCCCCCGGCAGCGCGCGCAACTGCTCGCGGACCGTGCGCCAGGAGTTCTGGACGATCTTCAGCGTGATGTACGCGGAGGCCCCCTGCCCCGCCCGTTCGTGGTCGACACGGGCGCCGAAGCCCCGGATGACCCCGTCGTCGATGAGCCGGTTGATGCGGGCGTAGGCGTTGGCCCGGGAGACGTGGACCCGCTCGGCGACCGACCGTATGGAGGCGCGTCCGTCGGCCTGGAGGATCTGGAGGATGTCCCGGTCGATCGCGTCCAGGGGGCGGGCCGGCAACTCGGGGAGCGCGAACGGCGTACCGCCGAGGTTCCCCGGATCTTCGGTCCCGCCCTCGCCCTCGGGCCCGTCGACCATTCGTTCAGGTGCCATGTCCCCCCGCCTCCCTACCATGGACGTACTGCGTCCATCCCAGGCTGTGGAGAACCGTTTGTCCACAGGCTGGGAGGGCCTGTAGCCAAAATGTGCCGCTGACCGAACAATCGGTAGGTGAGGCGCGCACCCCGTCGGCGCCTCAGCCGCTCCCCCCGAGGAGCCCCGTCGACGAGGAGGTGCACGTGTGAAGAGGCACAGCACACCGGTCATGGACCAGCACGGGACGTACGTCCCCCACCCGCCCCCCGCTTGGACCCCGCGCACCGACCCCGCCCCGCTGCTGCCCGACGCCGAGCCGTACCGGGTGCTCGGCACCCCGGCGGCCCGTCGCACGGACGCGGCCCTGCTGCGCACGCTCCACGCCCAGCTGGTCAGGGGCCGCCGCTACAACACCCAGGCGACCGCGCTGACCAAGCAGGGCCGGCTCGCCGTCTATCCGTCGAGCACCGGGCAGGAGGCGTGCGAGATCGCCGCGGCCCTCGCCCTCGAAGAGCGCGACTGGCTGTTCCCCAGCTACCGCGACACGCTCGCCGTGATCGCCCGGGGCGTCGACCCGGTGGAGACGCTGACCCTGCTGCGCGGCGACTGGCACACCGGCTACGACCCCCACGTGCACCGGGTCGCACCGCTCAGCACGCCCCTCGCGACCCAACTGCCGCACGCCGTGGGCCTGGCGCACGCGGCCCGGCTCAAGGGCGACGACGTGGTGGCGCTGGCGATGGTCGGCGACGGCGGCACCAGCGAGGGCGACTTCCACGAGGCCCTGAACTTCGCCGCGGTCTGGGGCGTCCCGGTCGTCTTCCTGGTCCAGAACAACGGCTTCGCGATCTCCGTGCCGCTGGCCAAGCAGACCGCCGCCCCCTCCCTGGCGCACAAGGCCGTCGGGTACGGGATGCGCGGCCGACTGGTGGACGGCAACGACGTCCTCGCCGTGCACGAGGTCCTCACCGATGCGGTCGCCCGGGCGCGCAACGGCGAGGGGCCGACCCTGGTGGAGGCCATCACGTACCGCGTCGAGCCGCACACCAACGCCGATGACGCGGGCCGCTACCGCGCGGCCTCCGACGTCGACGTCTGGCGCGCCCACGACCCCGTCGACCTGATCGAGGCGGAGCTGACCGCGCGCGGACTGCTCGACGAGGACGCCCTGCGGGCCGTCCGCGAGGACGCCGAGGAGATGGCGGCCGATCTGCGGGCCCGGATGAACCGGGACCCCGCACTCGACCCGATGGACCTGTTCGCGCACGTCTACGGCGAACCGACCCCCCAGCTGCGCGAACAGGCCGCCCAACTGCGCGCCGAGCTCGCCGCCGGCAGCGACGAGCCCGCCGCCGACACCGCTGGTACTGGCCGCCGGCACGGGTACGGGCACGAGGGGACCGCACGATGAGCGCCACCGTCACCGCGAAACCCGCGACCATGGCCCAGGCCCTCGGGCGCGCCCTGCGGGACGCCCTGGCCGAGGACCCGGCCGTGCACGTCATGGGCGAGGACGTCGGCGCCCTCGGCGGGGTCTTCCGGATCACCGACGGCCTCGCCGCCGAGTTCGGCGAGGAACGCTGCACGGACACCCCGCTCGCCGAGGCCGGCATCCTGGGCACCGCCGTCGGGATGGCCATGTACGGGCTGCGCCCCGTCGTGGAGATGCAGTTCGACGCGTTCGCCTACCCCGCGTTCGAACAGCTCGTCTCGCACGTCGCCCGGATGCGCAACCGGACCCGCGGCGCCCTGCCGTTGCCGCTGACCGTCCGGGTGCCCTACGGCGGCGGCATCGGCGGCGTGGAGCACCACAGCGACTCCTCCGAGGCGTACTACATGGCCACCCCCGGACTGCACGTCGTGACCCCCGCGACCGTCGCCGACGCGTACGGACTGCTGCGCGCCTCCATCGCCTCCGACGACCCGGTGCTCTTCCTGGAGCCCAAGCGGCTCTACTGGTCCAAGGCCGATTGGAACCCGGACCGCCCCGCAGCCGTTGACCCCCTGGGACGCGCGGTGGTGCGGCGCACGGGTCGCGACGCCACGCTCCTGACGTACGGGCCGTCCGTCCCCGTCTGCCTGGAGGCGGCCGAGGCGGCGACGGCGGAGGGCTGGGACCTGGAGGTGGTGGACCTGCGTTCGCTGGTGCCGTTCGACGACGCGACGGTCTGCGCATCCGTGCGCAGGACGGGTCGCGCCCTCGTGGTGCACGAGGCGAACGGCTTCGGCGGACCGGGCGGCGAGATCGCGGCGCGGGTCACCGAGCGCTGCTTCCATTACCTTGAGGCCCCAGTACTGCGTGTGGCCGGGTTCGACATCCCGTATCCGCCGCCGATGCTCGAACGGCACCACCTGCCGGGCGTCGACCGGATCCTGGATGCCGTGGCCCGGCTTCAGTGGGAGGCGGAGGGCTGATGGCACAGGTGCTGGAATTCAAGTTGCCGGACCTAGGAGAAGGGCTGACGGAGGCGGAGATAGTCCGCTGGCTCGTCGAGGTCGGTGACGTCGTCGCCGTGGACCAACCCGTCGTCGAGGTGGAGACCGCCAAGGCGATGGTCGAGGTGCCCTGCCCGTACGGGGGCGTGGTCACCGCCCGCTTCGGCGAGGAGGGCACGGAACTGCCCGTCGGTGCTCCGCTGATCACCGTCGCGGTGGGCGCCAAGGCCACCGAGGTCGTGCCCGCGGGCGCCACGGACGACCCGCACGGCACCGGCCCCCAAGGCCCCGACGGTCCGCCCGGCCCGCACGACACCGATCCGAGCGGCACCGCACGGACCACTGCCGGTTCCGCAGGTTTCGCCGGCTCCGTCGGTTCGGCCGGCTCCCCGGGCGGTGCTCCCGCCGCGCCGTCGGGTGACACGGCCTCGGGCAACGTGCTCGTCGGCTACGGCACGGCCGCTGCGCCCGCGCGCCGTCGCCGGGTCCGCCGCGGCGCCCTCGCCTCCGCCGGGTCCACCCCGACGCCCCTTCCGGCGGCGCGCGGCGAGGGTCCGGCACCCGTGATCTCGCCGCTGGTGCGCAAGCTCGCCCGGGAGCACGGCATCGACCTCGCCGAGCTGGCCGGATCGGGGCCCGACGGGCTCATCCTCCGCGCGGACGTGGAGTACGCCCTCGCCGCGCGGACGCACCTGCGCGCCGTACCGGGCCAGGAACCGGCCCCCGCCGCGGGCATCCCCACCCCGCCGCGGTCCCCCGCCGCGCCGGCCCCGACCCGGGCGACCACCCCGGCGGCGCCCGCGATTCCGCCCGCCGCGGCCTCCGCCGAGCGCCGGCCGTCGGCCGTCGGCGCGTCTGGTGGCACGCGTATCCCCCTGCGGGGCGTGCGCGGCGCGGTCGCCGACAAACTGGCACGCAGCCGCCGTGAGATACCCGAGGCGACCGTCTGGGTCGACGCCGACGCCACGGAGCTGCTGCGGGCGCGCACCGCGATGAACGCGGCGGGCGGGCCCCGGATCTCCCTGCTCGCCCTGTTGGCCCGGATCTGTGTGGCGGGACTCGCCCGGCACCCCGAGCTGAACGCCACCGTCGACCCGGACGCCCGTGAGATCGTCCAGTTCGACGCCGTCCACCTGGGCTTCGCCGCGCAGACCCCGCGCGGGCTGGTCGTCCCCGTCGTCAAGGACGCCCACACCCGCGGCGCGGAGTCCCTGAGCACCGAGGTCGCCCGACTCGCCGACCGGGCCCGCGAGGGCGCCCTCAGCCCGGCGGAACTCACCGGCGGCACGTTCACCCTCAACAACTACGGCGTCTTCGGCGTCGACGGCTCCACACCGATCATCAACCATCCGGAAGCGGCCATGCTCGGCGTCGGCCGGATCATTCCGCGGCCCTGGGTCCACGAAGGGGAACTGGCGGTCCGCCAGGTCGTCGAGCTGACCCTGACCTTCGACCACCGGGTCTGCGACGGCGGTACGGCCGGCGGTTTCCTGCGGTACGTCGCCGACTGCGTGGAACAGCCCGCGGTGCTGCTGCGCACCCTCTGAGCACGCGGACCGAACCCCCGGGGCGGCACGGCTGTGGCCAACGCCCATACTCGGGGGATGACCGCGCACGACGGCGCGCACGACGCCGTGGTCCTCGCCGGCGGCGCCGCCCGCCGTCTCGACGGGGCCGACAAACCAGGGATACGGGTGGGTGGCCGCACGCTGCTCGACCGGGTCCTCGCGGCCTGCGCGGGCGCCCGGACCACCGTGGTCGTCGCGGACCGGCGCCGCACCGAGCGCCCCGTGCGGTGGGCCCGGGAGGAACCCCCCGGACAGGGCCCCGTCGCGGCGCTCGACGCCGGACTGCGCCAGGTCACCGCCCCGGTGACCGTCGTGCTCTCGGCGGACCTGCCGTTCCTCACCGCGGGCACCGTCCGGGCCCTGGTCGCCGCGCTGGCCGCGGGAGCCGCCGAAGCCGTCCTGCTCACCGACGCCGACGACCGCGTGCAGCCGCTGGTCGCCGCCTATCGGACCGACCCCCTGCGCCGGGCGCTCGACGGCCTCGCCGGCCGCCACGGGAGCCTGGCCGGGCTCCCCCTGCGCGCCCTCGTTCCGCAGCTGACGGTGACCACCCTCGCCGACCCCGTCGCCTCCTTCGACTGCGACACCTGGGAGGACATCGCCTCGGCACGGGCACGGATCAGGGAGCATGGGCGCGTGCTGGACGAATGGATGACTGCGGTCAAGGACGAGCTCGGCCTCGACCTCGACGTCGACACCGCGCTGTTGCTGGACCTCGCCCGGGACGCCGCCCACGGGGTGGCGCGACCCGCGGCGCCCCTGACGACGTTCCTCGTCGGCTATGCGGCGGCACGGGCCGGCGGAGGACCCGAAGCGGTCGCCGCGGCGGCCCGCCGCGCCGCGGAACTGGCCGCCCGTTGGGCGGCGGAGCCCCCTGAACGGCCCGCCGTCCCCGAACGGCCCGCCGCCGACCGGTCCGCCTCCCCGGCCCCGGCCGCCGAGACCGTCCACCCGGACGCGCCATGACCACACCGCCATCGGACGACCATCTCGCCCTGTACGAGGCCCTGACCCGTCAGCCCCTGCTCCCCGATCCAGCGCCGCCGGAACCCGGGCACCCCGAGGAACCCGGCCGCGTACGGGGGGAACGACATCCGCGAGCCACCGCCCCCGAGGCCACAGCCGGTGACGCCGCCGACCCGAGCACCCCCGTCCGTACCTCCGCCCGTGCCGACCCCCCTACCCACGGCGGACCCCCGCACCCGATCGACCCCCACACCACCGCCTGGCCCGACGCACGGCGCACCGCCGAGTCGGCGGGCACCACGGCCCGCCGGGCGAACGCCCCGGTCAGCGTTCCGCTGCACTCGGCCGCCGGCATGGTCCTCGCCACCCCGCTGACCGCCCTGACGGACCTCCCGTCGTTCGACACCTCCGCCATGGACGGCTGGGCGGTGTCCGGCCCCCCGCCCTGGAGCGTCCGGGACGACGGACTCCTCGCCGGGACGACACCGTCCCCGCGCCTCAGCGACGGCGAAGCCGTACGGATCGCCACCGGCGCCCGCGTCCCCCCGGACACCACCGCCGTCGTCCGCACCGAACACGCCCGTACCGACCACCACGGACGGCTCCACCCGGACCGGGCGGTCCCGCAGGGCCAGGACATCCGCCCCCGCGCCCAGGAGTGCCGTCGGGACGACCCGCTGCTCCCGCCCGGGACCCTCGTGACCCCGGTCGTCGTCGGTCTGGCCGCCGCCGCGGGGTACGACATGCTCACCGTGGTCCCGCGGCCCACCGTGGACGTCCTCGTCCTCGGTGACGAACTGCTGCGCCGGGGACTCCCCCACGACGGCCTGATCCGTGATGCGCTCGGCCCGCTGCTGCCCCCGTGGCTCAGCGCGCTCGGCGCCGAAGTCACCATCGTCCGCCACCTCGGCGACGACGCGACCGGCCTGTACGGGGCCGTGGCCGGCTCCACCGCCGATCTGGTGGTCACCACTGGAGGAACCGCCGCGGGTCCGGTCGACCATGTGCACGCCGTTCTGGAGCGACTCGGTGCGGTGCTCCTGGTGGACGGCGTGCGGGTGCGCCCCGGCCACCCGATGCTGCTCGCCCGACTGGGCACCCCCACCCTCCGTACCCGGTTCCTGGTCGGTCTGCCCGGCAATCCGCTCGCCGCGGTGTCCGGTCTGCTGACCCTCGCCGAGCCCCTGATCCGCACCCTGGCGGGACGCACCCCTCCGGAGCCCTACCCGGCACCGGTACGGGAGGAGGTGGCGGGACACCGGAACGACACCCGGCTCGTTCCCGTGGCCCTGCGCGATGACACCGCCGTACCACTGCACTACACCGGACCGGCGATGCTGCGGGGCATCGCCGCGGCTGACGGACTGGCGGTGGTACCGCCCGGGGGGGCCCGTGCGGGGCAGGAGTTGGAGATCCTCGACCTTCCCTGGTCCATGTCCGCACTTGGGGTGTGTTTCACGTGAAACTTCCAGGCCAAGACGCGATCGCGCGTCAGGCCGATGAACATCTGGTCACCGGGCGCATCAAGTTGCCCAAGCGGGTGGTCGAACGCCCGCTGCTCCAGGTCGCCAAGCGCGTGCTGATGGCGCTCCTGGTGCTCGTCAGCACGGCCCTCATCGTCTACTTCGACCGTGAGGGCTACGGAGACAACTCCGATGACTCGGTCGACCTGCTCGACGCGTTCTACTACGCCACCGTCACCCTCTCCACCACCGGATACGGCGACATCACTCCGGTGAGCGACGGGGCGCGGCTCATCAACATCCTGGTCATCACCCCCTTGCGGGTGGTGTTCCTGATCATCCTGGTCGGTACGACCCTGGAGGTGCTCACCGAGCGCACCAGGGAGGAGTGGCGGCTCAGCCGCTGGAGGTCCAACTTGCGTGACCACACCGTCGTCGTGGGCTTCGGCACCAAGGGGCGCTCGGCGGTCCAGACCGTCTGCGCGACGGGGCTGAGCAAGGACCAGGTGGTGATCGTCGACCCGAGCAGCAAGGTCATCGAGGTGGCCACCGCGGAAGGGTTCGTCGGGGTGATCGGTGACGCCACCCGCAGTGACGTCCTGTTGCGGGCCGAGTTGCAGAAGGCACGTCAGATCATCATCGCCACCCAACGCGACGACACGGCGGTGCTGGTGACGCTCACCGCCCGCCAGCTGAACCGTGCGGCGAAGATCGTGGCGGCGGTCCGCGAGGAGGAGAACGCTCCGCTGCTGCGCCAGTCCGGCGCCGATGCGGTCATCACCAGCGCCAGCGCGGCCGGGCGGCTGCTCGGTCTCTCGGTGCTCAGCCCCAGCGCGGGACGGGTCATGGAGGACCTGATCCACCAGGGCAGCGGCCTCGACATCGTGGAACGACCGGTCATAAAGGCGGAGGTGGGGCTGACCGCCCGGGAGACCGAGGACCTGGTGGTGAGCGTCGTCCGGGGACACCGGGTACTCGGTTACGACGATCCCGCCATCGGCAAGCTCCAGTTGACGGACCGGCTCATCACCATCGCCCGGGCTTCGGCCCGGACCGCGGGGCCGCAGTAGCCTCGCGCCATGCATGCGATCAGTGTTGCCGAGGCCGGTGGTCCCGAAGTGCTCACCTGGGGGGAGGTGCCGGACCCCGTCCCCGCTGAGGGCGAGGTCCTGATCGAGGTGGTGGCCAGCGCCGTCAACCGGGCCGACCTGTTGCAGCGGCGCGGTCTGTACGACCCGCCGCCCGGTGCCTCGCCCCATCCCGGGCTGGAGTGTTCCGGGCGGATCGCCGCCCTGGGGCCCGGGGTCGCGGGATGGTCCGTCGGCGACGAGGTGTGCGCCCTGCTGTCCGGCGGCGGTTACGCGGAGCAGGTCGCGGTGCCGGTCGGCCAGCTGCTGCCCCGCCCCGGGAACGTCTCCCTGGTGGAGGCCGCCGCGCTGCCCGAGGTCGCCTGCACGGTCTGGTCGAACCTGTTCCAGGCGGCGCACCTGCGACCCGCCGAAACGGTGCTGATCCACGGCGGGGCCAGCGGGATCGGGACGCTCGCGATCCAACTCGCCAAGGCGGTGGGGGCACGGGTCGCCGTGACCGCGGGCAGTGCCGAGAAGCTGCGCCGCTGCGCCGAACTGGGCGCGGACGTGCTGATCCACTACCGCGAGCAGGACTTCGTCGAGGAGGTCCGACGGGCCACCGGGGGCGCGGGGGCCGATGTGGTGCTCGACATCGTCGGGGCCGCGTACCTGGAGCGGAACGTGCAGGTGCTGGCGGTGAACGGTCGGCTGGTGATCATCGGTTTGCAGGGCGGGGCGAAGGCCGAACTGAACCTCGGGGCGCTGCTGGCCAAGCGGGGAGCGGTCGCGGCGACCTCGTTGCGGGGGCGCCCCGCGGCGGAGAAGGCCACGATCGTCGCCGCGGTGCGGGAACACGTCTGGCCGCTGGTCGCGTCCGGACGGGTGCGGCCCGTCATGGACCGGAGCCTGCCGATGCGGGACGCCGCGGCGGCCCACCGGGTGCTGGAGGACGGCGACAACATCGGAAAGGTGCTGCTCACCGTGTGACCGTGCACCCCGGACGGACCCCTCCGGGGTGCCGGCGCCCCGGGCCCGTGTGAGGGTGGGCCGCGGGGATGGCTCTGTCCGGAGGGCGGTCGCAGTGGCTGCGTGGCTGGGTGCGTTCGGCGGGACCGCCGCGGTCCTGACGGCGCTGCTCCTGGGACCGGTGGGCTCCGGTCCGGCGCGCGCACTGGCGGCCCCCGGACCAGCAGTCCCCGCGTCCTCCTCCGGGTCCGCGGCGCCGACCGGCAGTGCCGCCGGCCCCTCCCGTGCACCGACCCCCGCCCCGGAGAGCGCCGGCGGTGGCGCGGGCCGTCCGCGTCCGGCGCGGCCCCCGGACCAGCGGCCCCAGGACCAGCCGCCCCCGCGCGATCCGCCCCCGCGCGATCCGGCCGGGCCGCCCGCCGCGCCGACGCCGGGCGGGCGCTCCGACAGCACCCCGGCCGGTACGGGGGACAGCGGGGCGGGCCCGGGTGGCCGCCCCGGCCCGGCGCACGCGTCCTCGCCCGCGGCCGGGAGCCCCGCCGCGGCACCCTCCCGCACCCGGGCCCCCGCCCCGGAGGAGTCCCGCGCCGGCAGCCGGCACGGTGAGGGGCGTCCCCGTCCCGGTCGGCCCGAGGGCGAACCGCCCCGGCGCGACCCGAGCGCGGTACCCACCGCACCCACCCCGGACGCCCACCGGGACGGACCGGTGAACGGTCGGCCGGACCCGGACACCGGCTCCGACTTCGGTGCGGACCTCGGGACGGCGGACCCCGGATTCGACTCCGAAGTGGACTCCGAGGCCGGCGAGGCCGCCGGGCGGGCCATGGACGACGCGCCACGGGTCCCGCCCGCCCCTTCGCACGGGCCGGCCTCCCAGGTCCTCTCCCTGGGCAGCGGGCTGCTGCTGATGGGGCTGGGCCTCGGCTACCTGGGCTGGCGGCTGCGGCAGTCCTGACGGCGACCGCCACCGCCGGACGGGGGCCGGCGCGGTGCGCGACGCCCCCCGTCCGACGGTGGCCCGCCCGGCCCCGACGGACGGAACGATCACGATCCACGGGGTACCACTCCGGACGGGTGCCCCGGTGCGCGACAATGAGCCCATGGAGATGCCGAGGAACGAACGGTCGCCGGAGAGCCCCCAGGTCCTGGTCGTGGGCCAGGACGGAATGGCTCTCGGCGGCGGAGACGAGGACTCCCGCGAGGTGCCGGTGACGGAGATGGTGGAGCAGCCGGCCAAGGTCATGCGCATCGGCAGCATGATCAAGCAGCTCCTCGAAGAGGTGCGGGCCGCCCCCCTCGACGACGCGAGCCGGCAGCGCCTCAAGGAGATCCACGCCAGCTCCGTGAAGGAGCTGGAGGACGGGCTCGCCCCGGAGCTGGTGGACGAGCTGGAGCGGCTGTCGCTGCCCTTCACGGACGAGGCGACGCCGAGCGACGCGGAGCTGCGGATCGCCCAGGCCCAGTTGGTCGGTTGGCTGGAGGGCCTGTTCCACGGCATCCAGACCACGCTGTTCGCCCAGCAGATGGCGGCCCGCGCCCAGCTCGAACAGATGCGGCGGGCCCTGCCGCCGGGCGTCGGCGGCGACGAGGACCACGGCCACTCGGGCGGCCGGACCGGCGGGCCCTACCTGTAGGCCCGGCCCTTGCGATGCCCCGCCGAGCGTCGGCTCGGCGGGGCATCGTGCTGCGAAGCGGCGGGTGCGGGGCGGGCCCGCCACCGTTCCCCGGCCCTGAGCCACCTGCCACCGGCACCGAGCGCCTTCGGAGGAACCTCGCCCTTCCGCATCCATGGACCGCCGCCCGCGGGAAGAAGCGGAGAGGACGAATCCATGACGAGGGCCGAGCCCGGTCGTGACCGCGCAGCGGCTCGGAGGAAGAGCGGCGATCCATGGCTGCGACGAACGAAGCGCCCCCCGACGCGGTGGTGGTCGGAGCGGGGCTCGCCGGGCTGGCGTGCGCGGGGGACCTGCTGCGGGCCGGGCTGAGGGTCCGGGTGGTGGAGGCGTCGGACGGCGTGGGCGGTCGGATGCGGTCCGACCGGCACGAGGGCTTCGTCATCGACCGCGGCTTCCAGGTGTTCAACACGTCCTACCCCCAGGTGAAACGGCGGCTGGCCCTGCGCGCCCTGGAACTGCGTCCCTTCACCGCGGGGGTGTTGGTGCACACCGAGCGGGGCCGCCTCCGCTTCACCGATCCCACCCGTGCACCCCACCGGCTCGGCGACCTCCGCCCCGGGCGCCTCGGTTCCGCGCGGGACCTCCTGGCGCTGGGGATGCTCACGGCACGGGACGCCCTCGGGCCGGTCCAGCCGGTCAAGCGCGCCGAGGACCGCACCACGAGGACCGCGCTCTCGGCGGCGGGTTTCTCCGAGGAGTTCGTCGAGCGGTTCTTCCGGCCCTTCCTGTCGGGCGTGTTCCTGGAGGACGAGTTGGAGACCTCCAGCCGCTTCTTCCATCTGGTGTGGCGCAGCATGGTGCGGGGCACGCTCTGTCTTCCCGCCCGGGGCATCGGTGCGGTGCCCGCCCGGCTCGCGGCGGGGCTACCGGCCGGGGTGGTGTCGTGGGACCGTCCGGTGGAACGGCTCACCGACGACGGAGTGCTGCTCGCGTCGGGGCAGGAGATCACCGCGCCCGCCGTGGTGGTGGCGACCGGTCCCGAAGCCGCCGCCTCGCTGCTCCCCGGGCTCGTGGTACCGGCCTCGCGCGTGGTCACGACCTACTACCACGCCACGGACGGCCGCTCTCCGCTGGGCGAGCCGACCCTGTTGATCGACTCCGGGCGCCGGTTCCTCCACACCTGCGTACTGAGCGAGGTCCAGCCGGGGTACGCGCCCGCCGGCCGTCATCTGATCGCGACCTCCGCGCTCGGCACCGACGAGCCGGGGCGCGAAGCCCTCCTGAGGGCGGCACTGGCCGAGGTCTACGGCACCGCAACCGACGGCTGGGAGCTCCTGACCGTACGCACGGTCCCCGATGCGCTGCCCGCCATGCCGCCTCCGCAGCCACTCAGCCGTACGGCGCGGGCGGGCCCGGGGCGTTACGTCTGCGGCGACCACCGGGCCACCGGCTCGGTGCAGGGTGCGCTGGCCTCGGGTGCCAGGGCGGCGCGGACCGTGCTCCGGGACCTCGCGTCCTCGCGCTGACGCCGCACCCGCGCAGGAGTGCCTGATCCTCCTGAACTAGGGTGACGCCCGGTGCATCCGGAAAGACGGCACCGCGGGAATCCCGATCATCGGATGGTTCGACGCCATGCGGTGATGCAGACCGGCCGGGGAACCCTCGGCCCGGACGGATTCGGTTCTCTCTCAGGGCCCGGGCGGTCTTCGAGGCAAGTGAACGTGATCACTCGGAGCACGCATGTCCACCACACCGCGCAGGGCCCGTTGGCTGGTCCCCGTGGCCCTGCTCCTCGCCTGGCTCGCGATCGGCGGCGGGCTGGGCCCCTTCGCCGGGAAGCTGGGTGAGGTCGCCACCAACGACCAGGCCGCCTTCCTGCCGCGGAGTGCGGAGTCGACGCGGGTCATCACGGAGCAGCGGGCCTTCCAGCAGCGGGAGACGGTGCCCGCCCTCGTGGTGTGGACCGCCGACGACGGCGGTCGCCTGGACGGGGCGCAGCGCGCCGCGGCCACCCGGGCGCTGGCCTCCGTCGCCGGCGAGCCCGGTGTGCAGGGACGGCCCTCCCCCGCACTGCCCTCGCGCGACGGTCGGGCGCTCCAGGGGATCGTGCAACTCGGCCCCGACCTCGGAGACGGGCTGGAGAGCACCCTCGACCGGGTGCGGAAGGCCGCCGGGGGCGTGCCCGGTGCCACGGTGGAGTTGGCGGGGCCGGCCGCTGCGCAGGCGGACCTGTCGGACGCCTTCGCCGGGATCGACGGGCTGTTGTTGGGAGTGGCCCTCGCGGCGGTGCTGGTGATCTTGTTGTTGGTGTACCGGAGCGTGCTGCTGCCGCTGGTCATCATCGTGGGGTCGGTGTTCGCGCTGGGTCTGGCGTGCGCCGTGGTGTACTTCCTCGCCGATCGCGGGGTGGTGCGGGTGGACGGTCAGGTCCAGGGCATCCTGTCGATCCTGGTGATCGGTGCGGCGACGGACTACGCCCTGTTGTTGACCGCGCGCTACCGCGAGGAACTCGCCCGCACGACGGACCGGTTCCTTGCCGTGCGGGCCGCGCTGCGGCAGTCCACGGGGGCGATCGTCGCGAGTGCGGCCACGGTCGCGCTGGGGCTGTTGGCGTTGCTGCTGAGCGACCTCACCAACAACCGCGCGCTCGGACCCGTCGGCGCCATCGGGATCGTCTGTGCGGTGCTGAGCGCCCTGACCTTCCTGCCGGCGGTGCTGGTGCTGCTCGGCCGGGCCGCGTACTGGCCGGCCGCGCCCCCCTCGGCGGAGTCGGCCGCGAGCCCGTCGGGGATCTGGCCCCGGGTGGCCGCCTTGGTCGACCGGGCGCCCCGCCGGGTGTGGTCCCTCTCGCTGGCGGGCCTGCTGGTCTGCGCCGCCTTCGCCCCCGCGCTCACGTCGAAGGGGGTGCCGCTGGACGAGATCTTCGTCAAGGACGCGCCGTCCGTCTCCGCGCAGCGCACCCTCGCCCGGCACTTCCCGGGCGGGTCGGGCAATCCGGCGGTCGTCATCGCCGCCGCGGACCGGGCCGAGCAGGTGGTGGCGGCGGCGGGTCGTACCCCCGGGGTGGCCTCCGTCGCGGCGGTGACGGAGTCGGGGCGCCCCGGCGGTGGTCCGCCGCTCGTCGTCGACGGTCGGGTGCGCATCGACGTCACCCTCCAGGACGCGGCGGACAGCGATGCGGCGAAGGACGCGGTGGCCCGGCTGCGCACGTCGCTGCACGCCGTGCCCGAGGCGGCGGCGCTCGTGGGCGGCTACACGGCCCAGCAGTACGACACCCAGGTCACCGCGGAACGGGACCGCACGGTCATCGTTCCCGTCGTCCTGGTCATCATCTTGATCATCCTGATGGGGCTGTTGCGTTCGTTGGTGATGCCGCTCCTGTTGGTGTCCACCGTGGCGCTGAACTTCCTGGCCACCCTCGGTGTCTCGGCGCTGGTCTTCGAGCACGTCTGGGGATTCGCCGGCACCGACTCGTCCGTACCGCTCTACGGTTTCGTGTTCCTGGTGGCGCTCGGCGTGGACTACAACATCTTCCTGATGTCCCGGGTACGGGAGGAGTCCCTGCGCCACGGGGTGCGCGCGGGAGTGCTGAAGGGGCTCGTCGCGACCGGCGGAGTGATCACCTCCGCGGGAGTGGTGCTGGCGGCGACGTTCGCCGCGCTCGGGGTGATCCCGCTCGCCTTCCTCGTCCAGATCGCCTTCATCGTGGCCTTCGGGGTGCTGCTCGACACCTTGGTGGTGCGCTCGCTGCTCGTCCCCGCACTGGTGCGGGACATCGGCCCCGCCTCCTGGTGGCCGGGGGTGTTGAGCCGGCGCCCGGCCGGGCGGGACACCTGACGTACGGGTCCGGGACCCTACTGCGCGGGGTTGCCGGTGGAGACGTCGAGCTGGATGGTCGGCGGGTTCTCGGGGTCGAAGTCGGTGCCCGCCTGCGGGAACTGCTTCATCACGGCCCCGTCACCGTACGTGTTCTCGTTGACGTCGGTGGTGTCGAAGCGCCACCCGCCGGCCTGGAGGCACTTCTTCACCGAGTCGATGTGCTTCATCACGAAGTTCGGCATCTCGACCTTGCCCTCGTCGGTGTACGACGTCTCGGGCTCGCTGCACTCCGTGTCCTCGATGGCCTTCGTGGTGTCCGGACCGCGGTACCCCTCGGCGACCTTCGGCGCGGACGCGGTCGGGCTGGGCTTGGCGTCCGGCTCGTCCTCGCCGTCGCCGCCGATGGAGTTGATGATGCCGCCGAGGACGCCGAGGGCGAGGAAGACCCCCACCACGACCGCCACGGTGTTGCGCTTGCGCTTGCCGCCCGGCCCCCGGGAACCCTGCTGCGGCCCCACGGCGTACGGGGCCGGCGCCTGCTGCGTCGCCGCCCCGTACCCGACGGACGGCCCCGGCACCGGGGTCCCGTACCCCTGCTGCGGATAGCCGTACCCCGGTCCGGCGGGAGCCGGCTGCGCGGGGGACGGCGTGGGCGGACCGTAGGGACCCGGCTGGTACGGCGACTGCACGGGGCCCGGTGCGGGCGCCGCGGACCGGTCCACCGGCGGGAAGACGGCCGAGCCGACGCCCGCCCCGCTCGCGGTCGGCGCCCCCGGCACGATGCTGGGCGCGACCTGCTGGAGCGACTGGGCGACCCGCAGGCACTCGTCGCGCATCGCCTCGGCGCTGGGGAAGCGCTCGTTCGGGTTCTTCCGCAGGGCCCGCGCCACCAGCGCGTCCACCGCCGGGGGCACCGACCGGTTGATGGTCGACGGGGCGACCGCGTTCTCCTGGACGTGCGCGTACGCGATGGCCAGCGCCGAATCCGCCTCGAACGGCAGCCGCCCGGTCACCAACTGGAACAGCATGATGCCGACGGAGTACAGGTCGGAGCGCGCGTCGACGCCGCGGCCGAGGGCCTGCTCCGGCGAGAGGTACTGCGGGGTGCCCACGACCATGCCGGTCTGCGTCATCGACGTGACCCCGGACTGCATGGCCCGGGCGATGCCGAAGTCCATGACCTTGGTGACGCCGCGCTTGGTCATCATGACGTTGCCGGGCTTGATGTCCCGGTGGACCAGCCCCATTTCGTGGCTGATTTCCAGCGCCGCCAACACATCGGCGGTGATCTTCAGCGCGGTGTCCGTGGACATCGCACCGAACTGCCTGACGTCCGACTCCAGCAACGAACCGAGCGGCTGGCCCTCGACGTACTCCATCACGATGTACGGGGTGGTGCTGCCGTTCAGCTCGTCCTCACCGGTGTCGAAGACCGACACGATGTTGGTGTGGGTGAGCTTGGCCACGGACTGCGCCTCGCGGCGGAACCGCTCCCGGAACGCGGGCTCGCGCCCGAGTTCGGTGTGCAGGGTCTTGACCGCGACCTGACGGTCGAGCACCGAGTCGTAGGCCAGGTGGACGGAGGCCATGCCGCCCTCACCGAGCAGGTCCCGCAGCTGGTAGCGTCCACCGCCGACCGAACGCCCTGCGTAGCGACCCTGCGCGCGGTCCTGGCTCATGGTCTGCGTCCCCCATCGGCGCGGTCGGTGACTGTCGCCCGGCTCCCGCGTTCGGTGATCGATTGTGCTATTCCCGGCCAAGTCTGCCGGAGGTCACTGACACGTCAAGTTCGGTGCCCGTTCCGTGACCGTACGCGAATGAAGCGTCGCGGAAGCGTTACCGCGTCCCCCGGCCCCGGACACAGGATTTGCCCCGAACGCGACGGTACGGGTTTGATGGCCGGTCCATCTCGGACCGTGGGGGTCGTCAAAGGCTGTAGCGTTGGCAGGCGGAGACCGTAACAACCACCGCACGTACGCGGGCAGAAACGACGGCGAGGACTGATGGCACAGACGCAGCGCGCCCAGGGCCCGTCCGACCCCGAGGCATCTGGCGGCGGCATGGGTGACGCGCCGGAGAACTGGGGCAACGGCGGACTGGTCGGGGACGGCCGGTACCGGCTCACCCACCGGCTGGGCCGGGGCGGCATGGCCGAGGTTTTCGCGGCCGAGGACGTCCGACTGGGCAGGACCGTCGCCGTGAAGCTGCTGCGCGCGGACCTCGCCGAGGACCCGGTGTCCAAGGCCCGGTTCACCCGCGAGGCGCAGTCGGTCGCCGGGCTCAACCACCACTCGGTCGTCGCCGTGTACGACTCGGGCGAGGACCAGGTCGGCCACCAGACGGTCCCGTACATCGTCATGGAGATCGTCGAAGGCCGCACGATCCGCGACCTGTTGATCAACGCCGAGGCCCCCGGGCCCGAACAGGCCCTGATCATCGTCTCGGGAGTGCTGGAAGCCCTCGCCTACTCGCACCAGCACGGCATCGTGCACCGTGACATCAAGCCCGCGAACGTCATCATCACCCACAACGGTGCCGTGAAGGTGATGGACTTCGGCATCGCGCGCGCCCTGCACGGCGCGCAGTCGACCATGACCCAGACCGGCATGGTCATGGGCACCCCGCAGTACCTGTCCCCCGAGCAGGCCCTCGGCAAGGCCGTCGACCACCGCTCCGACCTGTACGCGACGGGCTGTCTGCTCTACGAACTCCTCGCGCTGCGCCCGCCGTTCACCGGTGAGACGCCGCTTTCGGTGGTCTACCAGCACGTCCAGGACATCCCGGTGCCCCCCTCGGAGGTTTCCGACGGGGTCCCGCCGGAGCTGGACGGCCTGGTCATGCGGGCCCTCGCCAAGGACCCCGACGACCGCTTCCAGACCGCCGAGGAGATGCGCGGCCTGATCCAGTACGGCATCCAGATGCTGTACGAGCAGGGCAGCCACACCGGCACCTGGAACACCGGGCCGGTCACCGGTCACGACGCCGCCCACACGCCCGCGATGGGCATGGCCGGGACCACCGCCCTGCCGCACCCCGAATCCGGCACCACGCAGATCCCGCAGCCCATGCTGCGCCCGTCCGGTGACGACGGGGGCTACGGCGGTTACGGCAACTACGACCAGGGCTACGAGCACGACGGCAACGGGGGCGGGCGCAAGAACAAGCTGTGGCTGCTGGCCGTGCTCGCCGTGGTCGCCGTGGTCGTGGGCGTCGCCCTGGCCGTGCGGGGCATGGGCAACGACGACGCCGGCGACGGACAGAAGACGGAGAACAAGCCTTCGACGTCCCAGTCGCAGAAGACGGACAAGCCGAGCAAGAAGCCGGAGACGGAGGCCTCGCCCAGGCAGTCCAACAACTGGGGCAACGGCACCAGCAGCGGCAGCAGCAGCGGTAGCGGCAGCGGCACCTACAACCCGCCCCGGCAGCAGCAGCCGGGCGGCACCGGTGGCAAGCAGTCGTACTCGCAGCGGCCCACCAACCAGGCTTCGCAGCCGGCCACCCAGCCGCCGGCCACCACCAGCCAGCAGCCCACCGGCGGGCAGTCGCAGGGCAACGGCGGCCAGCCCACGGGCGGCAACACCGCTCCGGTGACCGGCGGCAACGACGGCGGTGCCGACAACGGGGGCGCTGCCAACGGTGGCGGCGACGCCGCGAACGGTGGCGGCGATGCGGCTGGCGGCTCCGGTGAAGCCGCGGGTGGCGGGGCGGGGGCCGGGGGCGGCGCGGCGGATGGTGGCGGGGGCGAGCCCCCGCAGCAGTAGCTTCTCCCCCTGGCGGGGACGGCTACTGTCGTCGGTCGGCTGCGGGTCCGTCGTGGTCACCCGCGCAGTTCCCCGCGCCCCTAACGGGGCCCGACCGGGCTGACGCGCCAACCCAGGGGCGCCCCTTTAGGGGCGCGGGGAACTGCGCGAGCAACCCCCGCGGACCCGCGCGTGCCGGACGAGCGTCAGACGGCGGGGCCCGACGGGTCGGACTCGTGCAGGGTGACGAACTGCGGCTCGATCCGGAGGTACACCGGATCGTAGGGCTCGCCGTCCACCCCCCGCGGGGTCGGACCGAACAGCAGGAGCTCCGCGGGCTCGGGCAGCACCGCCTCGCACAGCCCGACCAACTGGACCGACCACTCGGCCGCCCCCGGCTCACACGTGCCGAGGTTGTCCGCCCCGTAGGCGACCACACTGCCGATGCACGCCCGGTGATAGCCGTAACCGCGGTGCATCCGCAGCAGCAGCCGGCCGTCGACCAGGATGTGGCGGGCCGCCGCGAGGAACGGGAGCGCCCGCATGCTCGTGGCCACCCGACCGTGATCGGTACCGGCGAGCAGGGCGAAGGCGCGCTGCTCGGCGCAGGTGCGGTCCGGGGGCGCGGACGGCGACGGGGACATGGGCATAGGGCTCAATGTCGACCATCCGTGCGTCGAGCGCCAGGGAAACCCGCCCCTGCTGCTCGGGACCAAGGTCCCGAATGCCGTCGAAGGGGACCGCACGGAGACGAAGTGCTCCGAACGGTCGCGTGTGCGTTCACTCGAAGGGGTGGATCAGCCCTTGCGGGCGTCCAGCCGGGCCACGTAGGCGGCGGCCTGGGACCGGCGCTCCATGCCGAGCTTGGACAGCAGGCTGGAGACGTAGTTCTTGATGGTCTTCTCGGCGAGGTGCAACCGCTCGCCGATGACCCGGTTGGTGAGCCCCTCGCCGATCAGGTCGAGGATGCGGCGCTCCTGGTCGGTGAGCGAGGCGAGCTTCTCGTCCCCGTCCCGTCCCGAGCCCTTGCGGCCCCCGTCCCGTAGCCGCTCCAGCACCCGGGCGGTGGCGACGGGGTCCAACAGCGACTTCCCGGCGGCCACGTCCCGCACCGCCGCCAGCAGCTCGTTGCCCCGGATCGCCTTCAGGACGTACCCGGAGGCGCCGGCCATGATCGCGTCGAAGAGGGCCTCGTCGTCCGCGAAGGACGTCAGCATCAGGCACTTGACCGACTCGTCCTGGGAGCGGATCTCCCGACAGACCTCGACCCCGCTGCCGTCCGGCAACCGGACGTCGAGCACCGCCACGTCCGGGCGGACCGCGGGGATGCGCGCCAGGGCCTCGGCCGCCGTACCCGCCTCCCCGACGACCTCGATGTCGTCCTCGACGGTCAGCATCTCGTGGACGCCCCGCCGGACCACCTCGTGATCGTCAAGAAGGAACACCGTTATCTTTCCCTCTTCTCGCACGGTGCCAGTCTCACACACGATCTCTTCCCCCGCCGTGGGCCCCCGGGTTACGGTTCGCCTGTTCCGGCCGCCCTGTCCGCATGCCGCGGCGCCCTGACCAGCGAGAGTTCCCGACCGACGCGATTTACTTGGAAATCCAAGGAAAATTGCAGGTCAGACGGGTTTCGCGGCAAGGCGCGACACTGGGTAACGTGCTAGGTGCAGGGCACCCGCCGGGGCACCTGTCACGCCTTTTCCCGGCGGAGCGCACCCACCCCGTGCGCGGTTGCTCGGGGACGGGCGACCGCACTGGCCCTCCCGGCGAACCCGGGTGGCCGGACCGACGGAGGAGCAGTACGTGACCGCGGACAGCACTGTCAGCACTGTTGCAGGAGGGGCGCGGGGGCGCGCCGCCGCCAAGAGGACGTCGGGCGCGCAGCCCGACCTGGTTCAGCTCCTGACCCCCGAGGGCAAGCGGGTCAAGCCCACCAAGGCGGTCGCCGAGTACGCCGCGTACGTCGAGGACGTCACCCCCGAGGACCTGCGCGGGCTGTACCGCGACATGGTCCTGACCCGCCGCTTCGACGCCGAGGCCACCTCCCTCCAGCGTCAGGGCGAGCTGGGCCTGTGGGCCTCGCTGCTCGGCCAGGAGGCCGCCCAGATCGGCTCCGGCCGGGCCACCCGACCCGACGACTACGTCTTCCCCACGTACCGCGAACACGGCGTCGCCTGGACCCGCGGGGTGGACCCGACGCTGCTGCTGGGCATGTTCCGCGGCGTCAACAACGGCGGCTGGGACCCCACCACCAACAACTTCCACCTGTACACGATCGTCATCGGCTCGCAGACGCTGCACGCCACCGGCTACGCCATGGGCATCGCCAAGGACGGCGCGGACTCGGCGGTGATCGCGTACTTCGGTGACGGCGCCTCCAGCCAGGGCGACGTGGCCGAGGCGTTCACGTTCGCCGCGGTGTCCAACGCGCCCGTCGTGTTCTTCTGCCAGAACAACCAGTGGGCGATCTCCGAGCCCACCGAGCGCCAGACCCGGGTGCCGCTGTACCAGCGGGCCCAGGGCTACGGCTTCCCCGGCGTGCGGGTCGACGGTAACGACGTCCTCGCCTGCCTCGCCGTCACCCGCTGGGCGTTGGACCGGGCCCGCCGGGGCGAGGGACCCACCCTGGTCGAGGCGTTCACCTACCGGATGGGCGCGCACACCACCTCCGACGACCCCACCCGCTACCGCCACGACGACGAGCGGGTGGCCTGGGAGGCGAAGGACCCGATCGCCCGCCTGCGCACCCACCTGGAGGCGCAAACCCACACGAACGAGTCGTTCTTCGCGGAACTGGAAGCGGAGAGCGAGGCGTTGGGCAAGCGGGTGCGCGAGGTGGTGCGGGCGATGCCCGACCCGGACCCGCTGACCATCTTCGAGAACGCGTACGCGGACGGGCACGCGCTCGTCGACGAGGAGCGAGCGCAGTTCGCCGCCTACCAGGCGTCGTTCGCGGACGGGGAGGACAAGTAGCCATGGCCGTACAGAAGCTGCCGATCGCCAAGGCGATCAACGAGTCCCTGCGCCGGGCGCTCGACGAGGACCCGAAGGTCCTGGTCATGGGCGAGGACGTCGGCAAGCTCGGTGGGGTCTTCCGGGTCACCGACGGTCTCCAGAAGGACTTCGGCGAGGAACGGGTGATCGACACCCCGCTGGCCGAGTCCGGCATCGTCGGCACCGCGATCGGCCTGGCCCTGCGCGGGTACCGCCCGGTGGTGGAGATCCAGTTCGACGGGTTCGTCTTCCCCGCCTACGACCAGATCGTCACCCAGCTCGCCAAGATGCACGCCCGGGCCCTCGGCAAGATCAAGCTGCCCGTCGTGATCCGCATCCCCTACGGCGGCGGGATCGGCGCGGTCGAGCACCACTCGGAGTCCCCGGAGGCCCTGTTCGCGCACGTGGCGGGGCTGAAGGTGGTCTCGCCGTCGAACTCGTCCGATGCGTACTGGATGCTCCAGCAGGCCATCCAGAGCGACGACCCGGTGATCTTCTTCGAGCCCAAACGGCGCTACTGGGACAAGGGCGAGGTCGACCCCGAGGCCATCCCCGGCCCGCTGCACCGCGCGACCGTCGCCCGGCAGGGCACCGACCTCACGCTCGCCGCGTACGGCCCGATGGTGAAGGTCTGTCTGGAGGCCGCTGCCGCCGCCGAGGAGGAGGGGCGCTCCCTGGAGGTCCTCGACCTGCGCTCCCTCTCGCCGATCGACTTCGACACGGTGCAGCAGTCCGTGGAGAAGACCCGTCGGCTGGTCGTGGTGCACGAGGCACCGGTGTTCCTGGGTACGGGAGCGGAGATCGCCGCGCGGATCACCGAGCGGTCCTTCTACTACCTGGAGGCACCCGTCCTACGGGTCGGCGGCTACTACGTGCCGTACCCCCCGGCGCGGTTGGAGGAGGAGTACCTACCGGGTCTCGACCGGGTGCTCGACGCCGTTGACCGTTCGCTGGCGTACTGAGGGAGGAGGACGTGACGACCATGACGCAGGTGTCCGTACGCGAATTCAGGATGCCCGATGTGGGCGAGGGCCTCACCGAGGCGGAGATCCTCACCTGGTACGTGAAGGTCGGTGACACCGTCACCGACGGCCAGGTGGTGTGCGAGGTGGAGACCGCCAAGGCGGCGGTCGAGCTGCCGATCCCCTACGACGGGGTGGTGGCGGAGCTGCGCCATCCGGCGGGGACCACCGTGGACGTGGGCGAGGTGATCATCACCGTGGACGTGGGCGGCGGCACCGCCTCCGCCCCTGCTCCGGCCACCACCTCCGCGTCCGCCTCGGTCGAAGCGGACGCGCCCGCTCCGGCGACCGCCGAGCCCGCCGGGACCACCGAGCCCCGGGGCCGTCAGCCGGTGCTCGTGGGGTACGGGGTGGCCGAGAGTTCCACCCGGCGCCGGCCCCGCAAGGCCGAGCCCGCCCCGGTGGCCGAACCGTCGCCCCCGACCCCGGCCGCCGCGGCCCCGACCCCGCCCGTCGCGGCCCCCGCCGCGCCCGCCGTCGAACCGGCCGCGCCCGGGGCGAACGGGGCCAGGCCGCTCGCCAAGCCGCCGGTCCGCAAGCTGGCCAAGGACCTCGGGGTGGACCTGGCGGGCGTGACGCCCACCGGCCCGGGCGGGATCGTCACCCGGGAGGACGTCCATGCGGCGGCCACCCCCGAGCCCCGTCCTACGGCGGACCCGGTGCTCCCGGAGACCCCGGCAGCCACCGCCCCCGTCCCGCAGACGACCGCCCCGACCGCCCCGGTCACCGGGCGCGAGACGCGCATCCCGGTCAAGGGCGTCCGCAAGGCGACCGCGCAGGCCATGGTCGCCTCGGCGTTCACCGCCCCGCACGTCACCGAGTTCGTGACGGTGGACGTGACGCGCACGATGAAGCTCGTGGACGAGCTGAAGCGGGAGGCCGACCGCTACGGACTCGCGGGACTGCGGATCAACCCGCTGCTGCTGGTCGCCCGGGCGCTGCTCGTCGCGATCAAGCGCAACCCCGAGGTCAACGCGGCCTGGGACGAGGTCAACCAGGAGATCGTGCGCAAGCACTACGTGAACCTGGGCATCGCCGCCGCGACCCCCCGCGGCCTGCTCGTCCCCAACATCAGGGACGCGCACGCCAAGACGCTGCCCGAACTCGCCGCGGCCCTGGCGGAACTGGTGTCCACCGCCCGGGAGGGCAAGACCTCGCCCGCGGCGATGCAGGACGGCACCGTGACCCTCACCAACGTCGGGGTCTTCGGTGTGGACACGGGTACCCCGATCCTGAATCCGGGGGAGTCCGCGATCCTCGCCATGGGGGCGATCAATCTCCGGCCGTGGGTCCACAAGGGCAAGGTGAAGCCCCGTCAGGTCACCACGCTCGCCCTCTCCTTCGACCACCGTCTGGTCGACGGCGAGCTCGGCTCCAAGGTCCTGGCCGATGTGGCCGCGGTCCTGGAGGACCCCAAGCGCCTCATCGTCTGGTCCTGACCGCGGGTCGGCGCACCGGCGCGACCGCACACGACGAGGGCCCGTCCGCCACCGGACCGATCCGGTGGCGGACGGGCCCGTCGAGCTCCGCCGCGGGGTGCCCGTAAGGCCCCTCAGCGTCGGAAGCCGTAGTCCATCAGCTTCTTCGCGTCCTTCAGCCGGTTGGCGTCCGAGGAGGACGTCAGGACCGTTCCGATCACGGTCTTGCCGTTCCGGGTCGCGGCGAAGACCAGGCAGTACTTGGCCTCGGGCCCCGAACCGGTCTTGATCCCGATCGTCCCGGAGTAGGTGCCGAGCAGCTTGTTGCTGTTGGTCCACGGCATGTCCCGGTAGCCGCCGTTGCGGGTGGTGACCCGCTGCTTCGTGGACTTGGTCTTCACGATCGTGCGGAAGGTCGAGTTCTTCATCACGTTGCTCGCGAGCTTGGTCAGGTCGCGCGGCGTCGAGTAGTTGTTGCCGTTGCCGATGCCGTCGAACGAGTCGAACTTGGTGTTCCGCATGCCGAGGCTGCGCGCGGTGGAGTTCATCTTGCCGATGAACGACTTCACGCGGGCGGCCCGGGTGGAGCCCGTGCCGAACTTGTCCGCCAGTGCGTACGCGGCGTCACAACCGGACGGCAGCATCAGCCCGTAGAGCAGCTGACGGACCGTCACCTTGTCGCCGACGATCAGTCGCGCGGAGGACGCGGTGCGGGACACGATGTAGTCGCTGTACGCCTTCTGGATCGTCACCTTGGAGTTCAGGTTCAGATTGCGCTGCGACAGGACCACCTTGGCGGTCATGATCTTGGTGGTGGACCCGGTGTTGCGCCTGGTGTCCGCGGTCTTGTTGAAAAGGGTGCGGCCCGTGCGGTTGTCCATCACGAAGCCGCCCTTCGCCGTGACGGACGGGACCGGTGCGGCCTGGGCCTGGGTGGCGGTCACCCCGCCCGTCAGCAGTGCCCCCGCGGTGAGCGTCGCGGTGACGGCCGAGGCACGACGAATGCCCTTGATGCCTGTACTCAAGTCGAATGCTCCAAACGCCCCTGGAAATACCGTGCGTGGGTCGCGGCGCAAAGATGCCGCACTCAGTTAAGACTCTTGGGTGGCGCGTAAGGATGCAGGGAAAAGGTAAAGAATCCCCCGCGTCCCACGAAAGAACTTCCTGAAGTCTCTTTGTCGCCAAATGGGCAACCGCTTCGCCCTCCGGTCGCAGGGGGAGGCGGGGGAGGCCGGCCGCCCCCCTCGGGCCCGTCCGCATCCCGGACGCCCCTCCCCATGCGTACGTGTTGTATCTAACCTGTGCACATGCCTGCCTCCGCCGCGCCGCCCGTGACCACCGCGACGACGGGCGACGCCCCCGCCAAACGGCCGCCCGCCGCCGACCGCGTCTACCAACACGTCAAGCAGGGCGTCCTGGACCGCCGCTACGAGGGCGGGACCCTGCTCACCGAGGGGGAGTTGGCCGAGGCGGTCGGCGTCTCGCGCACCCCCGTGCGGGAGGCCCTGCTGCGGCTGGAGGTCGAAGGACTGATCAGGCTCTACCCGAAGAAGGGAGCCCTGGTGCGGCCCGTCTCCGCGCAGGAGATCGCCGATGTCGTCGAGACCCGGCTCCTCGTGGAGGAGCACGCCGTCCGCAAGGCCGTCCCCGCGCCGCCCGCCCTGCTCGCCCGGCTCGCCGAACTCCTGGCGGAGCAACAGGTGCACGCGGCGGCCGGCCGGTACGCCGAAGCGGCCGTCACCGACCGCCGCTTCCACGTCGAGATCGTCCGCAACGCGGGCAACGAGATCCTGTCCCGCCTCTACGAACAGCTCCGTGACCGTCAGCTGCGGATGGGCGTCGCCATGATGCACGCCCACCCCGACCGGATCGCCAGGGCCCTCGCCGAGCACGAGGAGATCCTCGACGCGCTCGCCGCCGGGGACGCCGAGCGGGCCGCGGACATCGTGCACCGGCACATCGGCCGGGTCGCCGACCTCGCCCGGGGAGGGGTCCGGTGAGCGGCGGGTCGGCCGCTGCGGCCGGGGACCCGCCCGGTGGTTGTCGGGCCGTCTCCATCTGGTCGATCGGCGTGTCCGTCTACTTCGTCGCCGTCATCTTCCGCACCTCGCTGGGGGTCGCGGGACTCGACGCCACCGAACGCTTCGGGATCAGTGCCTCCGCGCTGTCCGCGTTCTCGATCCTCCAACTCCTCGTCTACGCGGGCATGCAGATACCCGTCGGGCTGCTCGTCGACCGGTTCGGCACCCAGCGGGTGCTGATACTCGGGGCCGTCCTGTTCACGGCCGGGCAGCTGGGCTTCGCGCTCGCCCCCTCCTACGGGACGGCCCTCGCCGCCCGCGCGCTGCTCGGCTGCGGCGACGCGATGACGTTCATCAGCGTGCTGCGGCTCGGCGCCCACTGGTTCCCGGCCCGGCGCGCACCGCTCATGGCCCAGCTCGCCGGGTTCGCCGGGATGGCGGGCAACCTGGTGTCCACGCTGCTGGTCGCACGGCTGCTGCACGGCGTCGGCTGGACCGCCGCGTTCGCCGGCAGTTCGCTGGCCGGGGTGGTCGTCCTCGTCCTGTTGCTGTTCCTGAAGGACCAGCCGGGGCGGCCCCGTACCGCCGCCGCCCCGGGTTCCGGGGACGCCGCCCCGCCGCCCGACCGCGCACCGGTGTCCGTACGCCGTCAACTGGGCGCCGCCTGGCGCGAGCCCGGTACCCGACTCGGTCTGTGGGCGCACTTCACCGGACAGTTCCCGGCGATGGTGTTCCTGCTGCTGTGGGGGCTGCCGTTCCTGGTGCAGGCCCAGGGCCTCGCCCCCGACACGGCCGGTGACCTGCTCACCCTGGTGGTGGTGTCCAACATGGCGGTGGGCCTCGTCTACGGGCAGGTCATCGCCCGGCACCACGCGGCCCGGCTGCCCCTGGTCCTCGGCACGGTCGGCCTCACGGCCGCGATGTGGGCGCTCACCCTGGCCTGGCCCGGGGGCCGGGCACCGTTCGCGCTGCTGGTCACCCTGTGCGTGGTGCTCGGGGCCTGCGGCCCGGCCTCGCTGATCGGCTTCGACTTCGCCCGCCCCGCGAACCCGCCCGAACGGCAGGGCACGGCCTCCGGGATCGTCAACATGGGCGGCTTCGTGTCGTCCATGGCCACGCTGTTCGCGGTGGGCGTGCTGCTGGACCTGACCGGCGGGGAGTACCGGATCGCGTTCTCCGCGGTGTTCGTGGTGCAGGCCCTGGGGGTCGCGCAGATCGTCCGGCTGCGCCGCCGGACGGCCCGCCGCGAACGCGAACGGCTGGTCGCCAGCCGGGTCACCACCGTGCACGTCCCGGCGTAGCCGCACCCCGCGGTCCGGTTCCCGCGGACGCACGAGGGCCCGTACCGCACCGGGCCCGGACGACCGTCAGGACGTGATCGCGAAGTTCCGCAGGATGGCCGCCGCGAACTCCTGGTCGCCCTCGGTCTTGATCCGGTCGCGGGCGGACTCCGGGGTGATCCGACCGCAGGCGAGTCGGCCGTAGGTCTCCCAGTCGGTGCTCAACGTCACCAGCGGGCCCAGCGAGGGCGCGCCGTCCACGGAACCCCGGCCCTCCGCGTCGACCCGGACCGTCCGCAGGAACTCGACCGTGCCGTGCACGTCGACGACGACCGCGGTTCCGGGCGGGGCACCGGCGTCCTGGGCGACGACCTTCGGCAGCGCCTCCAGCATCACGTCCCGTGCGAGCTGGGCGCCCGGCGAGTCCAGGTTGCCCGGCTGGTTGAGGGCTACCCGGAGGTCCTGCTCGTGGACCCAGATGTCGAACGCGCGCCTGCGCATCGCGAACTCCAGGGTCTCCTCGGCGCCCAACAGGCCCCGGATCTTCGTGTCCGGCTGCCGGTTCTCGTTGCGGATCTGCCGGTTGCGCCGGATGACGGTGTACTCCAGCTCCGCCGTCATCTCCGGGCCCGTGTGGTGGCGCCGGACGTCGACCTGCATCTCCATGTACCGCTGGTGCTCGGTCTGTACGTGGTAGAGGTCGCGGGGCAGGGTGTGGATGGGGCGGGGGTCGCCGAGCATCTCGCAGTCCAGCCCGATGACATGGGAGACGATGTCCCGAACCGACCAGCCGGGGCAGGGGGTCGCTCGGTTCCACTCCCCTTCCACGAGCGGCTGCACCAACTCCGCGATCGCTTCCACGGAGTGCGTCCAGGCGTCGGCGTAGTTCTGAAGGCTGGGATGGAGACTCACGAGACCCCTCGGGCGGTTGGTGCGTGCGGCGGGCTGCTGTGGCGGGACGGGCGGCAGGTGCTTCCGGTGGTGCGGCTGTACGGCATGTACAGGCTGTACGGGGTGGTGCGGGCTCGGGCACGGTCGGGGGTCCGGGGGCTCCCCGGAAAGGCACAGTACGCTGGTTGCGGGCACCCCGGCAGTGCTTTCGTGTGACGATCGTAGGCCGTGTCAACGGCTCCGACGCCAAGGCGGTGGTAGTGTGCGCGCCTCACTCATCCAGACCGGTCCGGACGACGCAGAGTCGATCGAGGAACGTCGCGAACGGGTCGCCGCGCTCGTGCGCGGGCAGGGCGGGCAGCACGGGGGGCGCGCGGACCCCGTGGACCTGGTGGTCCTCCCCGAACTGTGGACGGTCGGTGCGTTCTCCTTCGCGTCCTTCGACGCGGCGTCCGAGCCGTTGGAGGGACCCACCCACGAGGCGATGGCCAAGGCGGCGAGCGACGCCCGGGTGTGGCTGCACGCCGGGTCGATCCCCGAACGGGACCCGGACGGCACGCTGTACAACACCTCCCTCGTCTTCGCGCCCGACGGTTCCCTCGCCGCCAGCTACCGGAAGATCCACCGGTTCGGCTTCGACCGGGGCGAGGCCGTGCTCATGGGTGCCGGCGAAGAACTCGTCACGGTGGCCCTGCCCGGGCTGACCCTGGGCCTCGCCACCTGCTACGACCTGCGGTTCCCCGAGCTGTTCCGGGGCCTGGTCGACCGGGGCGCCGACGCGCTGGTCGTTCCCGCCGGCTGGCCCGAACGCCGGCGCGCCCACTGGTCGCTGCTGGCGCGGGCGCGGGCGGTGGAGAACCAGAGCTTCGTGCTGGCCTGCGGTTCCGCCGGGGAACACGCGGGGGTGCCGCAGGCCGGTCACTCCGCGGCCTTCGACCCCTGGGGCGAGGTGCTGGGTGAGGTGCCGGGCGCTCAGGAGGCGGTGCTCACCGTGGACTTCGACCCGGGGCAGGTCGCGGCCGTCCGCGCGGAGTTCCCGGCCCTGAAGGACCGTCGCCTCGGCGTTCCCTCGGAGTAGGACGGCGCCGTCGTCAGGGCCAGTCGACCAGCTCCACGAAGGTCAGGCCCAACACGGCCACGACGAACGGCGCGACGAGGGCGAGCAACACCCGCGCCAGCGCGTGCTTGCGGCGCGCCGGCAGCAGCCAGGCGGTGAGCAGCAGGGCGGCGGGCAGCAACAGCCCGTAGCGGAAGAGGCCGAACGCGGGTGGGAAGCTCCGGTCGAAGCGGTCGAGCTCCGCGCCCTCGCACGAGTCGCAGGCCATCTGCGACATCCCCACGAAGAACAGCGCGACGAGGGCCGCCGGCACGGTGACGAGCGTCGAGACCAACGGGGCGATCCAGGCGTGGCGGTCGCGGTCGTGCGGTGCGGGGGTCGGTGGCATGCGTCCAGCGAACCGCACGACCGGAGCGGGCGCCTGAGCCCGGGTACTCAACGGGCGGCCCCGAGTCGTTCGTCGCACCTCCCGGGCGTGCCGGCACTCGCTCGGGGCCCGGTAGCCCGTCGTGATCTCGTTGAGTAGCGGTACTCATGTCCGGTCGGCGGCCCGGGCGGAGGCTGTGCACATGACCCGAACGACCCGAACCACTGACGCACGGAGCACACCCGTCCGTCCCCGGCGCCGTCTGCGCCTGACCGTCGCGGCGACCGCCCTCGGCGCCCTCGCCCTCGCCGCCGCCGGGGCGACGACGGCGAACGCCGGCAACACCACCGCCAAGCCCACGGCCACCGCCGCCGCTGAGCCCCGTGTCGACCCGGAGGTCCAGTTCGTGGAGATGCTGAGCGAGGTCGAAGCCTCCTGCCCCACGGAGGACGTGCCGCTGCCCCCGCCGCTGGTCGACCCGGAGGGCGACCCGTTCACCGAGGGGGACCTGCCCGGGGACCGCTCGCGTGCGGAGCGGGAGCTCACGCCGGTCGAGTGGTGCGCGAAGCACCGGCACGAGGAGCGGGTGACGCAGGCGCTCGACGACCTGAAGAAGCCGACCCCCGACGAGGTCAGGAAGGTCCTGAACCGACTCGGTTACCTCGACGGGCGCATCGACCACCTCAAGCGGTCCGGCGCGACCACGAAGTTCGTGATCGACCTGCGCGTCCTCGGCGGCAAGCTCGCCCTCAAGGGCACCGCGGCGGGCCCGGACACCGTGGTCGACGGGTTCGCCGCCGCGGGGAGCGGGCCGCTCGTTCCGGCGAAGCGGACGTAACGACACCCGGATCTCCCCGCGCCCCTCGGACGTCCCCGGGGGCGCGGTCCCGTGCGGGTCAGGCGTCGGGTGCGTGCGCGCGCTGGGCGATCAGGAGGGCGAGGCCGTCGAGGATGCGGTCGAGGCCGAACCGGAAATCGGCGTCCGGGTCCTCGTCCACCCCGGTGAAGACGTCCGCGTCGAGCAACCGGGTGATCGCGGGCTGCCGTTCGGGGTCGGTGAAGCGCCGCAGGGTGTGCGCGTACCGGGCGAGGACCTGCTCGGGGGTGATCCCGCTGCGGGCGATCGCGTCGCGGTGGTCGGCGACGATCGTGGCGTCGGTGCGGACGTACCCGTAGACCAGCGTCATGATGCCCAGTCGTTCCGCGCCGTCCAGGCCGGTGGACTCCAGTGCGGCGAGGCCGCGTTCCATCCAGGCCACCTGGTGCGGCGCGGCGGGCGGGCTGGCGATCGGGAGGCGCAGGAGCCAGGTGTTGCGGTGCAGCACCTCGCGCTGGGCGTACGTCCAGGCGGTCAGGAGCGCGCGCCAACCGGTCGTGCCCTCGGGGACGGGCGGCGGAGTGCCCACGCCCGCGTCCGCCATCAGGAGGTACAGCTCGTCCTTGGCGGCGACGTACCGGTACAGCGACATCGTGGAGGCGCCGAGTTCCTTGGCGACCCGCCCCATGGAGACGGCTTCGATCCCCTCGCGGGCGGCGAGGGTGATGGCGGCGTCGACGATGCGGTCGAGTCCCAGTCCGGGCCGTGGCCCCTTGGCGGGACGTTCCCGTAGGCCCCAGGCCATTTCCAGGCTGGCGGGGAGCCCCGTTTCCGGCTCCGACATCGCTGGTGCTCTCCCTGCTGCCGGTGGGCGTTTGACCCCATCCTAGTTCTGTGTATTACTTACGCAGTAGAGCGTATGGCATACGCAGAAGAGCATGCACGGAAGAGCCGCCCGCGAGGTGCGCCGATCACCGGGAAGGGGATCCCATGGGCGTTCACGCCACCGCCCTCAGCAAGTCCTACGGCGACCTACGGGTCCTGGACGGTCTCCACCTCGACGTTCCGCCGGGCACCGTGCACGCGCTGCTCGGCCCGAACGGCGCCGGCAAGACCACCGCGGTGCGGATACTCGCCACCCTCACCGCCGCCGACTCCGGCACCGCCCGCGTCGCCGGACACGACATCACCGCCGAACGGTCCGCCGTCCGCGCCCGGATCAGCCTCACCGGACAGTTCGCGGCCGTCGACGCCCTCCAGACCGGCGCCGAGACCCTGCGGATGATGGGACGGCTCGCCGGCCTCGGCGCCCGCGCCGCCCGCACCCGCGCCGCCGAACTCCTCGACCGCTTCGACCTCGCGTCCGCCGCCGGGCGCACCGCCGGCGAGTACTCCGGCGGGATGCGCCGCCGGCTCGACCTCGCCGCCGGTCTGGTCTCCCGGCCCGCCGTCCTCTTCCTCGACGAACCGACCACCGGCCTGGACCCCCGCAGCCGACGGGACCTGTGGGAGGTCGTCCGCGAACTGCGCGCCGACGGCACCACCGTCCTGCTGACCACGCAGTACCTGGAGGAGGCGGACGTCCTGGCCGACCGCGTCAGCGTGTTGGACGGGGGCCGCATCGTCGCCGAGGGCACCGTCGCCGCGCTGAAGGAACAGGTGGCCGACCACCGGCTCGACCTCACCCTCGTCTCGCGCGCCGCCTACGAGCGGCTGCTCGCCCGACTGCCCGGTGACCGCCACCACCGCGATCCGGACCGGCTCGTCATCGGACTGGCCACCGACGGCACCGCGGGGCACGTGCGCGGGCTGCTCGACGCGGTCGACCCGGACGGCACCGCGGTCGCCCGGTTCGCCCTGCGCACCGCCACCCTCGACGACGTCTTCCTCGCCCTGACGGGAGCCCCGTGATGACCGCCGCACCGTTCACCACGGCCCGCACCATGGCGGGCCGCAGCCTGCGGATCAGCCGGCGCAGCCCCGACGCGCTGGTGACCGGCCTGGCGCTGCCCGTGCTGATGATGCTGATCTTCGTCTACTTCTTCGGCGGGTCGATCGACACCGGCACCGACTACGTGACCTACGTGGTCCCGGGGACGATCCTGCTGTGTGCGGGCTTCGGCGCCGGTTCCACCGCCGTGTCGGTGGCCGAGGACATGAAGAACGGGATCATCGACCGGTTCCGGGCCGCGGACATCGGCGCCGTCCCGGTGCTCGCCGGGCACGTCACCGCCTCGGTGGCCCGGAACCTCGTCTCCACCGTGCTGGTGCTGGGCGTGGCGCTGGCCATCGGCTTCCGGCCCTCGGCCGGGCCGGCGGGCTACCTCGCCGCGCTCGGCCTGGTCGCCGCCTGGATCGTCGCGATCTCCTGGCTCGCCGCGGCGCTCGGGCTGCTCGCCCGGACCCCCGAGGCGGCGAGCGGCCTCACGTTCCTGATGATGTTCCTGCCGTACCCGTCGAGCGCGTTCGTCCGGATCGAGACGATGCCCACCTGGCTGCACGGCTTCGCGGAGCACCAGCCGCTGACCCCGCTGATCGAGTCGGTGCGCGATCTGCTCCTGGGCCGGGCGGCGGGTGACGCCCCGTGGACCGCCCTGGCCTGGTGCGCCGCGGTCACCCTGCTGTCGCTGGCCCTGTCCCTGCCGTTGTTCCGCCACCGCACCCGGTGACCCGCGAGCCCTCATGGCCAGTCGACCAGCGCCGTGAACAGGGGGTAGCAGGTCGCGGCCAGTACGGGGGCGCCGATCGCCAGGCCGATGCGGCGCCCGCGCAGGAGGCGGCGGCCCGGCAGGACCCAGGACCACACCAGCAGCGCCCCGGCGCCCGCGAGCACGGCCCCGCAGAGCACCACCGCGAGGGTGTAGGACTCCTCGAAGCGGGCGAACTCCGCGGCGTCGCAGGTGGTGCAGGTGAGCTGGGCCAGCAGCGCCATCCCGGCGAGCACGGCGGTCACCGGGAGCAGGACCAGCGTGCCGATCAGCGGGGCGACCCAGGCGTGCGGGTCCGGCCAGTCGTGGGGGCCGGTGACACGGCGGACGGTGGCGGGGGCCGTGGCCGGGGCGGGGTGGTGCGCAGGGTGGTGAGCGGGCATGGGTCAAGCGAACCGGGTGCGCGGGTCGTGCGCCTGAGCGGTCGTACTCACTTCCCGTCCGCGGAACCACCCGGGGGCGGGGGAACGGGCGGGTGCGCGGCGACGGGCGTCTCGCCCTCCGCATGGAGCTTGGGCAGCACCCGGTCGAGCCACCGGGGCGTCCACCACGCGGAGCGCCCCAGCAACGTCATCACCGCCGGCACCAGCAGCAGCCGCACCACGGTCGCGTCGATGAGCACGCTCACCGCGAGGCCGAGCCCCAGCATCTTCACCACGATGTTGTCGGAGATCACGAACGCGGCGAAGACACTGACCATGATCAGCGCGGCGCAGGTGATGACCCGTGCGGTGATCTCCAGCGCGTGCGCGACGCTCGCCCCGGGGTCACCGGTCCGCAGCCACGCCTCGTGGATGCGGGACAGCAGGAAGATCTCGTAGTCCATGCTCAGGCCGAAGACGATCGCGAACATCATCATCGGCACGTAACTCTCGATGGGCACCGTCCCCGACACCCCGAGCGCCGGACCGCCCCACCCCCACTGGAACACGGCGACGACGACCCCGTACGAGGCGGCGATGGACAGCACGTTGAGCACGGCCGCCTTCAACGCGACGAGCACGCCCCGGAAGACCACCAGGATGACGAGGAACGCCAGCCCGACCACGGCGGCGATGATCCACGGCAGCCGGGCGGAGACGATGTCCAGGAAGTCGACCTGCGCGGCCGTCGTCCCCGTGACGTACCCGTGCGCCTCGGTGCCGGACACGGCCTCGGGCAGCACCTCGTCGCGGAGCCGGTTGACCAGGTGGGTGGTCCGCTCGTCCTGCGGGGCGGCCACCGAGTACGCGGTGCCGACCAGGACGTCCCCGTCGGAGGTGGCCTTCAACGGGGTGACGAACGCGGCGTCGGGCACCCCGGTGAGCGCCTGCTGCGCCTCGGTGGCGAGCGCCGCCCGGTCCGCCTGCGGTACGGAGGACTGGTCGACGACGAGGGTCAACGGGCCGTTGGAGCCGGGACCGAACGCGGACGACATCAGGTCGAAGGCCCGCCGGTCGGTGAACGACTTCGGGTCGGCGCCGTCGCCGATGTGCCCCAGTTGCAGGGAGAACACCGGTACGGACAGCACCGCGAGGACCGCGACGCCCGCACCCGTGTACCACCAGGGGCGCCGCTCCACGCGCAGGGCGTAACGGTGCCAGGCCCCGGTGACCTCCGCCCCCGGCTCGGCGTCCGTCTCGGCCACGGGGGCACGCACCCGCAACCGGTCGATGTGCCGCCCGACCAGCCCGAGCAACGCCGGTACGAGGGTGAGCGCGCCCAACACCGCGGTGACCACGGTGACCGCCGCGGCGAGCCCCAGCTTGCCGATGAACGCGATGCCCGACACCCACAGCCCGGACAGCGCGATGATCACCGTGCAGCCGGAGAGCAGTACCGCGTGCCCGCTGGTGGCCGCGGCCCCGCCGGCGGCGGCCACCGGGTCCCGCCCGTCCTTCAGCCCCTGGCGGTGCCGGGTGACCAGGAACAGGGCGTAGTCGATGCCGACACCCAGCCCGATCATCGTGGCGAGGGTCGGCGAGACCGTCGCGAACGTGGACGCGGCGGCCAGCAGGGCGAGCAGCGCCAGCCCGCAGATCACGCTGATCAGCGCGGTGACCAGGGGGAGGACGGCGGCGACGACGCTCCCGAAGCCGATCAGCAGCACGACGATCGCCACCGCGAAGCCGATGACCTCGCTGAGCCGGTCGTTGGGCTCCGGGCGCGCCAGTTCGCCCAGCGGCCCGCCGTACTCGACGTCGACGCCCGCGGAACGGAGCGGCTGCACCGCGTCGTCCACCCCGTGCAGGTAGTCCTCGCCCAAGGTGGACGGCTGGACGCTGAACCGGACGGTGATGTAGGCCGTGTGGCCGTCGGCGGAGAGCGGACCGACGTCCGGCTGCCCGGACGGGGTCGGGGGAGCGGTGAGGGGGTTCTGCGCGGAGAGGACGTCCGGGAGCCCCTGGAGCGAGGCCACGGTCCGGCCCACCTCGTCGCTGACCGAGGAGAGGGGGCGCGCGGAGTCGTTCAGGACGACTTGGGCGCTGTAGCCCCCGGCGGCCGGATCGTGGTCCTTCAGCACGTCGAGGCCGTGCTGAGACTGGGTGCCCGGCAGCGAGAAGTCGTCCGAGTACGTGCCGCCGTACGCGTGGTGCAGCACTTGGAGTCCGGCGAGTGCCGCCAGCCAGAGGACCAGCACCGTGATCGCGTGCCGTGCGCAGAACTCGCCGACCCGCCTCAGGAGTCCGGGCCGGTCCGCGTGCGGAACGCCCGTGGCTGCCATGCCCCGAGTCGAACACCCGGGGCTGCCCCCCGCACGCCGGCCCGTCGATACGGGTGACGCCGGGCGCCGCTGCCAGCTCCCCGGGTCACTTCTCAGGTCACCCCCCGGGTCACTTCTCAGGTCACTTCTCAGGTCACTTCTCGGGTCTGGCGAACACCTGCGTCCAGTGCGGCCCGTCGGCGGCTTCGGCGGCCCGGTCGACGCCGAGACCCATGTGGGTGAAGGGGCAGTGGAGGATGTTGGCGCGGTGGCCGGGGCTGGCCATCCATCCGTCCATCGCCGCGCGTGCGGTGCGCGGTCCGGCGGCCACGTTCTCCCCCACGACCGACCAGGCGTACCCCGCGGCGGTGACCCGGTCCCCCACGCTGCGTCCCTCCGGCGAGGCGTGGCCGAAGTACCCCCGTAGGCCCATGTCCTGGCTGTGTCGGGCCGCCGCCCGGTTCAGCCGGGGGTCGACCGTGACGGGACGGCAACCCACCCGGACCCGTTGGGCGTTGACCAGTGCGGTGACCTGGGCGATCAGTCCGCCCGATCCGGCGGCGACCGGGGCCGGTGCGGGCTGCTGGGGCGCGGGGCGCTCGCGCGGTGCCGGCTCCGGTGCCGGCTTCGTGGCGGGTCCCGGTGCGGGGGGCCGGGCCGGGGCGGGGGGCGGTTCGGTGGTGCGGGGCTCGGTGGCCGTCGGGGCGTCCGGTGTCCCCCCGGCGGTGGGGGCTCCGGAGGTGGCGGGTGCCTCGGCGGTCGGTGGGGCGGGGGTGGTTGCCGGGGCTGCGGCGGTTGCCGGGGCGGTTGCCGGGGACGGGGACGGGGCCGGGGCGGGGCTGCCCGCGCCCACCGTCGCCGTGCTCAGCGTGACGAGCACGGCGAGCGCGCCCCACACACGTCTGCCGCGGACCGGGCGCCGCTTCCCGGTTCGCGTGATGGCTCCGGTCGGTGTCGGTGGCTCGTCGTACACGGTGGTCCTCAGGGTGGGCGGCCCGGCTGCTCCGGGTGAACCGGTCCGGCGCCCCGAGAGGCCCGAACTCCCCTTCCGTATAACAGAAGTGGGAGAAGGGGCGCCCGTCTTCGACCGGGGGAAGACCTCGTTCGTGTGGACTGCTCCCCGCACGTGCGACCTTGCTCGTCAGCAGAATGACCTCACGTGTACAGTCGTAAATTCGTACGAAACTCACATGGGGGGCAGGTCATGGCACTGTTCGGAAACGCGCACACGATCGACCCGAGTCAGGCGGCGCAGGACTACGCCAAGCTGTTGGGCCACGGCGAGCAGGTCCAAGCCGCCTACCAGTTGGTCCGGGACTCGATCCTCTTCACCGACCGCCGGCTCATCCTGGTCGACAAGCAGGGCATCACCGGCAAGAAGACCGAGTACCACAGCATTCCGTACCGGAGCATCACGCACTTCGCGGTCGAGACCTCCGGCACCTTCGACCTCGATGCCGAGCTGAAGCTCTGGGTCTCCGGCAACCCCCTGCCGATCCAGAAGACGTTCACCAAGGGCGTCGACATCTACGAGGTCCAGGCGATCCTCACGCAGTTCGTGGCGCGCTAGGCGATCCGCCCGACGCGACTGCCCGCCTCCCGGACGGACACCGGCCCGTCCGGGAGGCGGATGCCACCCCCTCCCGCCTCGTCCGGGTCCCCCGGGCGCACCATCCCCCACTCGTAGGCAGTGATCACGGCCTGGGCCCGGTCCCGCAGCCCCAACTTGGCGAACAGCCGGTTGATGTGGGTCTTCACGGTGTGGTCGGTGATGGTGAGCCGGACGGCGATCTCGGCGTTCGACAGGCCCCGGGCGATCAGCATCAGCACCTCCGCCTCGCGCGTGGTGAGCCCTTCGGCCCGGCGCGCCGGCCGCACGCCCGCCCGGCTGCTCACGAAGTCGCCGATCAGTCGTTTGGTGATCTCCGGTGACAGCAGTGCGTCGCCGGCCGCCACGACCCTGACGGCGTGCAGGAGTTCGGGGAAGGTCGCGTCCTTGAGCAGGAACCCGCCCGCACCGGCGGCCAGCGCGTCGTACACGTACTCGTCGAGGCCGAACGTCGTCAGCATCAGCACCTTGGGGGCGTCGACGGGATCGGCGAGGATCTCGCGGGCCGCCTCTATGCCGTTCATGTGGGGCATCCTGATGTCCAGCAGGACCAGATCGGGTCGGGTCCGTGCGGTGACCCGCACCGCCTGCACCCCGTCCTCCGCCTCGCCGACGACCTCGATGTCGTCCTGCGTCGACAGCAGATTGACGAATCCGGTCCGCACCACCGACTGGTCGTCCGCGACGACCGTCCGGATCACCCCGCCCGTACCGCCACTGCCCCTCATGCTCCGCATTCCCTTTCTGCTCCTGGTCGCTTCCGGTCGCTGCCCGGCACCCCTCTCCCCTTTGCCTGCCGCAGGTCGACGAGGGAGTGCCGTTCACCACGGGAGTTCCGCGACCACGGTGAAGCCCCCGGCCGGGCCCGCTCCGGCGGTGAGGCGTCCCCCGACCAGGGCGGCGCGCTCCCGCATGCCGTTGAGTCCGTGTCCGTCACCGCGCGCGTCGGGCGGGATGGGTGAGTCGGGCGGGCCGGGCGGGCCGGGTGAGGCCCGCGCCGGCCCGGGCCCGTCGTCCTGGACCCGCACCACCAGCAGTCGGTCCGTGCCGTAGTCGACCTCCACCAGCGTACGGGCGCCCGGCGCGTGCTTGCGGGCATTGGTCAGGGCCTCCTGCGCGATGCGGTAGGCGGACAGTTCCCATACGGCGGGCAGCGCGACGCGCTCCCCGACGACCGTCAACTCCGCCCGCCCGCCCACCGCACGGTGCTGCTCCAGGAGTGCGGGCAGATGCCCCAACGTGGGTTGGGGAGCGGTCAGTACGTGCCCCGGCTCACCAGGGGTGCGCAACACCCCGAGCAGCCGGCGTAGTTCGTCCATCGAGGCACGGGCGTTCCGGGCTATCTGTTGGAAGCCCTCGCGGGCCTCGACGGTCAGGCCCGGCGTCGTGTACGTGGCGCTCTCCGCCTGGACGGCGATCATCGACACCGAGTGGGCGACGATGTCGTGCAGTTCGCGGGCGATGGCCGCCCGTTCCTCCGCCGCCGCCTCCCGTCGCTCCATCGCTATCAGCCGGGCCTGTGACCGGGCGCGCTCCCGCCGGGTCTCGTCCCGGGCCCGGACCGCGTCCCCCATCGCGACCGCGCCGATGACCACGACCGTCAGGATGAACGCCTCCGCGAACAGCCCGAGCGAGGCGCGCTCTCCGATGGCGGGGACCACCACGCCGTCGATGGGCGGCCAGGTCGCTATGTGCACCAGGTTCACGGCCACGGCGCCGAGCAGTCCGCCCAGCACCAGGACCGCCGGGTGCTGCACCCGGTTCCGGGCGAGGGTGTAGACGCCGCACAGCCCGCTGACGATCGTGACCAGGTAGAAGCTGTAGTCGGCGGCGAAGGCGACGAGCCCCGCGGCGACCGTGAGGAACCCGACGGGCGGGCACACGCGCCTCCACACCAGGGACACCGCGGACACCAACACCCCCACGTCCGCCCAGAGCGAGGCGGCCGGTATCCAGATCAGCTCCAGTACCGCGAGGCAGGTGAGGACCCACCCGGTGGCGCTGTAGTAGGTGGACGTGCCGGTCCAACCAGCCCACGAGCGCAGCCGGGCGGTGCGGAGGTTCGATGCAACGCCCATGCGCTCACCGTACGGACGGCAGGAGCGAGACCACATCAACCCGTGGTGTGAGGTGCGGGTTGGCACCGTCGTATGACGCCCCGCCGGCCTTCCCGTTCCTACTCTCGTCGTCGACGGGCGCCGAACGGACTGCGTGCCCGAGTCCCCACCTCAGGAGACCCGCATGCGCACGCTGATCGTCACCAACGACTTCCCGCCCCGGCAGGGCGGCATCGAGACCTTCGTCGGCGCCCTCGCGGACCGCTTTCCCGCCGCCGGGGTCGTCGTCCTGACCTCGGCGGAGCCCGGTGCCGCGGCGCACGACGCCGCTCTCCCGTACCCGGTCGTACGCACCCGGGCCCGCACCCTCCTGCCCACCCCGGCGGCGACGACGAAGGCGGTGCGGACGGCGCGCCGCTACGGCTGCGACCGGGTCTGGTTCGGCGCGGCGGCCCCGCTCGGCCTCATGGCGCGACGGCTGCGGCGGGACGCGGGGGTGCGGACGGCGGTCGCGACCACCCACGGCCACGAGGTCTGGTGGGCACGGACGCCCGGTACCCGCGGCCTGCTGCACCGCGTGGGCGCGCATACCGACGTCGTCACCGTGCTCGGCCCCGCCACCGGCCGCCCAATAGCGGCGGCGCTGCCGCCCGGGGCCCGGGTGGAGCGGCTGGTCCCCGGTGTCGACACGGCGGTCTTCCGGCCCGGGTTGGACGGCACTCCGGCGCGGGCGCGGTACGGCCTCGGTCGTCGCCCGGTGATCCTGTGCGCCTCCCGGTTGGTGCCCCGCAAGGGGCAGGACACCCTGGTCAGGGCGCTGCCGTGGGTACGCCGGGTGATCCCGGACGCGGTGTTGCTGCTGGTCGGGGACGGCCCCCACGAGGCGGAGCTGCGAAGACTCGCGGTGGCGGAGGGCGTGGCGGACGGCGTGGTCTTCGCGGGCGGCCACCCGCACGGCGAACTGCCCGGGTACTACGCCGCCGCCGACGTCTTCGCCATGCCGTGCCGTACCCGCCGACGGGGGCTGGAGGTGGAGGGCCTGGGCATCGTCTACCTGGAGGCCGCCGCGTCCGGGTTGCCGGTCGTCGCAGGTGACTCCGGCGGCGCCCCGGACACCGTGCGCGACGGGGAGACGGGGTACGTGGTCGACGGTCGGTCGGTAGCGGCGGTGGGCGACCGTCTGGTCCGGCTGCTGCGCGACGGCCGGCTCGCGTCCGACATGGGGGCGAAGGGGCGCGCGTGGGTCCGGGCGGAGTGGAACTGGGACCACTCGTACGAGGTGCTGCGCGGCTTGCTGGAGCCGTCCTGACGGAGCTGAGCCCGTGCGGTGGTGCGGTTGGTCCCGTGCGGTGGTGCGGAGCGGAGCGGAGCCCGCGCCGGGGTGGGCTGACCCGGTTCGGTGGCGGGCCTGACCTCGTGCCGGGGCGGGGGCGGCCCGGTCAGCGCGGTGCGATTGGTCCCGTGTCGTGGTGGTGGTCGAGGGGGGACACCCTTCGGCGGCGGGACCGATCCCCGCCGCGACGCCGCCGACCCTGTTCGGCGGTGGGGGCTGATCCCGCGCTGTGGTGCGGCTGACCCGTGCGGGCGATCGGGTTGGTCCCGTGCCGGAGTGGGCCCGACCCCGCTCAGCGGCGCGGCTCATCCGCGCCGTGGCGGACTGATCCCCTGCCGGTCGGTCCCGCCACGGTCGGTCCCGCCGCAGTGGGGGCCGCCCTCGCCCAACATCGGTACTTGGAGAATCCAAGCGTGTGGCGGGGACGTTTCCGTCTTTCGAGGTCGGGTGGGTCGGCCCGGTGGGGCCGGGGAATGCTTTCCAGTGGCAGAAAGTTCTACATTCAACTAAACTCGGATCACGAGGAGGTCCCCACCATGCCCGCTGTGACCGTTGAGAACCCGCTGACCCTGCCCCGCGTGGCTGCACCGAAGGACGCCGACGCGCGTCCGGTGCTGGCCGTGAGCACCGCTCCGAGCGGCTTCGAGGGCGAGGGATTCCCGGTCCGCCGGGCCTTCGCCGGGATCAACTACAAGTACCTGGACCCGTTCATCATGATGGACCAGATGGGCGAGGTCGACTACGCGCCGGGTGAGCCGAAGGGAACCCCCTGGCACCCCCACCGCGGCTTCGAAACCGTCACCTACATCATCGACGGCACCTTCATCCACCAGGACTCCAACGGCGGTGGCGGGACCATCACCAACGGTGACACCCAGTGGATGACGGCGGGTTCCGGCCTGCTGCACATCGAGGCCCCGCCGGAGCAGCTGGTGATGTCCGGCGGCCTGTTCCACGGCCTCCAGCTGTGGGTCAACCTGCCCGCCGCCGACAAGATGAAGGACCCCCGCTACCAGGACATCCGCGGTGGAGAGATCCAGTTGCTCACCACGCCCGACGGCGGTGCGCTGCTCCGGGTGATCGCCGGTGAGCTGGACGGACACGAGGGGCCCGGCATCACCCACACGCCGATCACGATGGTCCACGCGACCGTGCGCCCCGGCGCGGAGGTCACCCTCCCCTGGCGGCAGGACTTCAACGCCCTGGCGTACGTCCTCGCCGGACGCGGCACCGTGGGCACGGACCGTCGTCCGATCCACCTCGGCCAGACCGCGGTCTTCGGCAACGGCTCGTCGATCACCGTCCGCGCGGACGAGTCGCAGGACTCCCACACCCCGGACCTGGAGGTCGTCCTCCTCGGTGGTCGGCCGCTGCGCGAGCCGATGGCCCACTACGGCCCCTTCGTCATGAACACCCGCGAAGAGCTCCAGCAGGCGTTCGACGACTTCCAGAAGGGCCGGCTCGGCACGATCCCGGCGGTCCACGGCATGTGACCCCGGGGCGTCAGCCCCGTGCGCCCGCACGCCCACGGCCCCGTCCGGCCCACCAGCCGGACGGGGCCGTTCGGCGTTCAGCCCAACAGCCCCGCCCAACAGACCCGTCCCGGAACCCCACCCCGGAGCCCCACCCCGGAACCCCGTTCCGGTTCACCACGGGCCCGCCCGCCGTGATTCCGGCCGACCTCGACCCGCGCAGGGAGGCGACGCCCGGCGTACGCCGACCACAAGGCGCGCCGCCGACCGGGTGAACGCCGCCTGCTGGTCGTCGGAGGCGGCGCGAGGGCCCGGTCCGGCGGCTGTCCGAACTCCCCCGGTACAGGGCCACCCGGGGCCACGACGCGGTGGCCGACACCGAGTTCGTCGCCGAGTTCCCGTCCCGGCCGCCCCGATGCGGTGACATCGGAGACACGCCGCCTTTCGGGTGAACATCAGAACTTCGCCGCTCTAAGTCTTGTATGAACGGCTAGCCTCATTAGCAGCATCGCCACATAAGTGGTGATACGTCTCTCCAAAAGGAGGCACTGATGCTCGCTCAGAAGGACATCCGCATCGTCGCTACCTCTAGTGAGGCAACGGCCGTAGGAACACTGATGCTGGAGCCGGAGACCACGGTCAGCGGCGCTCCCATCTACGCGCCGGAGTCTGTCGGTCTTCTGCTGCTCGCCCTGCTCCTGTCCCCCAAGGAGCCGAGGGAGCCGAAGAGTAAGTGAGCTCTCGGGCGAACTTCGCTGCGGCGGCAGACGAACTCGCCACCCGTGTCCTCAGCGCCCTTCGCGGCGCCGGGGACACGGCGTTCATCGCCCGCCATTTCCACACCGCTCCCGATGCGTTGGCCGCTCTCGCCGCCATCCGGGTCATCGGCGCGGACGCCTTCACCCCGCACGTGCTCATCGGCGTTCCCTTCCACACGGAGGACGCCGCCGCCGTGGCCCGGTCGTTCGACGCCTTCCCGGCGTCGGTCGTCGGCGCCCCGGCCCCCGGCGACGGCGGCGTCGTCGCCTGGCGCGACTGGGCGACCGGGCAGCTCCTGACCCGTTTCGGCGGGGAGACCGCCCCCGGCACGGACACCCCGCCCCCCACCGCGGCCGGCGCCCTCACCGACACCGGCGACTGGCAGCAGTGGTCCGTACGGATGGCGCAGCTCGCCTCGCTCGCCACCCCCGGTCTCGACGGCCCGGTGCACGAGGCGGCCCGCGGCGCGGCGCTGTCCCTGTCCCGCGGCGTCACCCGTTCGGTGCTGCGCCGCGACTACTCCACCGCGGTCCGGCTGATCCGCTGGCTCGCCTGGCTCCACCACGAAGGCGTCGCCCTGCCGCTCGACCCGGTGACGACGACGGAGCACGTACGGCTCCTGGGCGGGACGAGCCCCCGCGCCGCGGTCGACCTGGCGGTCGCCCGGCACCTGCTCGAAGGCCAGCTCCCCCAGTACCCCCAGGACCCGGAGGCGGTACGCAGATGACGGTTCCCGAGTCCGTGGCCGTGGCGGCCCGGAGCATGGCCGACCGGGGCCTGTCCTGGCTGCACGCGAACCGTGCCCACGGCGCCTTCCTCCAGGACGGTACGGAGACGCTCGCCGAACCCGACAGCGTCTACAAACCCCTCAGCGAAACCGCGCTCGCCGCCTCCGTCATCCTGCGTGACGGCGTCGCCGGTCCCGGTCAACTGGTCGCTGCACAGAGCCTGTTGGACTTCTGCTGGGACCAGTTCCGGCAGGGCGACATGCTGTACGAACGCCAGCTCCAGCACGTCCTGATGACCGACCCGTTGGAGACCTACGCGGCCTTCGCCCGCTGCGGATACCGCCACGCGGACCTGCACCGGCTGCTCACCCACCTCACCGGGTTGCGTTCCGTCGAGGGAATCGAGCACCTGCCCAACCGCAAGCTCGCGGTGGCCAACGCCGCCCGGGTGGTGGGCCTGGACCGCAAGGACGACTGGGCCGCGCTCACCCGCGACACCTGGCTCGGCGCCCTGCCGGAACCGTGGGCCATCAACTGGATCACCGGATACGCGGTCACCCACACCGTCTTCCACCTCACCGACTGGGGCAGCCGTCCCCAGGGCCTGTCCCCGCAGATCACCGCGTACCTGCGCACCTGGCTACCGGTGTGGATCGACATCTGGCGCGAGGTCGCCCAGTGGGACCTGGTGGGCGAACTCCTCATCGTCGGCGCCAGCCTGGACGAGCCCTACTGCAACCCCGAGGACTGGCAGATGCTCGCCGACCTCCAACAGGAGGACGGCTTCGTCCCCCGCGACGGCGACCCCGTCGACGAGGACCCGGCGCTGCGCTTCGCGGACCACCAACACACCGTCGTCGTCACCGCGGTGGCCGGTTCCGTCGCCCTCGCCCGGGCGGCCGGGGACCGGGCCGTCGGGGACCGGGCGGGCGCCCGGTGACCGACCCGCTCCTCGACGCCCGGTTACGGCCACTGCTCCACGCCGCCAAGGGCGCGACCGCGGTGGCCGTGGCGGCCGGACAGGGCGACGACCGCCTGTTGCTGACCCGGGGGAGCACCCCGGAGACCCGCTTCGAGACCGGCTCGGTCACCAAGACGTTCACCGCGCTGCTGCTCGCGGAACTCGCCGCCCGACGCGAGGTCCGCTACGACGACCCCGTCAGCCGTTACCTGCCCCGCCGGGTGCCGGGCCCCCCGATCACCCTGCTGCACCTGGCCACCCACACCTCCGGGCTGCCCCGGCTGCCCCCGGGCCTGGTCACCGGCTCGGCCCGGCGCGCCTGGTTCAGCAACCCGTACGCCGAGTTCACCACCACCGACCTGCTGGACTCGCTCTCCCGCACCCGGCTGCACCACCGCCCCGGCGCACGGGTGCGCTACTCCAACTTCGGGGCCGGGCTCCTCGGTCACGCACTGGTCCGGGCCGCCGGCGGTCGCGACGACGGGGACCCGGCCGGCTACCCCGCACTGCTGGCCGAACGGGTCCTGACCCCCCTGGGCCTGACGGACTCCGACTGCGACCCCCACCGTCCCCAGGCACGGGGGCACTGGCACGGCCGGCCCCGGCCGGCCTGGCGCATCCCCGGCCTGCCCGCCGCCGGCGCCCTGCGCTCCAGCGCCCGGGACCTGCTCACCACGTTGACGGCCCTGCTCGACCCCACGGCCAGCGCGGCGCCCCCCAGCCTGCGCGCCGCCCTCGCCGACGTGCAGCGCCCGCGGCTGGTGCTCCCCCGCACCGACAACCGCCTCTGCCTGGTCTGGAACCTCCGGCCCCGGCAGGGCCGCCCGCTCCTCCACCACTCCGGTGGCACCCGGGGGTTCACCGCGTTCGTGGGCTTCCTCCCCCGCTCCGGCACCGCGCTCGCCGCCCTCGCGAACACCGCGCCCACCCCCCTCGCCCCCTTCGTGCAGTCCGCGTACGGGACCCTGTGCGCGCTGGAGGACCGGGACCCCGCCCCGGGCTGACCGACCCGTACGGCATCGCGCCTCAGCGTTCCCCCTTCGTCGCGTACACCCATTCGAAGCCGAACCCGTAGGCCGCGTCGATCTGTTGGTGGAGCCACAGCTCCGGCGTCGGACGGAACCACTGGACCTCCCGACGCAGGGACAAGCCGTCGACGGCCGGACGGACCAGGGCGATCGCACACGCGGTCGCCCCGGTCGGCGAATCGTCGAGGTCGATCCGGACGTCCTGCTGCCCCGGGGCGGACACCGTCACCGCGGCACCCAGACTGCGGAAGTCGACGGCGCCCTCGTACACGTACACGTAGAGCAGTAGGCGTTCGAAGAGGTGGGCGTGGTCCAGGCTGACGCGCAGGGTCTCGCCGTCGGAGCTGGCACCGGTGCGGTCGTCCTGGTCGAGGCTGACGTACGGCCATGCGGTGAGGGACCCGTACGCGTCGCCGAGCGCCTGGACCGCCGTACCGTCGCCCTCCCGGCAGGCGACCAGACAGCCGAGGTCCAGGTCCGCGTCCACCCCGGGCCGCCAGTTGAGGTTGGCCTGGAGGACGCCCCGCCCGCCGATCCGGGTCTGCGGTCGGGCGGCGGACAGCACCAGCGGCGCCGGCGCTCCGGGCTCCGGTGCGCGCAACCGGGTCGGGGGGCGGGGACGTTCCTGGCGGGACGGTGCCGGGGCGGGCGCGGTGGGCGCGGTGGGCCCGCGCAGATCGATCACCTGACGTCTGCGATCGTCCCCGGGACGGTGTTCACTGGTGTTCATCGGGCCCCCTCTGCGGTCCCCAACTCCCTTGGAAACACGCCGGATCATATGCCCTGTCCGTGCCTTGTGCGCTAGTATCGGCGGCTGCGCGCGGGGGTCACGGGGGTGAGTGCGAGCGGCGCGCGGGGGCGGGCGACCGGCTCGATCCGGAAGGTCCGCGGTGCGGTGTCCCACCGTTCGACGCCGTCACCGTTGTCGCCGTTCACGGTGTCCTTCCGTGTCCCCTCTTGTACGCTCCGTTCCCTCGCCCACTCCGTCTCCTCCCGTTCCGTCTTCTCCGTCCTCTGTTCTGTGGGGTGTTCATGCCCGTTGGGGTACTGGCCGACCGTTCGGCGGTCGCCGGACAGCTGAGGTACCTGGCCGACCAGCCCGGGCTCGCACCACGGCGGGACGAGCTGACCACGCTCGCCGACGCGCTCCAGGGCGTCGGCGACAGCGATCTCGAACCCTGGACGGAACTCGACCTGTTGGACGCCTACGCCCGCCCGGAGAGCGTCCACGTGCCGGGCGGTGACGACGGGCGACGCGGACTCTGGGGTCTGCTGGAGGCGGTGCTCGGCGCCCTGGTCTTCGTTCCCCTGCTACTCACCTGGATCGGGCTCACCCGGGCGTCGAGCGCGTACGAGGCGCTGATCGGGGCGGACCCGAAGATGGCGGCCCGGCCGTTCCTCCAGCTGTGGCAGACCGGCTTCGAAGGACGGTTGACCGGCTGGTCCACCTTCGGGAACGTGGCGATGTTGGCGACCGGGGCGATCGTCGTCCTGCTGGTCCTCACCACCGTGCACGGCATCCGGCGCGCCCGCGAGGACCGCCGGGAGGCCGAGGCGCAGCGCACCGCCGACGACCTGCTCGCCCGGCTCGTCCCCGTACTGACCAAGGCCCAACTCCTGCTCAACGAGGAGAAGCTGACCTCGCCCGCCCGGTTCACCGGTGAACTCACGAAGGCGGCGGGTTCGTTGGGTTCGCTGGTGCGGCGGTCCGCCACCACGCAGAAGGAGTTGACGGCCGCCGCGTCCGTGGTGGGGGAGGCCGTGGACAGCGCGGAACAGCGGCTCGCGGGGGTGGCGGCTGCGGCCCGGCCCCTGGAGGAGGCCGCGCACCGCATCGAGACGGCGGTCCGCACCACGGGCGGCGACGTGGGCAAGGCCCTCGACGACGTCCGCACCGTCAACGGCGAGGTGCGGGACGCGTTGGGGCGGGCCGGGGAGCGGGTGGAGGACTCGGTCCACACCCTGGGCGCCGCCCAACGTTCGTTCACCACGGCGACGGAGGTGGCCACGGACGTGTCGGCCCGCGTGCTGGACCGGCTCGGGGAGGTCACCGAGGACACGGCGCGGGCGGTCGCCGGCTCCCAGGAGGCGGCGCAGCGGCTCGCCGAGGAGGCCCGGGCGCTGCGGGAGACCGCCGAACGGTTCGCGGAACTCGTCGCGGTGGTCGCGGAGGCGGCCCGGGAGGGCGCGTTCCGCCCCCGGGTGCCGGGCCCGGCCGGCCACCCGGAGCAGGGCGCTGCGCCATCGACCGATCCGACGTGGGGCAACTCGGCGTCGGGCAACCCGACCGTGGCCCACCAGACGTTGGTCAAGCCGACCTTGGCCGAGCGACCGTTGGGCTCCAGCAGCACCGAGGGGCGCACCGGCAGCGGAGTGGAGAGCGCCGCCCCCTACGGTCCCTGGGTCGACGACGAGCCGCAGGACGCCCGTCCCGTCGACGGCGGTGACACGCCCGCGCCCGGCGCGCTGCCCCCGGCGGGCCACCGGTGAGGCCCCCGGGGAGACGGCCGGCGCGGCCCCGTCGGTTCAACGCCCTGCACCTGGCGGGCTGGCTCTTCGCGGACCTGCTGCTGGTCCTCGCGCTGGTCGCGATGGGTGACCAGGGCGACCCGGTCAAGGCCGCGGAGGGCAAGCGGCCCGGCCCTTCGGCGTCTGCGGACGGCACGTCGCCGGCGAAGCCGAAGGGCCCGCGTGCGGTGAACCGCAAACCGGTACGGGTCTCCATCGCGGCGGCCCGCGGCGACGGGGCCCGCATCGTGCGCCAACTGCGTGCGGTGACCGCGAAGCACCGGGGCCGGCAGGCCGCGTTCGTCCTCACCTTCGGGCGCCACGGCGAACCGGGCGCCGGCGGCGACTACGCGCACCGGGTCAACTCGTTGTTGACGAAGGCCCGTCCGGGCATGTTCAAGGGGGCGACGACCCGCGACTTCTGGAAGGGCGGGGCCGCCGGTTCCGCCGATCTGGAGATCTACTTCTACACCTACTGAAGCGACCGTCCCGAGACGACCGTTCCCGGCTCGGAGGACGTTCGCCCCGCCCCACGACCCTGACAGCACCGCCCGGAGGTACGAGAACCGTGCAGATCCTTCCCTTCTATCTCGTGTGTGACGAGTCGGGATCCATGAACGGTGACCCGCTCGACAGCATCAACAGCGCGCTGCCGGAGCTGCACCGCGAGATCAGCACCAACCCGACCGTCGCGGACAAGACCCGGTTCTGCCTGATCGGCTTCTCCAACGACGCCAAGGTGCTGCAACCGTTGGTGGACCTCAGCGACATCGACACCCTGCCGGGCCTCGCGGCCGGGGGACTCACCGCGTACGGGGAGGCGTTCCGCACCCTGCGCACCTGCATCGAGGCGGACGTGACCACGCTGAAGGCGGAGGGCCACGACGTGTACCGGCCGGTGGTGTTCTTCCTCTCCGACGGCGGGCCCACCGACGACGACTGGCAGCAGGCGCACAAGGAGCTGATCGACGCCCGCTACCGGCCGAACATCATCGCGTTCGGCATCGGCGAGGCGGACCGGGCGACGATCGGTCACGTCGCCAACTTCCGGGCGTTCATGCAGCAGGACCAGAGCGTGTCGGCGGCGCAGGCGCTGCGCGAGTTCGCGGCCAGCCTGACCCGGTCGATCGTGCGTTCGGCGAGCAGCATCCCGGCGGACGGCAGCGGCGGGTTCAACCTCGCCGTGGACGAGACCGTGCCCGGCTTCACCTCCGTCTCCCTCGACAAGCTCTGAGGCCGGCCGTGCACCAGCCGGACATCCACCAGCCGGACATCCACCAGCCGGGCGCCCCGCAGCCGGGCGCCCCTCAGGAGTGGCCGCCGGCCGCGTCGGGTCCCGAGGAGACCCCCGAGGCGGGGCAGGCGCGGGCGGACGCGCTCGACGAGGCGTGGAACAGCCTGCCGTCGGGCGTCGGCGCCGTGGCCTACCGGCCCGTCCCCCCGCCGCCGCCCACCCCCGCACCCGTCGCCGCCCCCGAACCGCACGCCCCCGTACCGGAGTCCGCCCCCGTACCGGCTCCGGCGCCCGTACCGGTGGCCGAGGGCGCGCCCGCGGTGGAACCGGCCCCGCCGGGCGCCGCTCCGGAAGCCGTTCGGGTCCCCGCCGCCGTACCGCTGCTGGGCCCCCCGCGGCACAGCGGCCCCAAGCCGCCGCTGTACGCGCCGCACCCCGGCACCCTGCCGTCCGTGCGCGACGACCTCGACGGCGCGGTGGTTCCGGACATCGTCGTGGACGGTGCCACCCACGGGGCGTTGACGGTACGGGCCGCCTCGATCCGCGGGGACTCGCACCGCTACGAGGGCGGTCCGCGCCAGGACGCGCTGGGCGTCACCCGGCTCGGCGGCCCCGACCCGACGAACGGACTGCTGCTGCTCACCGTCGCCGACGGCGTGGGCTCCGCCGCCCGCTCGCACATCGGTTCGCACGAGGTCAGCCGCAGCGTCGCGCTCTTCCTCGACCGGTACGCCGAGCAACTCGCCGAATCGCTGCGCGCCCACGACGAGCCGACGTTCAGCGCGCTGGTGAACTCGGCGGTCGGCAGCGCCGCCGAAGGACTCGCCCGCAGCGTGGCCGAACGCGGCGGGCACCCCGCCGACCACGCCACCACCCTGCGCGGACTGCTGGTGCCCCTCGACCCGCGGGTCCGGGACCGCGGCTTCTTCGCGGTGGGCGACGGCGGCGGGGCGCTGCTGCGCCGGGGCGTGTGGACCGTCGACGTGTTCGGTGAGGGACAGGGCGGCTCCGGGGTCATCGACACCGGCACCGAGGCGCTGCCCGGTTCGCGGTTCGCCCGCTCGCTGATCTACGGTCCCGCCCTGCCGGGGGACCTCCTGGTGCTCTGCACCGACGGCCTGTCCACCCCGCTCGCCGGGGACGCCGGGATGCGGGACTTCCTCGCCGGGGCCTGGGGCTCCGCCGAGGTGCCCGGACCGGTCGACTTCCTCTGGCAACTCCAGTACCGGGTGAAGTCCTACGACGACGACCGCACCGCCGTGTGCTTGTGGGAGGGCCCCGAGGGATGAGCGTGGACGACGGCGCGGACGTCCCCCTCGGCGCACTGGCGGTACGGGACCGCATCGGGGACGGCGGCCAGGGCGAGGTGTTCACCCTGGCCGACCTGCCCACGGTGCTGTACAAGAGCTACCGCGATCCGCGGCAGGTCGACGGGGAGGCGCTCGCCGGACTGGTCGGCGTGCGCCGGGTCCTCGACCCGACGCACCGGGACCGCCTCGACGCCGAGGCCGCGTGGCCGCTGTGCCGGGTCGTCAGCGCGGGCCGGGTGACGGGGTTCCTGATGCGCCGGGCCCCGGAGACGATGACCTGGACCACGGGCACCGGGGACACCAAGCTGACCGAGTTGGCGTTCCTGCTGCGCCCGCCGAAGGCCGCCTGGCAGTCGGTGGCGCAGCCCTCGCCTGCCGAGCGGTACGCGCTGGCCGTGGCCCTGGTCGAGGCGCTGCACCGGCTGCACACCATGGGCCTGGTGCTGGGTGACCTCTCGGCGGCGAACGTGCTGTGGACCCTGCGGCCCGCCCCCGCGGTGTACCTGCTGGACTGCGACGGCGCGCGGCTGGTGGGCCGGGCGCCGGTGCTGGCGCAGGCGGACACCATCGACTGGGGCGACCCCGAGGCGAAGCCCGGTGCCGTCACCGTCGACACCGACCGCTACAAGGCCGCCCTCGCGATCAGCCGCATCCTCGCGCGCGACGCGTACGCGGCCCCGGGCGCACCGTTCACCCCGCTGCCCGGGGTGCTGGACGAACGTCGGGAGCACGCGGTGCGGCGGCTGTTGGACCAGGCCGCCGGGGCCTACGGGGCACGGCCCGACCTCGGACAGTGGCGGGTGGCCCTGGCCGGCCGCGAGGTCATCAAGCTCACGGCCCTCGCCCCGGCGCCCCGACCGCCGGTCGACCGTTCGAAGTTCGACGGTCCGCGGCAGCGCGGCACGATCAACCTCCGGGACTGAGCACCCGCGGGCCGCCGGGGGCGTCACCCGTCGACGGCGCCCGCGGGGCGCACCCGTGGTTCGCCGACCCCTGCGTACGCTATGAACCGTGCGTACCCTTTTGCCCGAACCCGTCCGTCGGACCGCCGCCTGGTGCGTCGTGTTCCTCCTGGTCGCCGGGGTCGTGGCGGTCGGGATCTGGCTGTGCATCGTCTTCAAGACGGCGGTCACCCCGGTGCTGCTCGCCCTGCTGGGCACGGCGCTGCTGCGCCCGCTGTACCGGCGGCTGGTGGCGGCGAAGGTGAACGCCTCGCTGGCGGCGGGCCTGACCTGCGTGGCCGTCGTCGCGGTGGTCGGCGGGGCGGTGTACATCGTGGTCGCCGCGCTCGTCGACTCCGGCCCGCAGATCATCACCTCGCTGCGGACGGCCGGCCGGTCGATCACCGACTACTTCGGGGCGGCCGGCACCTCCCTGGACGACCTGGCGGCCAACGCCAAGGAACTGCTGGGCAAGTTCGGGAGCACCGCGGCGTCCGGGGTGATCACCGGGATCAGCGTCGTCGGCACGATGATCGCGACCGCGGTACTGGCCCTGCTGCTGATCTTCTTCTTCCTCCGGGACTCCGGGCGGGCGCTCGCCGCGCTGCACTCGTTCGCGCCCGGCGGCTCCGGGCACACCCTGGAGGCGATGGCCCGCCGGGCGTTCCGGGCCGTGGAGGGCTTCATGCGCGGGACCACGCTCATCGCGTTCATCGACGCGGTGTGCATCACCGTCGGCCTGCTGGTCCTGGACGTGCCGGGGGCGATCGGGCTGGGCGCCCTGGTCTTCGTCGGCGCGTACATCCCCTACCTGGGCGCCTTCATCTCCGGGGCGGTCGCCGTCCTCGTCGCCCTCGCCGACCGGGGGTTCGTCATCGCGCTCTGGGCGCTCGGGGTGGTGCTCGCCGTGCAGGTGTTGGAGGGGCAGGTGCTCCAGCCGATGATCCAGAGCCGGACCGTGCAGATGCATCCGGCGATCGTGCTGCTGGCGATCACCGCGGGCGCCTCGGTGGCCGGCATCCTCGGGATGCTGCTCGCGGTGCCGCTCACGGCGGCGGCGTTCGGCGTGATCTCGGAGCTGCGCATCCACTACGGCGGCGCGGCGCCCCCGTCCCCGCCCGCGTCTTCGCCTGCCCGATCCTGATCCGGCGTCGGACGGCCGTCTGCGCGGTAGGCCCCGGGTGCCACCGGCCGGACCGGTGGCACCCGGGGGGTTCAGACGGTGCCGAGGGCCGTCCCGATCACCCGGCCGCACCTGCCGCCGATCAGTACGCGGGTGGAGCGGACGAACGCGTCGCGCAGCCGTAACCGACTGCGGGCGGGCCTCACCGGGCGGGGGAGCAGGCCGGGCGTCGGCGGTCCTCGTCGTTGTCCGCGAGGACGTGGCACAGCTCCGCGTGGAGGGCTTCCGCTTCGGAGGGGGACATCCACAGACTGGTGTCGCCCCGGTGCTCACCGTTCCGCACGATCGTGAGCGGCAGTCGGTAGCGGGTGCCGTCGTCACCTTCGATCTTCTGGACGCGTTTGCCCGGGATGCGGTCCGCGCGCCAACCGGCGCCGGGCCTGTATCGGGGATCGACCATCGGGTGTCGCCTGCCCTTCCGTCACGGGAATTGGATAGGTGGACCATTCCACCGGTTGACCTGTCCAGTCAAGGAGGTCAAACGAAGCAACCCCTGCCGAAGCAGGGGTTGTTGGGGGCTGTGCAGGGCATTTCAGCCAGCCGCGTCACTCCGACCGCATGGCGTACTCCTCGGTCCTGGCCCATCGCCCGGCGGGCGTCACGCCCACCTCGTAGGCCAGCGGCCTGCCGTCCGAGTCATAGGAGATGTGGCGCACCTCCGCGACCGCCTGCGGCCCGTCGAGTCCGAGAACGCGCAGCTCGTCGTCGGTGGCGAGCCGCGCACTCCACCAGTCGCGGCCCGTCTGCGGGCGCCGGCCGGTCTGCATCTCCACATAACGCGTGGTGCCCTCGCGCACCCGCTCCCGCTGCAACAGCCGGGGCGCGGCGTCGGCCACTTCGGTGGTGAACCACGAGGTGGACATGGCCGAAGCACGATCACCCTCACGAGTGACACGCTGCCGCCGTGCGACGCTCGCTCCCGTCTCCACGCCCAGTGCGGTGGCGACGTGCTCCGGGGCGGCCGTCAGTTCCGCCGCCAGGATCTCGGCGTACTCCCCCGCCGTGTAGATGTTCCCCGTCGCGACGGCGGTCTGGTACCGCTCGCCCGCGCTGCGCGCCAGCGGAACGCGCGGCTGCACGGTGGTTCCGACGCCCTGTCGGGAGGCGATCAGGCCCTCCTGGCGCAGCACTTGGAGCGCCCGGACGATCGTCGGACGGGAGACGCTCCACCGGTCCGTCATCTCGCGTTCGCTCGGCAGGCTGTCGCCCGCGTTGAGTTCGCCCCGCACGATGCGGCCCCGGATCTCGGTCGCGATCTGTTCGTACTTCGGCAGTGCCATGGGTCGCGTGTCCCTCACTGGTTGGCCAGTTGACTTGTCCAGTGGCCATGGTGCCCCACCGCCGCTTCGGGAGCCAAGCCGGTATCAGGCCGGACACCCGCCCCGGGGAGGGGAGTTGCCGGGCTCTGGCCGCCGTCCGTCACGGCCGCGCTAGGTACCGGGCTCCGACTCCGGCTCCCGCTCGGGCCCTGCGGACTTCGTGGACTCGGCGAGCTCGAACCAGGTGCTCTTGCCCTCGCCGCGGGGGTCCACGCCCCACGCGTCGGCGAGCAGGTCCATCAGCACCAGGCCCCGCCCGGAGGACGCCAACTCGCCGGGCTCGCGCCGGTGCGGCAGGTCGTCGCTGGCGTCGGTGACCTCGACCCGCAGCCGACGCCGGCCCGGTTCGCCGGTCACCTCGGCCGTCATCAGCGCATCGCCGTCCGTGTGGACGAGGACGTTGGTGAGCGTCTCGGACACCATCAGCACCGCCGAGTCGACCTGTTCGCGGTCCGCCCAGTCGTGCAGCAGCTCCCGCAGCTGCTGGCGGCCCGCGGCGATGCGGTGCGGCTCCGCCTGGGCCACCGTCAGCAGGGTCCGCCGGGTCGGCGTCACCGGTTCGGGACGTTCACCGCGGCGCAGCAGCAGGAAGGCGATGTCGTCCTCGCGGCGGTCCGCCAGCGGTCCCGTCGTGTGGTGCGAGGACGGTCCGTGCACCGCCTGGACCAGGCCGTCCGCCAGCTCCTCCAGGCTGTCGCCCGGGTGCTCCTCCAGCGTGCTGCGGATGCGGGCCCAACCGGTGTCCCAGTCGTGGCCGCCCGTCTCGATCAGGCCGTCCGTGCAGATCAGCATGGTCTCGCCGGGTTCCAGGACCAACCGGGTCGTCGGGTAGTCGGTGTCCGGGTCGATGCCCAGCGGCAGTCCGCCGGCCGTCGAGCGGAGCAGGACCGTGCCGTCGGCCAGCCGGATCGCCGGCTCCGGATGCCCGGCGCGGGCGATCTCCAGTACCCCCGTGAGCGGGTCGGCCTCCACGTACAGACAGGTAGCGAAACGGGTCTCGGCGGCCTCCCCGGGCGGCGCGGGACCCGTGGCGCCGTACGGGACGGCGTCCGTGAGCCCGGCGAGGAACCGTCCGGCGCGGGACAGCACCGCGTCCGGGCGGTGGCCCTCGGCCGCGTAGGCGCGCAGCGCGACCCGCAGCTGTCCCATCAGCCCGGCGGCCCGGACGTCGTGCCCCTGGACGTCCCCGATGACCAGGGCGATCCGGCCGGACGGCAGCGGGATCACGTCGTACCAGTCGCCCCCGACCTGGAGTCCGCCGCCGGTCGGCACGTACCGCGCGGCCAGTCGCACGCCGGGGATCTCCGGTCCGAGGGTGGGGAGCATCGAGCGCTGGAGGCCGTCGGTGAGTTCCCGTTCGCTCTCGGCGGCGCCCGCCCGCGACAACGCCTGGGCCAGCATCCGCGCGACGGTCGTCAGGACCGCCCGCTCGTCCGGGGTGAACGTCACCCGGTACGCGAACGCCGCCATCCACGCCCCGATGGTGCGGCCCGCGACGACCAGCGGCAGGAACGCCCAGGACTGCCGCTCGAAGGGTTCCGCGAGCCGCCACGCCGTCGGGTAGTCGCGGCGGTAGTCGCCGGGCGAGGACAGGTACACGGCCCGTCCGGTGCGCACCACCTCGGCCGCCGGGTAGTCGGTGTCCAGCGGCATCGCGGTGAAGGGGCCTTCGGCGCCCGGGGAGTGCCCGTGGTGGCCGATGACGGTGAGGTGGTCGCCCGCCAACCCGAACACGGCGAGGCCGTCGGGGCTGAAGCCGGGCATCGACAGCCGGGCCGCGACCCGCAGCACCTCCGCCGTCGACCGGGCCTCCGCCAGCGCGCGCCCCGCGTCCAGCAGGAACGCCTCCCGGGAGCGGCGCCAGTCACCGGTGACGGGGGAGTGCGCGGCGGCGCCCGGCGGCTGCTCGCCGATCTCCTGGAGCACGCCGACCAACTCGTACGAACCGGTCTCGCGGTGGTACGTGGGCTTGGAGCGGCTGCGCACCGTGCGGATCACCCGGCCCCGCTCGTCCATGATCCGCAGGCGGGCCTCGGCGAGGGAGTCCTCCGCGACGGCGAGCCGGACGACCCCGTCGATCTCGTTCCAGTCGACCGGGTGGAAGCGGGCGCGCACCCGGGCCTCCGTGACCTCGCCGGCGACCGGCGGCAGACCGAGCAGCCGGGCGGCCTCCGCGTCGACGGTGACGACACCGGCGGCGGTGTCCCAGTGCCACAGCCCGCTGCGGAGCGCCCTGAGCGCCTCCTCGGCGCCGGGCAGGGCGGACGCCCCGGCCCGTGCGGAGGGCGGGGGCTCTTCGGTACGCATTGCCCCACTGTAGGAATATCGGACCGGAAAAGGCCACCGCGTCCGGGGGCGGCGCCGGCCCGCGGGGCAACGGAACGCGGGGAACGCGCGGGGCGGCCGGGGTGCACGGGGCGGCCGGGGCGGGCGCACAAACGGGGCGGGGGATCTTGGGGGCGGGCGGTAACCTTGACGGGCCCGGCACTGCACTCCGTCAAGACTGGATGAACCACGATGCATCGGTACAGGTCCCACACCTGCGGCGAGCTCCGCGCCTCTGACGTCGGCGCCGACGTCCGGCTGAGCGGCTGGCTGCACAACCGTCGAGACCTGGGCGGCATCCTCTTCATCGATCTGCGCGACCACTACGGCATCACCCAGCTCGTCGCCCGCCCCGGCACCGCCGCGGCCGAGGTCCTGGACAAGCTGACCAAGGAGACCGTCGTCCGGATCGACGGCAAGGTCGTGTCCCGCGGCGCCGACAACGTCAACGCCGAGCTGCCGACCGGTGAGGTCGAGATCGAGGCGGACGCGGTCGAGGTGCTGGGCGCGGCCCAGCAGATCCCGTTCACGATCAACGCCGAGGACGGGGTCAACGAGGAGCGGCGCCTGGAGTACCGCTTCCTCGACCTGCGCCGCGAGCGCATGCACCGCAACATCATGCTGCGGACGGCCGTGATCTCCGCGATCCGCCACAAGATGGTCGCCCTCGGCTTCAACGAGATGGCGACCCCGATCCTCACCGCGACCTCCCCCGAGGGCGCCCGTGACTTCGTGGTCCCGTCCCGGCTGCACGCGGGCCGCTTCTACGCGTTGCCGCAGGCCCCGCAGCAGTTCAAGCAGCTGCTGATGATCTCCGGCTTCGACCGCTACTTCCAGATCGCCCCCTGCTTCCGGGACGAGGACGCCCGCGCGGACCGTTCGCCGGGCGAGTTCTACCAGCTCGACGTGGAGATGTCCTTCGTCGAGCAGGAGGACGTGTTCCAGCCCATCGAGAAGCTGATGACGGAGCTGTTCGAGGAGTTCGGCGGCGGCCGTCCGGTCACCTCGCCGTTCCCGCGCATCCCGTTCCGCGAGTCCATGGCGAAGTACGGCTCCGACAAGCCGGACCTGCGGGCCCAGCTGGAGCTGGTCGACATCACCGACGTGTTCGAGGGCTCCGAGTTCAAGGCCTTCGCCGGCAAGCACGTACGGGCCCTGCCGGTGCCCGACGTCTCCGGTCAGCCGCGCAAGTTCTTCGACCAGCTCGGTGAGTACGCCGTCGAGCAGGGCGCGAAGGGCCTCGCCTGGGTCCGGGTCGCGGAGGACGGTTCGCTGACCGGCCCGATCGCGAAGTTCCTCACCGAGGAGAACGTCGCCGAGCTGACCAAGCGCCTGGCCCTGGCCCCCGGCCACGCCGTGTTCTTCGGCGCCGGCGAGTACGACGAGGTCTCGAAGATCATGGGCGCGGTCCGCGTCGAGGCCGCGAAGCGCGCCGGCCACTTCGAGGAGGGCGTCTTCCGCTTCTGCTGGATCGTCGACTTCCCGATGTACGAGAAGGACGAGGAGACCGGCCGCATCGACTTCTCCCACAACCCGTTCTCCATGCCGCAGGGCGGCATGAAGGACCTGGAGGAGAAGGACCCCCTGGACATCCTGGCCTGGCAGTACGACATCGTGTGCAACGGCGTCGAGCTGTCCTCCGGCGCGATCCGCAACCACGAGCCCGAGGTCATGCTGAAGGCGTTCGAGATCGCGGGCTACGAGCGCGACACCGTGGAGCAGGAGTTCGCGGGCATGCTCCGCGCGTTCCGCTTCGGCGCCCCGCCGCACGGCGGCATCGCCCCGGGCGTCGACCGGATCGTCATGCTCCTCGCCGACGAGCCCAACATCCGGGAGACGATCGCGTTCCCGTTGAACGGGAACGCGCAGGACCTGATGATGGGTGCGCCGACGGAGCTGGACGAGTCCCGGCTCCGTGAGCTGCACCTGAGCGTGCGCAAGCCCCAGCCGAAGTAGTTCCTCTCTTCCCCGAAGGGCCGGCGACCTCCCCGGAGGCGCCGGCCCTTCGGCGCGCCGTACGGTTCCCGGCGGTACGCGTTCCCCTGCGGGTGCGTGGGGGTCGCCCGCGCAGTTCCCCGCGCCCCTGACGGGGCGCCTCTCGGGTCACGCGTGTTCGTCCGCGCCACGGCGGTCAGGGCGTAGGTCTGCCGGGTGGTGCGGTAGCGGACGACGGGTCCGCCGTTCAGGGCGGTGCGCAGGACGGCGGCGGCCCGCGCGTTCTCTTTACTGTGTAGAGCGGCAAGGTTCTGGGACGCTGGTGAAGAGGGAGGACCCGTGCCCGAAGGCGGGTGGACGCACGCTTCCGCGCCGTACCTGAGGCCCCCTGCGGCGGGTCAGGCCGACGCCTGGACCACCGAGACCGCCGCCAAGGGGCGCAAGGGGACGCAGCGCGTCGTCCGGGCCGGGGAGGTCCGGGCCTCCCGCGAGGTGGCGGAGCTGCTGGGGCTCCACGAAGCGGCGGAGGTGATCGTCCGGCGGAGGGTCATGTTCCTCGACGGGGAGCCCACGGAGCTGACGGACACCTACTACCCGGCGGCCATCGCCCGGGGCACCCGTCTGACGGAGACCTCGAAGATCCCCGGTGGCGCCGTCACCCTGCTGGCGGACCTCGGACACGTCGCCCACGTCGTACGCGAAGTGGTGCGTGCGCGGATGCCGGACGCTCAGGAACGGGAGTCGCTGGCGATGGGCGCCGACGCCCCCGTACTGACCCTGACCCGGGTCACGGCGGACGACCGGGGCGTCCCGTTCCAGGTCGACGTGTCGGTCTTTCCGGCCGCCACCCAGGAACTCAGCTACGAGAGGAGGGTGGACTGACATGCCCGAGACCCATGAAGACACCTTCGACCGGCGTCCCCTGCACGAGCGCATCGCCGCGGATCTACGCGACGAGATCATGTCCGGTGTCCTGGCGCCCGCCACCAACCTGCCCTCCACGCAGCGGCTGAAGGAGCGGTTCGAGGCGTCGAGCGCCACCGTGCAGAAGGCGTTCGGATACTGAAGGACGAACGCCTGGTCATCGGTCGAGCGGGCTCGGGGGTGACCGTCCGTGAACACCGGCAGGACACGATCCGCCCGGCCGACTTCGGAAAGCCTGCTGGGCCTGGCCGGGACCGGAACGGCGGTGGAACGGAAGCAACTCCTGCTGCACGACGGAGAGCCCGTCGAACTGGTCTCGTCGTACTACCCTCTCGACCTCGCACGGGGAACCGCCCTGGCGGAAGCCCGGAAGATCCGGGGCGGGACACCGGCTCTTCTGGCCGGAATGGGATACCCGCCGAGGCTCACCGTCGACCGCGTGTCGGCCCGCGTACCGACCCAAGCCCAGTACGAGGCGTTGCGTCTACCGACGGATCTGCCGATCCTGCGCACGCTGCGGGTCGTGTACAGCGACGACGAACGCCCGATCGAGGTGACCGTGACGGCGAAGGCGGGCCATCTGTACGAACTGCAATACGAGTTCGAGTAGTCCCGAGGTTCACACCCCGTACGCCCCCGCAAGCCCCTTCCACTCCCCTTCATCACATGGTGCGACGATCCGCACGTCGCACGGCATGGGGCGCTCCTACACTCCCGGTCATGTCACCACTCGTCACGAGTTCTCCCCCGACCGGGGCTAGAGCCCTACCCTGGGAGTCACCACCGATCCAGGAGTCCAGCATGAGCGGCGCTGAACAGGGCCCGGGTGTCCTGAACCAGGAGAAGTTCGAGCAGCTTGCCCGCTTGGGCGACCGTGTGGACGAAGCCCTGCGCTTGGAGTTCATCAACGGAAGGATCGGGGAGAAGGCAGTGCCGGACGGTGCCCACGGACGGATCATCGTCTGGTTGATGCAGTTGTGCTCGCAGACCCTGCCTGGGGCGTGGCTCTTCGGGGAGCAGGGCATCCGGGTGGAGAGCTACCGCAGCGGTAATGCACGCCCTGACGGTGTGCTGGCGCCCATTGAACATTTCGTCAACCAGGGCGAGTGGGCCTCCGCCGACGGGGTCCTCATGGTCGTGGAGGTCACCTCCTCCGACTCGGACACCACGAACCGCGACCGGGTGGAGAAGCCCCGTGCGTACGCCGAGACCGGCATCCCCGTCTACCTGCTGATCGACCGCGGCACGCACGAGGTCAAGGTCCACTCCCTGCCGGACGGAGTGCGCTACGAATCCGTGCTCACCGTCCCCTTCGGCAAGACCGTGCCGCTGCCCGACCCGGTCGGCTTCGACCTCGACACGGAGCCCCTGACCCACTGGGTGAGCTGAGGCCGGCCCGCACCGGACAGCGCACCCCGGCCGCAGCGCACCTGATCAGGGGCGCGGGGAACTGCGCGAGCAACCACCGCGCACCCGCACGGGGCGGCGCACCGCAGGTGGACGTACGGAAGGGCCGCAACGGACGACCCGCGCGGCCCTTCGGCAAGCCGGAACGGCGACGAACTACTCCCCGCCGCCGAAGCGGACCCGGAACGCCTCCAGGTCCTCGTCCGTGATCTTCGCGAAGAGCACGGGCGGCACCGTGAACGACGTCCCCACCGGCACGGTGCCCAACGCGGACGCCTCAGCCGGCGTGACCCACAGCGCCGTGTCGCCCTCCAGGGCGAACACGCCCCGCATCGCCTTCGCGGTGGCCGGGATGAACGGTTCGGACACCACCGCGTACAGGTGGATCAGGTTCATCGCCGTGCGCAGCGTCAGCGCCGCCGCCTCCGGGTCGGTCTTGATCTCCAGCCAGGGGGACTTCTCCTCCAGGTAGGAGTTGCCCGCCGACCACAGCGCGCGCAGCGCAGCCGCGGCCTTGCGGAACTGGAGGGCCTCCATCTGCTCCTCGTACTCGGCGAGCAGCCGGGCGATCTCCGTACCGAGCTTCTCCTCGGCGACACCGGGCGTACCGCCGGCCGGGACCTCGTCCCCGAACCGCTTCTTCGAGAACGACAGCACCCGGTTGACGAAGTTGCCGAGGGTGTCCGCCAGGTCCTTGTTCACCGTGGCGGTGAAGTGCTCCCAGGTGAACGAGGAGTCGTCGGACTCGGGGGCGTTGGCGATCAGGAAGTACCGCCAGTAGTCCGCGGGCAGCACGTCGAGCGCCGCGTCCGTGAACACGCCCCGCTTCTGCGAGGTGGAGAACTTGCCGCCGTAGTACGTCAGCCAGTTGAACGCCTTGACGTAGTCGACCTTCTTCCACGGCTCCCGCACGCCCAACTCGGTCGCCGGGAACATCACCGTGTGGAAGGGGACGTTGTCCTTGGCCATGAACTCGGTGTACCGGACGGTGTCGTCGGCCTCGTACCACCACGACTTCCAGTCCCGGACCTCACCGGCGGGCGCCGCGTCGGCCCACTCCTTCGTCGCGGCGATGTACTCGACGGGCGCGTCGAACCACACGTAGAAGACCTTGCCCTCGGCCGCCAGCTCCGGCCAGGTGTCCGCCGGTACGGGCACGCCCCAGTCCAGGTCGCGGGTGATCGCGCGGTCGTGCAGGCCCTCGGTCAGCCACTTGCGGGCGATGGAGGAGGCGAGCTGCGGCCAGGCGTCGCCGACCTCGTCGATCCACGCCTCCACCTCGTGCTGGAGCTTCGACTGGAGGAGGAACAGGTGCTTGGTCTCGCGGACCTCCAGGTCCGTGGACCCGCTGATCGCCGAGCGCGGGTTGATCAGGTCCGTCGGGTCGAGGACCCGGGTGCAGTTCTCGCACTGGTCGCCGCGGGCCTTGTCGTAGCCGCAGTGCGGGCAGGTGCCCTCGACGTACCGGTCCGGCAGGAAGCGGCCGTCGGTCGGCGAGTACACCTGGCGGATCGCCCGCTCCTCGATGAACCCGTTCTCGTTGAGCTTGCGGGCGAAGTGCTGGGTGATCTCCACGTTCTGCGCCGAGGAGCTGCGGCCGAAGTAGTCGAAGGCCAGCTCGAAGCCGTCGTACACGGCCTTCTGCGCGTCGTGCGCCTGCGCACAGAACTCGTCCACCGGCAGACCGCGCTCCTTGGCCGCCAGCTCGGCGGGGGTGCCGTGCTCGTCGGTGGCGCAGATGTACAGGACGTCGTGGCCGCGCTGGCGGAGGTACCGGGAGTACACGTCCGCCGGAAGCATGGACCCCACCATGTTGCCCAGGTGCTTGATCCCGTTGATGTACGGAAGGGCGCTGGTGATGAGGTGTCGAGCCATCGGGGGCTGCTCCCAGTTCGCGGTGTGCGGTGATGGTCTGTGCCGGCCGGTGACCGGGCCTCGCGGCCCCGCCCCGCCGGGTGCGGAATCCACAAATCCTATCCGACGGGCAGGGGCGCCCCGCGCGGAGTTTCTCCGCGGGGACGCCCCTGTGGGACCCCTCTACCGGGCCGTACCGGCTGCTCAGCCGTCGCGCTCAGCCGCGCCGGGCGGCCAGCCAGTCGGGCAGCGCGGCGAGCAGCCCGTCGTACAGCTCCTTGTCGGTGAGTTCCCGGGGCGCGGGGCCCGCGTGGTAGAACGCCGCGTTGTCGGCGGTCAGCTTGCGCAGGTAGTCGAAGCCCTTCGCCTCGTGCTCGCCGAACGCGACGAACTGGAAGAACAGCGGCAGCCGGGCGGCCTCGGCGAGTGCCTCGGTGGCCGGGCCCTTGGCGTCCGGGGGACCGTCGACCTGGAACACGACCAGTGCGGGGTCCTCGGACCCCGACTTCTCGTAGTGGGCCACGACCTCCGCGATCGCCGCGGGGTAGCTGGTGCGGCCCATGCGTCCGGCGGCGGCGTGCAGCTCGTCGACCCGTCCCTCGTACGCGGTGAGGTCCAGCTCCCCGGTGCCGTCCACCTCGGTGGAGAACAGCACGACGGGGACGGTCGCCGTCTCGTCCAGGTGCGCGGACAGGGCGAGCGCCTGCTCGCCGAGCCCCTGCGCGGAGCCGTCCTTGTAGTAGCCGCGCATCGAGCCGGAACGGTCCAGCACCAGGTACACCCGCAGGCGGGTGCCCGTGAGGTCGCGCTTGCGCAGCGCGGCGCCCGCCGCCTTGTACCCGGTGACCAGGCCGGGCGCCCTGGTCCGCACCCGCGCCAGGCTCCACGCGGGCTTCCCGGCGGGTACGGGCTCGGCGGCCGGTTCCGGTGCGGCAGCGGGCTCGGCCTCCACTACGACCTGCGGCTCCGGTACGGCCTCGGGCTCCGGTGCAGCGACCGGCGCGGTGACCGGTGCGGTGATCGGCTCCGCGGGCGCGGGGATCGTGGGCGCCGCCTCGGTGACGACCGGCTCAGCGGCCGGTGCGGCCACCGTCTCGGCGACTGGTGCGGGGGTCGGGTCCGGCTCCGTGGCGGGGGCCGGGATCACCGGCTTGGCCTCGACCTCGGTGACCGAGGCGGTCGGGGCCGTCGCCGCTGCCGGTGCCGCCGACTCGGAGGACGTGGCCGGCACGGCGGACGCGGCCGGTGCGGCGGGCTGGGCGGGGACCACCGGGGACGGGTCCCGCACCGGCTCCGCGGGCCGGGGCACGCTCACCCGGTCGAACGCGGCGGAGACGAGTTCGTCCGCGGACGACTGCGCCGGGAGCCGCACCCCGGCGTCCGTGTCCTCGTCCGTACCGGACGCGGTCGTACCGGACGTGGTCGTGCCGGACGCGGTGTCCGACGGCGCGGAACCGTCAGCGGAACCGGAATCAGTGCTGGTGTCCTTGCTCGACGGCTCGCCCGAGGTCGAAGCCGGAGCCGGAGCCGGAGCTGATGTCTCGGCGGTGGCGGTGGCGGTGGCAGCGGCGGGGGCTGTGGCTGTGGCCGCGGGAGTGGCCGATTCCGTGGCGGACTCCGCCGCCTCAGCCCCCTCCGCCACCTGCGGCGATTCGCCTTCGGCACCCTGCGCAGGGCCTTCCGACTTCTTCGACCGACCGAAAACGCCCCGCAGCCGACTCAGAATGCCCATGTGCGCAACCCTTCAGATGAGTTGTTCTGTCAATCCCTGGCCAGGATGGCCACGTAAGGTTAGCCAAACGCCCCGGCGATCAGCGGCCGACCCACCCCGACGGCCCAACGGCGCCCCCGCTCTCCCTGCCGGGTTCACTCCGCGTTCACGTTTCGTCCCTCCCTTCGCGAGGGGAACGCCCTAGGTTCGCGCCGTACGCACACCGAGCCGAACACACCCACAAGGGGACGAGACGTGCGCAGACTGCTGCCGATGACCACCACCTCTCACCCGGGCGGTCGCTCCGCCCTCACCTGCCGCTACCGCTGCGGCGACGCCTGCTTCGGCGAGGTGCCCAACACCAGCGACAACGCGTACGCGGGCGACATCATCGCCGGAGCCGTCAGCCGCCGTTCGCTGATGCGGTCGGCGGCCGTGGTGACCGTCACCGCCGCGGCCGGTGGCGCCCTGCTCGGCACCGGGGCGTCCGAGGCGCAGGCCGCCCCGGCCGGGGGGGCCGTCGCCGGTCGGCACCGGCCGCCGCGGGACCGGGCGGCCCGCGGGCTGCGGTTCAGCCCGGTCGCCCCGAACCGCAACGACGCGGTCACCGTGCCCGAGGGGTACGGGCAGAACCTGGTGATCCGTTGGGGCGACCCGATCCTGCGGGGCGCCCCGGCCTTCGACCCGGAGCGGCAGAGCGCCGCGGCGCAGGCCGGCCAGTTCGGCTACAACAACGACTTCCTGAGCCTGCTGCCGCTGCCCCGGGAGCACGGCCGGCAGCTGCTCGTGGCGAACCACGAGTACACGGACGAGGTCCTGATGTTCCGGGACTACGACCCCGAGAACCCGACGCGCGAACAGGTGGAGATCGCCTGGGCCGCGCACGGACTGTCGGTCGTGGTCGTGGCGGACCAGCGCCGCACCGGCCGGTTGACCGCCGTACCGCGCCACCACCTGAACCGGCGCCTCACCATGACCAGCGAGTTCCGGCTGACCGGGCCCGTCGCGGGCCACCGGCTGCTGCGCACGGGGGCCGACCCGCGGGGCGTCACCGTGCTGGGCACCCTCAACAACTGCGCGGGCGGCGAGACCCCGTGGGGCACCACGCTGCACGGCGAGGAGAACTTCAACCAGTACTTCGGCCACGCCGACCGGGTCACCGATCCGGTGACGGCGGCCCGGCTGAAGCGGTACGGGATCACGGGCGGCGCGTCGGAGCGCAAGTGGGAGCGGTTCGACGACCGGTTCGACCTGACGAAGGAGCCCCACGAGGCGAACCGGTTCGGCTGGGTCGTGGAGCTGGACCCGTACGACCCCGACTCGACGCCGCGCAAGCGGACCGCGCTCGGCCGGTTCAAGCACGAGGCGGCGCAGCCCCGGCTCACCGCCGACGGCCGGCCCGTCGTCTACATGGGCGACGACGAGCGCTTCGACTACTTCTACAAGTTCGTCTCCTCGAAGAGGCGCATGCGCGGTAACAGCCGCACCGCGCACGCGCACAACCTGACCCTGCTGGACGAGGGCACCCTCTACGTGGCGAAGCTGACCGGGGACTCCCCGGCCGCGGAGCTCGACGGCACCGGAACGCTCCCCTTGGACGGGGAGTTCGACGGCGGCGGCCGGTGGATCCCGCTGGCGACCGCGGGCCCGCGCGGACGCGCCGTCTCGCACGTGCCGGGCATGACCGCCGAGGAGGTGTACGTCTTCACCCGGCAGGCCGCGGACAAGGCGGGCGCCACCAAGATGGACCGCCCCGAGGACGTGGAGCCGTCCCCGCACAGCGGCCGGGTGTACGTGGCCCTCACCAACAACTCCGACCGCGGCAAGCCCGACAAGCCCGGGGCGGACGAGGCGAACCCGCGCAACCGCAACAAGCACGGTCAGGTCCTCGAACTCACCGAGTACGGCAACCGCCCCGAGGCCACGCGCTTCGCCTGGAGCCTGTTCCTGGTGGCGGGCGACCCGGACGACCCGGCGACGTACTTCGCGGGTTTCCCCAAGGACCGGGTCTCGCCGATCTCCTGCCCGGACAACCTCGCCTTCGACCCGCACGGCAACCTGTGGATCTCCACGGACGGCAATGCGCTCGGCACCCACGACGGACTGTTCGGCGTCGCGACCCGCGGGGAACGCCGGGGCGAACTGAAACAGTTCCTGACCGTGCCGACCGGGGCGGAGACCTGCGGTCCGATCGTCCAGGACCGTCGGGTGCTGGTCGCCGTGCAGCACCCGGGCGAGGTGGACGGCGCGAGCGTGGAGCGGCCGGCGAGCACCTGGCCGGACGGTCCGGGGCGGATCGTGCGGCCCTCGGTGGTCGCGGTCTGGCGCACCGACGGTCACGCCATCGGCACCTGACCCCACCGACTCGGCCGCCGGGGCGACGGCACGGGCCCGGGCTCCGGCCCCGCACGCGCCACGGGTACCGAACCCGGTACGGGGCCCGACCCCGTTACGGACACCCGGCCGTGCCCCGGCAGGCGGACCGGCGCGACCGGGTGTTCGACCGGATGCTCAGCAGGACGTCCGTGGGGGTGTTCGGCGGGGGGTTCGACGGCGGGGGCCGGGGCGGCGGGCCGGACGGGGCTGCTCCGGCCCCGGTCCGCCAACCACCGGGCGTAGGCGGGCGCTTCCTGCGCCGCCTCCGCATAGGCCGCCGCCAGGTCGTCGAAGGCCGCGTCCAACTCCGTGCAGGTCCGGGCCACCAGCAGCAGCCGCACCCCGATCGGGTCGCCCTCCAGGGGGCGCACCACGGTGTCCGGTCGGGGCAGCGTGGTCGGTTGGGACACCGTCACCACCTCGCCGGTGGCGACCAGGGTGTACGCGGTGAGGTAGTCCCCGTGCAGCACCCGCGGGTTGAGCCCGGCCTCCCGCAGCACCCGGGACACCGCGTCCCACTCCCCGTCCACGGTCGAGTCGACCATCCAGCGGTCGTGCGCCAAGGCGCCGACCGGTACGGAGCGCAGGGCCGCCGCCGGGTGGTCGGCCGCCAACGTCACGAACTGGGGCTCCCGTTCGACGAGGACCCGGCTGCGCAGTTCGGCGGGGAAGCGCAGCGGGCTGCCCTCCACCTCGTGCACGAACGCCACGTCGAGTTGACCGTCGGCGACCATGCCGAGCAGCGCGTTCGACGACACGTCCATCTGGAGCGTCGGCTCCGTGCCCGGGTGGCGCTGGCGCAACCTGCGCAGCCAACCGGGCAGCGCACGGCTCGCGGTGGAGCCGATCAGCAGTTGGGTGCCGTCCGTGGCGCGCGCCGCGGCGGCCCGGGTGTCGTTGACCAGGGCCCGCATCTCCGCGACCAGCGGGCGGGCCCGCCCGAGCAGCACCCGGCCGAGCGGGGTGGGGCGGCAACCGGACCGCTCCCGGGTGAACAGCTTGCCGCCCACGGCCTGTTCGATGCGGCGCAACTGCGTGCTGAGGGTGGGCTGAGCGACGCCCAGGGCCCGGGCCGCCTTGTGCAGGCTGCCCGTGTCGGCGATGGCGCACAGGGCGCGGAGGTGCCTCACTTCGAGGTCCATGACAAGTGAGCGTAGGCCCGCTCAGGGCACCCGCACCAGACGGTCCTCGTCACACTCCCGGGACTCCCGGGATTCCGGAGCCGTTCGGGCCCCGTGCTGACGCGTCCGTAACGGGGTGCGTCAAGGAAGCGATAGGGCCGGGCTATCACCACTTGCCATCATCCCGAACTCGCGTTCCTCCCTGAAACTCCTTAGCAGTCGAACCGGTTCCCACCCCCCACCCCCCTCGGGACCCCGCTCCCCGGGGCCCCACCCGGACCCGATCGCACACAAGAGGAGCGCACCATGAAGCCCCCCACACGCTTCCTGTCAGCCGCCCTGGGCCTCGGCATCGCCGCGGTGACGGCAGCCGCGGCCACCCTCCCCGCCGCCGCTGCGGACGCCCGCGCCGCCGAGGCCACCACAACCGCCTCCACCACCGAGTCGATCGCCCGCTACGAGGGGTCCAAGGAGGACTCCGCCGCGACCAAGAGGTTCTTCGAGGCGGTCGTGAAGTCGGTGGCCGAGAAGCGGGCCGCCAACCCCGGCGCCCGTCTGGTGACCGTCCGCTACAACGCGTCCAGCGCGCCGTCCTTCCGCGGCCAGATAGCCAGCAGCACCGCCATCTGGAACAGCTCGGTGTCCAACGTGCGGCTCCAGGAGGTCACCGGCGCCGCGGACTTCACCTACCGCGAGGGCAACGACCCGCGGGGTTCGTACGCCTCGACCAACATGCACGGCCGCGGGTTCATCTTCCTCGACTACCGCCAGAACCAGCAGTACGACTCCACCCGGGTCACCTCGCACGAGACGGGCCACGTGCTGGGCCTGTACGACAACTACCGCGGCCCGTGCAGCGAGCTGATGTCGGGCGGCGGTCCGGGCACCTCGTGCCGCAACGCCTACCCCAACGCGGCGGAGCGCGCACGGGTCAACCAGCTCTGGGTCAACGGCTTCGCCAAGGCCCTGGAGAAGGCGGGCGCCACGCTCGGCACCGCCAAGAACGGCTGACGCACCACCCCCACACCAGGTACGTCCGCTCACCCCCCACAGGTGCGGGCCGCCCCTCTCGCCGGGCGGCCCGCACCACCCGTTCCCTCCGGCGCGGGGCGCCTCACACCAGTCGGCGTATCTCGCCGCGCACCCGGTAGAAGCCGCCGGCGGAGGTGTGCAGCTCGTCCACCACGTACCGGGCGCCCGGTTCGCGCATCCCGCGCGGGAACTGGACGTTCCACCGCGGGTCGTAGCCGTCCGACACGACGTGCACCCGCATCCGGGAGCCCGTCTGGACGCACTCCACGACGATTCCGCCCGCCGGCGCCGCCGAGACGGTCGCCAGCGCGGACACCGAACTCACCGGCGTGTACGCGGGCAGCGCGGCGGCCGACTTGACGTCCCTGGCCACCGGCACGGTGCCCTGCTGGGCGGCGGCGATGGCGGCGTCCGAGGCGTCGATGCAGACCAGCGAGCCGTCCGTGGTGACCATGTACAGCCGCTCGTCCAGGTACTGCATGGACAGCGCCGAGCCGCTGCCGGTGCCGAGCTTCCACAGCCGGTTGCCCGCGGCGTCGAAGCAGTACACCGAGGACGAGGAGTCGCCCGCGAACACGTAGGCGCCGCCGGGCGCGGTGGCGCAGGAGTACACCGAGGTGTCGCAGCGGTAGTCGGCGACGACCGCACCGGTGGACTTCGCCAGCCGCTGGACCACGTGCCGCGCGGTGCCCGCGTACACCGAGTCGTCCTCCTGCCAGCCGAACAGCACGCCGCCCCGGGTCGGGGTGTGCCACAGCTCGCCCGTGCCGTTCTGCGCGTACGCCGTCACGCCCGTGCCGTGCCCGTGGTAGACGCCCCGTGCGTCGGCCCGGACCATCCACCCGTGCTGGCCCTCCGACTTGCGGGACCATTGGTGTTCGTCCTCGTGGTCGATCACCGTGAGCCCGCCGCGGGCGTCGGAGACGTTGAGGACGCCCTCGTGGATGTCCAGCCAGAAGATGTCGACGTCCGGGGCGATCGTGTACGCCCCGAACGGCAGCTTGGACGACAGGTCGTACACCGTGCCGTCGTCGCAGCCCGCGTAGATCCAGAAGTCGTCGGCGACCAGGCACTTGACGCCGTCCGGCAGGGAGTAGCGGGCCAGCACCTCGCCGCCGTGGCTGAGCGAGTAGACGTCACCCGCCTGGTTGCCGACCCAGCAGCGGTCCTGGTCGATGTGGATGCCGAACGCCGCGGAGCCGGTGCGCAGTCGCCACAGCACCGGGGCGGTGGAGCGGGCCGTCGACGGGGCGGAGCTCACCTGGCGGCGGGTCACCGGGCGGGCGGCCCTGGCTCCCTGCACGGCGGGCGCGTAGCCCTTGCGGACCTTCTCGCCGACCTTCTTCGCTGCGGCGGCCCGAGCCTTCACCTCGGTGGGGAACGAGGACACCGTCGTCTGGCCGTCCGCGCCGATCCGCCCGTACCGCACGGAGACCACGGTGCCGTCGACGGTCACCTCGTAGAACTTGTGCGCGCCGCCGCCTTCCTGCGACAGCTCCAGATACGTCGTCGAACGCGCCACGGCAGACCCCTCCCCAGGACGGAACCGGCCGTTCCGTCGGCCCGTTCTCACTACCTCGGACAGTAGGGCGCCCCACTGACAACGAGGCCCCGTACGCTCACGCCGGACCCGCTCCCGTAGGCGTGCCGCTGGCGCCGAGTACCCTCGACCGGGCCGCCGTCATTTCCACGTCAGCATCAGGCCGAAGCAGTCCTCGCACCCGTCGTCCTTCGGAGCGAGGAGGATCCGTAGCCGCCGCTGCTCCCCTTCGAAGGCGACCTGGACCGTCACCTCCTCCTTGTCCAGCGGCCCGAAGTCCGCGGTCATGGGACCCTGCGCCCGGCCTCCCCACTCCGACACCCAGGTCCGAGCGATGTCCTCGGCTTCGTCGCCGTCCAGTGCGAGTTCCTTCAGGCCGTCCGCGTCCTGCTCCTGGAGGCGGGCCAGGACGCGTTCGACGGCGGAGAGGGTTCCGGGGGAGGGCCGTCCCGTGACGCTCAGGTCGAGATCGGCGACGCCGGTCCTGTGGCGCTGCGGGGTCTTGTCGGTGTCGTAGGGCAGGAACGCCCAGACCAGCAGCAACAAGGTGATGACGCCGGCGACCACGCCGGACCTCTTCACCGGACCGTCCCGGTGCGTAGGGTGCTCATCGTGGTCGTACTCCTGTTCGGCTCGCGCGGTACTCAGATGCGAGGACGGCCCCACCCGCCCCGTGGTTCCGGAACCGGAGGTCACGCCATGAACGTACGCGAGACGCACAGCGCCCTGTTGGGTCGCCTGTTGCCCGACGACGCACCGGGCGAACTGGACGTGCGCAGCGGGCAGTTCCATGACGTCGTCATCGGCGCGGACCGTGTCGTGTGCCTGCCCCGGACCCGGGCGGCGGCCGGTCGACTCCCGGAGCGCGCCGCCGTGCTGAGCGCCCTCGCCGGGCTCGACCTGGGCTGTCGGACGCCCGAGCCGCTGGACCGTGGCGACGGTGAGGTGCCGTTTCTGGTGCTGAGTCGGATTCCAGGGGAGCCGTTGCAGGCGGACGTGCTCGGCGACGCCGCCGTGGCCGACGCCGTCGCGGCGCAGTACGCCGCGTTGCTGGCGGGGCTGGCGCGCGCCGGCTCCGATGCGAGCGTGCGCGCGCTGGTGCCCGTGGCGCCGGAGGACCAGTGGAGCCGGTTCGCGGACGGCGTGCGTACGGAGTTGTTCCCGTTGATGTCCGGGGACGGGCGGCTACGGGCCGGGCGGGAGCTGGCCGCGCTGGACGGGCTTGCGCACCGCACCGGAGCCGTGGTGCACGGGGACCTCGGGGCCGAGAACGTCCTGTGGGAGTGGCGGGACGGCTCGCCGCACCTCGCCGGGGTGCTGGACTGGGACGAGGTGTCCCTCGGCGACCGCGCCGAAGACCTCGCGGCCGTCGGCGCCGGTTACGGACCCGGGTTCCTGGCGCGGCTGCTCGGCCGGATCGACGATGAGGACCCCGGGCTCGGGGTGCGCATCGCCGCGGTACGGGGCACGTTCGCCCTGCAACAGGCACTCTTCGCCCTGCGCGACGGTGACGGGGACGCACTCGCGGACGGTCTGGCCGGCTACCACTGAGCGGCTCGTCACAGCTGCGGTACCGGCACCGGGCGGGAGCCCTCCGCCAGGGAGCGGGCGCCCGCGACGCCCACCAGGGAGGCGGCGACCGCGTCCCGCACCGGGACCAGCGGCGAGGCGCCCCGTTCCACCGTTGCGCGGAAGGCGCGCAGCAGCAACACCGTGCCCTCGGCGCGGCGTTCGACGGGGGAGCCGTCCACCAGGACGTGCGGCGGTGTCCGTTCCTCGTCGCGGACCGTGCCGTCGGGTGTCGTCCAGCCCTCGTTGCGTACGCGTACCGCGTAGGCACGGTCGCCGGGTGCGCGCAGTGACTCCGCGAGGCCGTGGGTGCCGCGCACCGAGAGCCAGCTCCAGTGGCTGTCGGGTTCGCCCTGGAGGAAGCCGTGTCGGGTGACGGCCAGCGCCCCGCTGGACAGGCGGACCGTCATCACCACCGCGCTGCGCGGGTCCCGCTCGTCGACGGTGAACGCCGCCACCTCGACCGGTCGGGCGCCGGTCAGCGCCAGCACGGGGGAGAGGGTGTGGGTGCAGTACGCGGTGGGGGCGATGCGGCCCCGCCAGTGGTTCGGGTCGCCGATCAGGGAGGTGACCGTTTCGGGCGCCATGCCGTGCAGGTAGTCCGCCTCGATCAGGGAGATCCGGCCCAGCTCACCGGCGTCGGCGGCGGCCCGGACCAGCCGGACGTGCGGGTGGACGACGTAGTTCTCGGCGAACGAGTACGTGGCCGTCGAGCGGTCCGCCGCGGCGATCAGTTCCCGGCCCTCCGCCTCGTCGGTGCAGGCGGCGGATTCGGACAGGACGTGCACGCCGCGGTCGAGGAAGGCGACGGCGAGCGGTGCGTGCGCGTCGAAGTCGTTGGCGAGGACCACCGCGTCCAGGGGGCGTTCGAGCAGGTCCTCCCAGCGTTCGGTGAGTTCTGTGTCGGGGAGGTCCGCGGCGGCTGCGGCGCGGCGTTCGGGGTCGCGGTCGCACAGGGCGACGACGTCCATCCCGACCCGTCGGCACCAGTGCGCCAGGTGCAGCCCCATGCCCAACCCGATGACTCCCACACGTATCCGCATGGTTCCAACGTCATGGTCATCGGGCCTTCGTGCAAGCCGTTTTCGGGGGCGCGGACTATCCGCGGGGCGTCTTGTGCAGGGTCAGGTCGACGACGACCGTGCGGTGGTCGGTGTCGCCCAGGTCGAGGAAGCGGGCGTCGCGGGCGGCGAAGTCGCGGGACACGAGCACGTGGTCGATCTGCGCGCCGATCAGTCCGGCGGTGGAGGAGGGCCAGGTGGCGGTGCGGGAGGAGTCGGCGAGCCGGGCGCCGTCGCGCAGCCCCGCGTCGACCAGCCGGCGGAACGCGGCGTGGTCCTGGGTGGCGTTGAAGTCCCCCGCGACGATCATCGGGCCGGCCGCGACCCCGTCCTCGGCGGCGGCGAGGTCGTGCAGGGCGTCCAGTTCGCGGCGCCAGGTGCCGAGTCCGCCGGGCAGCGGGGGCATGGGGTGCGCGAGTTGCAGGCGGACCCGTTCGCCCTTGACCTCGGTGGTGGCGCCCGGCATGCCGAGGGTGCTGCCGGGTATCCCCGCGGTGGCTCGCAGCGGGGTGCGGCTGAGGATCGCGGAGCCCTCCGCGCCGTACGCCTCGACCGCGGTGCGGTGCGGGTAGTCCGCGCCGATCTCCTTGCGCAGCTCCGCCAGGCAGCCGGGGTCGCACTCCTGGACGAAGAGCAGGTCGGGGCGTTCCCGGCGGACCGCGTCGATCAGGGTGTCGGTCGCCACGCTGTACTCGACGTTCGAGGTCATCACCCGGAGCTCGGCGTGCGGCGGGCCGTCGGGCGTGGAGGTCTTGCCGTAGGGCTCGGAGTACCAGGCGACCAGGCCCAGCGCGAGCACGCCCCAGACCAGGCCGGTACGCCAACGGGCGAACGCGGCGAGCAGCAGGGCCGCCCCGGTCGGGACGGCCAGCCAGGGCAGGAACGCGAGGAGCTGCGGCACGGGGGTGAAGCCGTCGCTGTCGAGGAGCCGGCAGCCCGTCACCACGCTGACGCCCAGGAGCAGCAGGCCCGCGAGCCAGGCCCGGGCCCCGCGTCGGCGCCGGGGTGCGGGCGGCGGCGGGCCGGGCAGGGTGTCGTCGTCGGTCCGCGTGGGCGTTGCCATGTCCCGCTGTTCCTTCCGGCCGTGCGGCCCGCTTCCGGTGGGGCCCGGCGGTTCCGTGCGGCTCCGTGGGCTACGTGTCGTCGTCTGCATCCTCTCCCAAGGACGACGACGCCCGGCCGGTCGCGGTTGCCCGGGCGGGCGGGCGGTGGGCGCGGGGCGCGGCGTCCGCGGCGGGCCGGGGCGGCCCGGCGGGGTGTCCGGCGGGGTGGGTGAACGGGGTGATCGTGAGGGTGCGCCCGGCGGGTTCGAGTACGGGGGCGGGCGGGGCGGCGCGTGCTCCGCGCACTCCGGAGAACCGGCCGGCGGCCCAGCCCGCGAGGCCCACCGCGAGCCCGAGGACCAGGATCACCCGTACCGCGGTGCGCAACGAGCCGGTGAGGGCGTCGAACACCGCGCCGGCCGCCGCGCGGGACACGTGCGGCGGGAGGTCGCCCAGGGTGACCTCGCGGACCACGGCGATGGCGATGGCCAGCACCGCCGCCGCCGCTGCCGTGCCGAGGGCCGTCGCGGTGACGGCGCGGCGGCGGAGGGTGGCCAGCAGGATGCCGCCGAGGGCGAGCAGGACGGAGCCGACGGGCAGCCAGAGACCCGCGAGTTCGAGCATGTGGACCCCCTTGCGGAGTCGTTCGGGTTCCTCGCCGCTGAGCACGGTGACGACCGTGGGTTGCACGGGGATGCGCCGGGCGAAGGGCACCCCGTCGTCGACGAGGCTCTGCTTGACCTGCGCGGTGACGGCGGCCAGGTCGATCGTGACGCCTTCGCCGTGCTGTTCGCGGACCGCGCGCATCACCACGCCGTGGGCGGTGCGGTTGGCGGTGTCCCAGCTGCCCCGGTAGGCGTCGGTGGCGGTGAAGGAGCCCACCGCGTCCCGGACGAAGACCCGTACGGGGCCCTTCTGGAGGGCGTCGGGGTCGACCTCGCGCATGATGCCGGCGGTGACGGCGTCCGCGAGGGCGTCCCGTACGCCCGGTTCGGTGGCCAGGGGCGCCATGGCGGCGGTGTACGCGTCGGCGTCGCCGAGTTCGCTGCGGGCCCAGACGGCGGCGGTGGCGAGGGGCAGCAGCGCACAGGCGGCGACGATCAGCGTCGCGGAGGCCGTGCGGCGCAGTCGGCCGCGTCTGGTGGGGGGCACGGTTCCACGCAACGGCGCGCGGGCGGCCGGCGCGAGCCGGGGGGTGGTGTTCGGGTGGGTCTGCACCCGAGCGGCGCGTGCTGCGTGGCGGGGGCGGGAGAGGTGTGCTGCCGGTTGCAGGGGCCCGCCCCCGGTTCGCCGTCCGGTGCTACTTGCGGTTGTACATGCGCATGGTGAGCGTGCCGAAGACGACGACCAGCACCACGGACCACCCCAGCGACCAGGCGAGTTCCGCGGCCGGCCACTCACCGGCCATGAGGTCGCGCACGGCGGTGGCCACATGGGTGATGGGGTTGTGGTTGACGAACGTCTGGAGCCAACCGGGCATGGTCTTGGGGTCGACGAAGATGTCGCTGAGGAAGGTCAGCGGGAAGATCACCATCATGCTGACGCCCATCACGGACTTCTCGGTGCGCAACAGCAGTCCGAGCATCGTCCACACCCAGGACACCGCGAACGAGAAGACGATCAGCAGGGCGACGCCGGCGAGGACGCCGAGCAGGCCGCCGTCGGGGCGGAAGCCCATGATCAGCCCCACGGTGATCATCACGATGGAGGCGATGACGTAGCGCAGCATGTCGCCGAGGAGGTAGCCGACCATCGCGGCGGGGCGCCAGATGGGCAACGTGCGGAAGCGGTCGAAGACGCCCTTGTCGATGTCGGTGTTGATGGCGACACCCGTGTACATCGTGATCATGACGATGGACATGACCAACATGCCGGGCAGGAGGTACTGGATGTACTCCTGGGGCGAGCCGGCGAGGGCCCCGCCGAAGAGGTACGTGTACATCAGGATCAGCATGATCGGGAAAGCCGTCACATCGAACAGCTGTTCGGGAACGTGCTTGATCTTCAGCATGGCCCGCCAGCCGAAGGTGAGGGAGGCCGACAGCGGCCCGGGCCGGTGCGGGCGCTCCCGGGGGACGAGGAGTTCCGCGAGCGAGTCGGTACTGACCGGTGCGAGGTCCTGGGCGTCCGTGGTCGTGGTCGCGGTGCTCATGTGAGGGCCTCTTTCGCGGGGGTGCCCGTGGCGGGACGGTCGGCGGAGCCGTCGGCGGGCCGGTCGGTGGGGTGACCGGCGGGGCGGTCGGTGAGGGCGAGGAAGACCTCGTCCAGGCTCGGCTGGCCGAGGGCGAAGTTGTCGACCTTGATCCCGGCCCGGGACAGTTCGGCGAGCGCCCGGGACGCCTGCCCGGTGGGGTCCTGGCCGTCGACGGGGTCCTGACCGATCCGGACGGTGAGGGCGACCGGGTCGGATTCGAGCGTGACGGGCGCGTCGAGCACCCGGCCGAGCAGGTCCCGGGCCTCCGGGCGCTGGTCGGCGTGGCGCAGCCGCACGTGCACGGCCCCCGCGCCGACGGACGCCTTCAGTTCGCCCTTGGTGCCCTCGGCGATGACCCGGCCCTTGTCGATCACGGCGATCCGGGACGCCAGCTGGTCGGCCTCGTCGAGGTACTGCGTGGTCAGCAGCACGGTGGTGCCCTGGGCGACGACCGCCCGCACGATGTCCCACACCTGGTTGCGGCTGCGCGGGTCGAGTCCGGTGGTGGGCTCGTCCAGGAACAGCAGGTCCGGGGTGTTCAGGATCGAGGCGGCGATGTCGATCCGGCGCCGCATCCCGCCGGAGTAGCTCTTGACCTGCCGGCCGGCCGCCTCGGTGAGTCCGAACGCGCCGAGCAACTGCTCGGCCCGCCCGTACGCGGCCTTGCGGCCGTGTCCGGTGAGCCGGGCCAGCAGCACCAGGTTCTCGGTGCCGGTGAGGTCCTCGTCCACGGAGGCGTACTGGCCGGTGAGGCTGACCCGGGAGCGCACGGCGTCGGCCTCGTGGACCACGTCGTGCCCGAACACCCGGGCCTCGCCGCCGTCGGGGCGCAGCAGGGTCGCCAGCATCCTGACGGTGGTGGTCTTCCCGGCGCCGTTGGGCCCCAGGACGCCGTACACCGTGCCGGTGGGGACGGTCAGGTCGACGCCGTCGACCGCCCGGTTGTCGCCGAAGGTCTTCACCAGACCCGCGGTCTCGATCGCCGGGGCACCGGGCTGCGCTGCCGCCCGCCCGCCCTTTCTGTTGCTCATATCCGCCTCGCCGTGAAGTGGGTGATCTTGTGGCATTTGTTGTGCTTCGTTCCATAGTCCGTGGTGCACGGTTCAAGGGGAAGACCGACCCGGAACCGGAAACTCATCGCCTCCGCGGCACTTTTCTCGAACATGTGCGCGATCAAGGGGGCGGGCCGTCGTGGTGGCCGAGCAGGCACGCGCTGCCGGGGTCACGAGTTGCCGGGGTGCGGCCTCGGGTGTGCTCTGGAGGAGGTGGGGCGCACGGCGCGGACCGCCGCGGCCCACCGGCACCCCGAGAGGAGTGGTCCCATGACGCATGCGGCACCCGCACCCGGCGCCCCCGCGGCACCCGGTGGCACCCCGACCGCAGGACGCACCGCTGGACGCCACCGCGCCCCGCGCACCCGCACCGGTGTCGACCCCAGGGCGACGGGCACCTGGCTGCCCGTCCTGGCGGGCATCGTCTACGGCTTCTGGGTCGCGGGCATCAGCCGCGACGCCAGCGGCTACCAGGTCACCGGCTGGAACATCCTGCTCGGCTTCGTCAGCGGCATCCTCTTCGCCGGGATCGCCTTCGCGCTGCACCGCGTCGGCCCCGCACTGCCCAAGGAGGCCCGCGCGCTGGCCTGGGCGGTCTTCGCCGGGCTCGCCGTCGGCTTCTGCTACAGCCAAACGGGTCACTCGGTCCTGCTGGCCACCGGGATCGCCCTCGGCGCGGCCTTCGGCACCGGCGCCGCGACGTTCTACCACTACTACACGACCGAGGACTGAGCCCACCGGCCGTCCGGCGCGCCCGCCCCATGCCCCCGCCCGAGCTCACTCCGCCCGACCTGCCGGACGGCCCCGTGGACCGGTTGTCCGGCGGCTCCGGCGCGTCCTCCCTGCTACGGATCAGGGGCTACAGCGTGGCGTGGGTGGCGCCCCTGGTCCTGCTGGTCGGACTGCTCCTCTTCGACCTGAACACCTCCGGCGAGTTCCGGGTGATCTCCTGGATCGTGATGGTCCCCGGCATCTCCGCCGCACTGTGCGGGGTGTGGACGACCGCCGTCTTCGCGGTGCTCTCCATCGTCACCTACCTCAGCATGGACAACACCTGGCCGCACCAGTACCAGACGGGGTTGCCCGACTTCATCCTCGTCACGGCCGGCGGCGTGCTCGCCGTGGCCGCCTCCTGGGTCCGCATCCGCAACGAACGGCGCGCGCTGCACATGCGCGACGTGGTCGAGACGACCCTGCGGACCGTGCTGCGCCCGCTGCCCGCGCGCTGGGGCGGACTCGACCACGCCGCCGTGTACCTGGCGGCGGACCGGGCGGCGAAGGTCGGCGGCGACTTCTACGACATCCAACCCAGCCCGCACGGCACCCGGGTGCTGATCGGGGACGTCCAGGGCAAGGGCCTCGGCGCGGTGGACGGGGCGGCGGTGCTGCTCAGTTCGTTCCGGGAGTCCGGCTACTACGAACCGGAACTGAGCACCGTGGCCGAACGGTTGGAGTCGCGGATGATGCGGCACCGCTTCTACTGCATGCAGGTGGGGCGCGACGACAGCGACCGGTTCGCCACCGCGGTCCTGCTCGGGTTCCCCCCGCTCGCGGTGACCGGCCGGCCGGTCACCTTCGTCAACTTCGGCCACCAGCCGCCGCTGGTGGTCGGCCCGGCCGGGGTGCGCGAACTCCCGCCGGGCGACGGGCTCCCGCTCGGTCTGGGCGATCTCTTCGAAAGCCGCGTCCACGTGCAACAGGTCGCCCTCGGGCCCGAGGAGACGCTGCTCCTGGTCACCGACGGGGTCACCGAGGCACGGGACGCGCACGGGACGTTCTTCCCGCTGGCCGCGGCCGTCGCCCAGGCGCTCGCGGACGATCCGGCCACCGCCCGGCCCGATCGCCTGGTGGCCTTCGTGCGGGACGCCACGCTGCGGCACGGCGGGGGGCACCTGGGGGACGACACCACGATCTTCGCGGTGCGGGCGTTGGGCGCGGTGCTCCCCCTCGACGGCGTCCCCGGCGCGTCCGCCCCGCTCGACGAGGACCGCGCCCCGGACCCCCCACCCGGCCCGGAGGACCCCTGACGCCGGTGCGCGGCGGGGGACCGGACGGGTGCCCCGCGGCACGAAGGACAGCGACCGCACGAGAACGCGCGGTACCGGAAGGGCCGCCGGGACGGACGCGACTCCGACCGCGGGCCCGCGTTGAGCACGTCTCGAGACGAGTTCGGCCAGATTCATGACAGTACGCTGAGCCGGCACGCAGGAAAGTGCGGGGTTGCGACGCCACAGTTGTCGCTGTCATGAAGACCTCGAAAAGCCAACCGACGATCCTCGATCGTAAGGGCAATGCTCAGCCATGCAACTGATGACAACACCACGGTTACCGCGCCTCCGAAACGGGGATGCCCCAGGGCAAGGAGGATTTCGGGAAACCGCTCCTCACCGACGGCGACGTGACTGTGTACGCTCCAGTTCGCCGAGGTGACGCACTGTCCGTACCGGTCAAGATCACCAACTACGGTGCGAGGCGCGCCTTCTACGAGGTCGACGTGCGTCTCACCGGACCGGGCGGATTCGACGCGACGGTACGCGTCGAGACAGCGGTGGTCGGTGTCTATCACGGCACCTCGTGGCCCACGGAACTCACGGCGGAGGACCCGGGCAAGCCACTGCCCGAGAATCCCAAGGTCGTCATCGTCAAGAACGACCGGCAGGAACGACACAACTGACCTGCCGTGCGCACTCCGTGGGAATCACGAAGGTGGTGGGCGACGGCACTCGGGGTGAACCTCCTCTCCGGGGCCCGCTCCCCTTGGTCCGGTCCGCTCGGCGGACGCGTAGCATCGGGGTCCCCCGCCCGCCCCGAGAGGAGCCCCGTCGTGACCAGCGGCGACGCCCCGGACCAGCAGGACGCCGCCCCGGCCCCCGAACGCAAGGGGCAGCGCACCCGGCGCCGCATCCTGGAGGCGGCCCGGCGCCAGTTCGCGCAGTCGGGCTACGAGCGGACGACGATCCGCGCCATCGCGGCGGACGCGGAGGTCGACAAGGCGTCCGTGATCCAGTACTTCGGGACGAAGCTGAACCTCTTCCGGGAGGCGGTGGAGTGGCGCATCCCGGTGGCGGAGCTGACGACCGACGACCTCGGTGAGTCCGTCGGGAACTACCTGCGGGTCATGCTCGGCGCCTGGTCGAACGCTCCGGAGACCCCGACCGCACTGCTGCGGGCCAGCATGAGCAGCGAGGAGACCGCGGAGCTGCTGCGCGGTCGGATCACCGAGCAGGCGGTGGACCCGTTGGCGGAACGGCTCGGCGACGACCCGGACGCCCGGCTGAGGGCGGCCCTGGTGGGCGCGATGATGATGGGCATCGCCACGCACCGCCATGTGCTGCGGATGCCGGACCTCGCGGACGCGGACCTCGACGACGTCCTGCGCCTCGCCGTCCCCGTCCTCCGCGAACTGATCGCCCCCGAGCCGTAACCGTACGCAGCCCGTACCCAGTACCCCGTACGCAGTCCGTAGCCGAAGCCCGCCGCACCCCTGTGTGGCGGGCTTCCGTGCGTCCGGATGCCCGGGCGGGACGCCGGGTGTGATGCGTTTCTCACCGGGCGGTGAGAAATAAAAATCAACGTGCGTATAGTTTTCTCCCTTGGCGTGTCCGGGCGGACCGGTCCGCCCTGACGAGGAGCTCCCCCATGACGACGACAGCAGCGAGCGCGCCCACCAGCGGAGCGCCACCCGCCGGAAGGTCCCTCGGCTGGGCCCTGGTGGTGATCGCCGCGGCCCAGCTGATGGTGGTGCTGGACGGCACGATCACGAACATCGCCCTGCCGAGCATCCAGACCGACCTGGGCGTCTCCGCGGGCACGCTCGCCTGGATCGTGAACTCGTACGCGCTGGCCTTCGGCGGTCTGCTGCTCCTCGGCGGGAAGGCGGGCGACCTCTTCGGGCGCCGTCGGATGTTCCGCTTCGGCATCGTCGTGTTCACGGTCGCCTCGATCCTCGGCGGCTTCGCGACCAACGAGGTCCTGCTGATCGCGGCCCGGGTGCTCCAGGGCGTGGGCGCGGCGGTCGCCGCCCCGACCGCGCTGTCGCTGATCGCGACCAACTTCCCCGAGGGCGCCCCGCGCAACAAGGCGATGGGCGTCTACGCGGCGATGGCCGGCATCGGCTCGACGGTCGGTCTGCTGCTCGGCGGCGTCCTGACCGACTACCTGGACTGGCGCTGGGTGTTCTTCGTGAACGTCCCGATCGGCATCGCGGTGCTCCTGGGCACCCGGCTGCTGGCCGAGGGCCGGCCGGAGCACGGGCGGCTGGACATACCCGGCGCCATCACCGGCACCGGCGGTCTGATCGCGCTCGTCTACGGGATCACCCGCGGCGGCGAGCACAGCTGGACCGACGGTCTCACCCTCGGCTCGTTCGTCGTGGCGCTGGTGCTGCTGTCGCTGTTCCTGGTCTTCCAGTCCCGGGTGGAACACCCCATGCTGCCGCTGCGGCTGCTGCGTGACCGGGGCCGTGCGGGCGCGTACGTGACCATGCTGTTCCTGGGCGCGGGCATGTTCGCGACCTTCTACTTCCTGACCCTGTACCTCCAGCAGGTGCTCGGCTACAGCCCCGTCAAGACGGGCCTGGCGTACCTGCCGTTCAGCATCGGCATGAGCATCTCGGCCACGCTCGGCTCCCGACTGATCTCCCGCTGGTCGGCCCGTCGGATCGCGGGCCCCGGACTGCTGGTCGGCGCGCTCGGCATGCTGTGGTTCGCGACCCTGGAGCCGGACTCCTCGTACACCTGGCACCTGGCGCCCGCGATGTTCGTCACCGCACTGGGCCTGGGCGCGAGCTTCGTCCCGATGACCCTGGGCGCCGTGCGCGGGGTCGCCCCGCAGGACTCGGGCATCGCCTCGGCCCTGCTGAACACCGCTCAGCAGATCGGTGGCGCGCTGGGTCTCGCGGCCCTGACGACGGTCGCCATGACGACGGCCGACGACCTGGTGCCGGACGCCTCGGCCACCTTCTACCGGGCGGCGGCCACGGGTGACGCGGGCCTGATGAGCCGCGCGGCCGAGGCGCTGACCGAGGGGTACGCGACAGCGTACCTGGTGGCGGCGGGCCTGTTCGTGGCGGGACTGGTGATCACGGTCACCGCGCTGCGCGACACCCGGCCCACGGACGGGGCCGGCGCCCCGCCCGCGGCACATCTGGGCTGACCCGGGAGCCGGCGGTCACGACCCGGGCGGTACGGACACGGTCCGTGCCGCCCGCTCGTCGTCCGACGGCAGGGCGCCTACGCGGTCTCCCGCTCGCGTTGGAGCCGCGCCCGCTCCACCCGCTCCTTGGCCTCCCGGCGCTTGCGCTGGCGCGGGCCGAAGGTGAACAGGTTCAGGGCGAGGACCACCAGCCCGAGGACGAACCACAGCGGGCCCCGGCCCTGGGCGTACGAGACGGACCCGAGGACCAGCAGGAAGCCCGCGCCGAGCAGTCCCGCCCAGTCGGCGAGCCGGCTCATCGTGTTCCCGAACCTGAAACCGCGTCCGCTGTCACTCACCCGGTGCCTCCCGTCCCGCCCTGCGGCTGATCCCGCCCATTGTGACCCGGGCGGCGCGAAAGGCGAAGGCCCGCGGACCGTCCGTCCCCACCCGCGTACGGGTGCGCGCGGGCTATCCGTACATGCGGCGCATCGCGAAGTCGACCATCTGCTCGACGGCCTTCGCGTCGAAGACCATCCGGTGGTCGCCCTCCATGTCGAGCACGAACCCGTACCCGGTGGGCAGCAGGTCGATGACCTCGGCGCCGGTGATCACGAAGTACTTGGACTCCTTGCCCGCGTACCGGCGCAGCTCCTTGAGCGTGGTGAACATCGGGATCACCGGCTGCTGGGTGTTGTGCAGCGCGAGGAAACCGGGGTTGTCGCCGCGGGGGCAGTAGACCTTCGAGGTCGCGAAGATCTGCTGGAAGTCCTCGGCGGCCATCGAGCCCGTGGTGAACGCCCGCACCGCGTCCGCGAGCGAGGGTGGGGACGGCTCCGGATACAGCGGGGGCTGCCCCGCGTACCCGCCGGCCATCTGAGGGGGCGGGGACTGCGGCTGCGCGTAACTCTGCCCAGGGGCGGCGCCGCCTGCGTGCTGGTCGTAGCCGTACATGGGCGCAAGCGTACCGAGCGGCGGCCCCGCGGCGGGCCCCGCCCGCAATACCGTCCGGTACGGCCCGGCCGCGGAGGGTTTCCGAGACGTCGACCGGTCGGGGGTTGCCGTTATTACCCATGGGTAGCATCATCGTAGATACCCGCTACTCGTCAGTACGTGTGTCATACCCGAGCTACCTACGGAGCCGTCGCCATGGGGCACTACAAGTCGAATCTCCGCGACATCGAGTTCAACCTCTTCGAGGTGCTCGGGCGCGACAAGATCTACGGAACCGGACCGTTCGCCGAGATGGACGTGGAGACGGCCCGCAGCGTCCTCGCCGAGATCGCCCGCCTCGCCGAGAACGAGCTGGCCGAGTCGTACGCCGACGCCGACCGCAACCCGCCCGTGTTCGACCCGGAGACCGGCGCCGCCCCCCTGCCCGCGTCCTTCAAGAAGTCGTACCGGACGTTCATGGACTCCGAGTACTGGCGCCTCGGCATCCCCGAGGAGATCGGCGGCACCACCGCGCCCGCCAGCCTCATCTGGGCGTACGCCGAACTGGTCCTGGGAGCCAACCCGGCCATCTGGATGTACTCCTCCGGCCCGGCGTTCGCCCGCATCCTCTTCGAGGAGGGCACCCCCCAGCAGCAGCGGATCGCGGAGATCGCGGTCGAGCGCACCTGGGGCTCCACCATGGTCCTCACCGAGCCCGACGCGGGCTCCGACGTGGGCGCCGGCCGGGCCAAGGCCGTGCAGCAGGAGGACGGCTCCTGGCACGTCGACGGCGTGAAGCGGTTCATCACCTCGGGCGAGCACGACCTGGAGGAGAACATCCTCCACTACGTCCTCGCCCGCCCCGAGGGCGCGGGACCCGGCACCAAGGGCCTGTCCCTCTTCCTCGTCCCGAAGTTCCTCTTCGACTTCGAGACCGGGGAACTCGGCGAGCGCAACGGCGTGTACGCCACCAACGTCGAGCACAAGATGGGCCTCAAGGCGTCCAACACCTGCGAGGTCACCTTCGGCGACCGGCACCCCGCCAAGGGCTGGCTGATCGGCGACAAGCACGACGGCATCCGCCAGATGTTCCGCATCATCGAGTTCGCGCGGATGATGGTCGGCACCAAGGCGATCTCCACCCTCTCCACCGGCTACCTCAACGCCCTGGAGTACGCCAAGGAGCGCGTCCAGGGCACCGACCTGGCCCACTTCATGGACAAGACCGCCCCCAAGGTCACCATCACCCACCACCCCGACGTGCGCCGCTCGCTGATGACGCAGAAGGCGTACGCGGAGGGCATGCGCGCGCTGGTGCTGCACACCGCGAGCGTCCAGGACGCCATCGTCGCCAAGGAGGCGGCCGGCGAGGACGCCGCGCACGAGCACGCGCTGAACGACCTGCTGCTGCCCATCGTCAAGGGCTACGGCTCCGAGAAGGCGTACGAGCAGCTCGCCCAGTCGCTCCAGACCCTCGGCGGCTCCGGCTACCTCCAGGAGTACCCGGTCGAGCAGTACATCCGGGACGCCAAGATCGACACCCTCTACGAGGGCACCACCGCGATCCAGGGCCAGGACTACTTCTTCCGGAAGATCGTCCGCAACCAGGGCGCCGCACTGAACTCCCTCGCCGAGGAGATCAAGAAGTTCCTCGCCATCGGCTCCGGCGGCGAGGAGCTGGCGGGGGCCCGGGAGCAGCTGGCCCGGGCGGCGGCCGACCTCGAAGCGATCGTCGGCGTGATGCTGACCGACCTCGCGGCCACCGAGCAGGACGTCCGCTCCATCTACAAGGTCGGCCTCAACACCACCCGGCTGCTGCTCGCCTCGGGCGACGTGGTCATCGGCTACCTGCTGCTGCGCGGGGCCGCGGTCGCCGCCGAGAAGCGGGAGTCGGCGTCCGCCAAGGACCGCGCCTTCTACACCGGCAAGATCGCGGCGGCCCGGTTCTTCGCGGCGAACGTCCTGCCCGGCGTGGGTGCGGAGCGCCGGATGGCCGAGGGCGTCGACCTCGGGCTGATGGACCTCGACGAAGCGGCGTTCTGACCTCCGGCCGCGCGCGTTTCCGGACGCGATGCCGTCTCGACCGGCCCCCGGAGGATCGGTACCGTCGGCATCTGCCAAAGGCATGTACATTTCAGCTGAGGCCCGCTCCCACCCACGGGAGCGGGCCCCCGGTCGTCGTTAAGGTGAACCCATGAGCCAACCCCCCCGCTTCGACCGCGGCCACACCGACGATCTGATGACGTTCCTCGCGGCCGGCCCCTCCCCCTACCACGCCGTGGCGAACGCCGCCGAGCGGCTGGAGAAGGCCGGATTCCGGCAACTCGCCGAAACCGACGCCTGGGACGGAACAGCGGGCGGGAAGTACGTCCTGCGCGGTGGCGCGATCATCGCCTGGTACGTCCCCGAGGCGGCCTCCCCCCACACCCCGTACCGCATCGTCGGCGCCCACACCGACTCCCCCAACCTGCGCATCAAGCCCCAGCCCGACAGCTCCGCGCACGGCTGGCGGCAACTCGCGGTCGAGATCTACGGCGGCCCCCTGCTCAACTCCTGGCTCGACCGCGACCTCGGCATCGCCGGCCGCCTCTCGCTGCGCGACGGCACCCACCGACTCGTGAACGTCGACCGCCCGCTCGCCCGCGTACCGCAGCTCGCGATCCACCTCGACCGCAAGGTCACCCCCGAGGGCCTCAAGCTCGACCCGCAGCGCCACATGCAGCCCGTCTGGGGCTTCGGCGACGCCCACGAGGGCGACCTCATCCACTTCCTGGAGGACGAGTACGACCTCGCCCCGGACTCGGTCACCGGCTGGGACCTGATGACCCACCCCGTCGAGGCCCCCGCCTACCTCGGCCGGGACAAGGAACTCGTCGCCGGCCCCCGGATGGACAACCTGCTCTCCGTCCACGCCGGGGTCGCCGCCCTCGCCGCCGCCGCGGCCACCGAGGACCTCCCCTACATCCCCGTCCTCGCCGCGTTCGACCACGAGGAGAACGGCTCCCAGTCCGACACCGGCGCCGACGGCCCGCTGCTCGGCTCCTGCCTGGAACGCAGCGTGTACGCACGCGGCGGCTCCGTCGAGGACCGGGCCCGCGCCCTCGCCGCGACGGTGTGCCTGTCCTCCGACACCGGCCACGCCGTGCACCCCAACTACGCCGAGCGGCACGATCCAACGCACCACCCGCGCGCCGGCGGCGGACCGATCCTCAAGGTCAACGTCAACAACCGCTACGCCACCGACGGCTCCGGCCGCGCCGTGTTCGCCGCCGCCTGCGAGAAGGCCGGCGTCCCGTTCCAGACCTTCGTCTCGAACAACGCGATGCCCTGCGGCACCACCATCGGCCCGATCACCGCGGCCCGGCACGGCATCAAGACCGTCGACATCGGCGTGGCCATCCTCTCCATGCACAGCGCCCGCGAACTGTGCGCCGCCGACGACCCGCACCAACTGGCCAACGCCCTGGTCGCCTTCCTCACCGGCTGACCCACGACCCCGCCCGGACCGCCCGGCGGCGGACCCGTCCGCATGGTCGCCCCCGCCCCGGGTACCCGCTGCCCGAACGGAACTGCCGTACTGACGGGCACAGCCGAGCGGGAGGCGAGATCCATGGGACTGAGCGGATGCATCGTGTTCATCGCGGTGGGGGCCATCCTCACCTTCGCGACGGACTGGGAGGCGCAGGGCGTCGACCTCGACGTCGTCGGACTCATCCTGATGGCGGTGGGCTTCATCGGCGCGGTCGCCTTCACGAGCATCGCCCGCCGCCGTCGCGTGGTGGTGCCCGGCGGCACCACCACGGTCGTCGACAGCGAACGGGACCACCGCTGACCGGACGGCCCCGCTAACCGGCGGCCGTCTCCTCGTCGAGGCCCGCCAGCACCAGCGGCAACCGCCCCGCGCCGCCCGCCACCAGCCGGACCGGGACCCCCCAGTCCTGCTGGTGGACGTGGCACGCCGGATACGCGTTCGCCGGGTCGTCGTCGCAGGACGCCGCCATCGCCGACACGTGCAGCACCCCTTCCGGCACCGCCGGGTCCCACTCCAGCGCACGGGACAGCTCCGTACCGGCGCCGGCGCCCGCCCGCAACAGCTCCGGCGGCGTCGAGGACACCAGCAGCCGCGTCGACGGACCGTACCGGGTGTCCAACTTCTGCCCCGCCGGCGCCCGGAACACCACGTCCAACCGGAACGCCCCCGGCGCCACCTCGGTCGGCTCCCGCCGGGTGCGGTGCGCCACCGACTCCACCCGCACCGCCTCCTCGGGCAGCCGCAGCCGGGTCAGCCGGTGCCGCGCCGACTCCACGACGACGACGTCCCCGTCCACCACCACCGCGTCCGAGGGCTCCCGCAGATCGGTCGCCAGGGTGGTCACCGCACCGGTCGCCGGATCGTAGCGGCGCAGCGCGTGGTTGTACGTGTCGCTCACCGCGACCGAACCGTCCGGCAGCACGGTCACGCCCAGCGGGTGCTGCAACAGCGCCTCGGCCGCCGGACCGTCCCGGTGCCCGAAGTCGAACAGCCCGGTGCCCACGGCGGTGCCCACCGTGCCGTCCGCGGTGATCCACCGCAGGGCGCTCGTCTCCGCGTCCGCCACCCACAGCCGGTCGGCGCCCGCCGCCAGCCCGGACGGCTGCGCGAACCACGCCTCGGCGGCCGGCCCGTCCACCAGGCCCTCGTTGGTGGTCCCGGCCGCCACCGCGACCGTGCCCGCCACCGGGTCGAACGTCCACAACTGGTGGACGCCCGCCATCGCGATCCACACCCGGTCGTCGAAGTACGCCACGTCCCACGGCGAGGAGAGGTCCACCTCCCGCGCCGGACCGCCGGTGGGCGAGCCCTGCCACCACTGCCGCCCGGTGCCCGCGAGGGTGGTCACCGCACCGGTCGCCGGGTCGAAACGGCGCACCGCGTGGTTCACCGTGTCCGCGACGACCACCGAACCGTCCGGCAGCGCCGCCAGCCCCTGCGGTTCGCTGAACGCGGCCACCTCGGCGGGCCCGTCGACCAGACCCCGCTGCCCGGAGCCGATCCGCCGCACCACGGTCTCACCGTCCGCCGCCAGCTCCACCAGCCGGTGCCGGGTGGTGTCCGACACCAGGAACCCGCCGGACGGCAACAGCAGCGCCTTGCCCGGGAAACGCAGGTCCGTCGCCACCGGCTCGGGCGCCACGTACGGGCCGTCACCGCGCCGCAGGGTGCCCTTCGCCCCGTGCTCCGCCTCCAACTCCGCCACCAGCCGGGCCAGCGCGTGCGCATGCCCCTCGCCCGCGTGCTGCGCGACGACGTACCCCTCGGGGTCGATCACCACCAGCGTCGGCCAGGCCCGCACGGCGTACTGCTTCCAGGTGACCAGCTCCGGATCGTCCAGCACCGGGTGCTCCACCCCGTACCGCTCCACGGCGTCCACGACGGCCGCGTGCTCGGCCTCGTGCGCGAACTTCGGCGAGTGCACCCCGACGATCACCACCGTGTCCCGGTGCCGCTCCTCCAGCTCCCGCAGCTCGTCCAGCACGTGCAGGCAGTTCACACAGCAGAAGGTCCAGAAGTCGAGGATCACGATGCGACCCCGCAGGTCGGCCAGGGTGAGGGCCTTGCCGCCCGTGTTGAGCCAGCCACCGGCGCCGACCAGCTCGGGGGCGCGGACCCGGGCACGGCGGCGGGGCACGGGGGCCGGGGCGGCGGTGGGCTCGGGGGCGGGCGCCGGGGCAGCATCGTTCATGCTTCAAGCTTGCCACTCGGTCCGGGGCGCGGCTGCTCCCGCGGACGGTCCGGGCGGCAGTACCGGTGGACGAGGTCGGTGTGGTCGGGGAAGCGGGCCACGAGTTCCCCGGGCCGGCCGAGGGTCATGTCGGCGTAGTCGAATCCGGGGGCGACGGCCTCGCTCATGAGGGCGTGGTCGCCGGCGGTGAGGTGGCACGCCTTCCACACGCCCCCGGGCACGGCGAGGGTGAGGGTGTGGCCCCGTCGGAGGTCCTGGCCCAGGACGGCGGTGCTGTGTCGGCCGTCGGGGTGGAGCAGGTGGTAGGTGACGGGTTCGCCGTGCTGGTGGAAGTGGAGGATGTCGGACCGGTTCCGGTTCCAGTGGCCGATCGGCGACCCGTGGGTGAGGAGGTAGTGGATGGCGGTCAGGGTGTAGCGGTAGCCCCCGGACGTGGGGACCCGGGGGCGGTGGTCCGCTTGGAAGGTCCGTCGGAAGTACCCGCCCTCCACATGGGCCTCCAGGCCGAGGGCGTCGATCCAGTGCTGTGCCGTGCGCACGGTGCCTCCCGCGGTCGTGGCGGCCCCGCTCCGAACGGGCCGTCGCCGCCGGTGCGAACCTCCGGTGTCCTCACGAGCTACTACAACGCCCGTGGGCGCCCCCGAGTCACTGACCCGTTGGTCGCAGCGGCCCACCGGGTAGGTTCGGTCCCGACTGACGCGCGGAGCGCGTGAGAGGCACGAGGAGTCCAGGTGGATTTCCACGAGGAGTGGCGGCAGTTGAAGGAAGCGGCAGCCCGCCGCGCACGGACCGCCGAACGCAACGCGGACGCACCGGCGGTGCCGGGAAGCGGGCCCCCGGCACCGCAGTCCGCCCCACGAACCACAGCTGAGGGATCGTCAACAACACGTGCGCCCGCGTCCGTTGCCGGCGCCCCGACACGGGTGTCGTCGGACACCGCCCGGATCGCGGCGCTGGAGCGCATCGCCGGGTTCCGCGAGTCGCTGGTGCTCGTCCCGCTCGACGGGGACGGCGATCCGCTGACCCTCGCCTTCGGCGGGCTGGCCTGGATCTGCGCGTTCACCGACGAGGAGGCGCTCGGCCGGTTCGCGGTGGCCCGCGGCGAGGAGACGCGCGACTGGCCGTACCGCAGGACGTACGGGTTCCGGCTGCTGGACGAGGTGGTGCCGGCGGCCGGGTTCCCGTGCGGGGTGGCACTCAACGCGGCCGGGCCGGACGGCTGGGTCCTGCCACCGGTGCGGGGCATCGTCCCGGACGGCGCCGCCCTCGACTCCGCGCACCCCGATCCGCCCCGCACACCACCGCACCTGCACCACGGAGGGGCACCCGCATGACCGATCACGTTGACCTGGCGTCGTCCAAGGCGGCGTTGGGACAGATCGCGCAGGGCATCACCGACACCCTGGGGGAGTTGAACGAACTCGGGATGGTCGGCCGGGCCAGCACCGGCCGTGGCTTCTCGGACCTGGCCCTGACCGGACTCCAGACCGGCCACGACGGTCTCAGCTCCACCCTGGAGGACTTCTGCGAACGCTGGGAGTGGGGGGTGCGCGGACTCGTGCAACAGGGCAACGAGTTCGCCGCCGACGTCGGACTGTCCGCGGGCGTGCTGCACGAGGTGGACCAGTACGTGCAGGGCAGCTTGAAGGTGGTGGTGAACGCGGGCATCGGCAACCCGTACGCCACCGAGGACGAGATCACCGGCAAGGACTGGGGCGAGGTGCTGTCCAGCAACCCGTACACCCACGTCCGGGACGCCGACTACAGCCGCGAGTCCTTCGAGGACGCGCGGCACGCCTCGCAGGAGGCGTGGAAGGGCGCCACGCGCGAGGTCTTCGGCGCCGATCACCTGCTCCAGAACCAACTGTTGGACGCGGTCGGCGTGCGCGACGAGGTGCAGGGCGCGGTGGACCGCGCGACCGAGCCGGCGCCCCGGGAAGGTGACGGCTGATGGGCTGGGGACCCGACATCGACCTCGGCGGCCTCAAGGACCTCGCGGACAAGGGCCTGGGCCACATCGAGGACGGCATCGACGCGGGGAAGAAGGCGGTCGGCGAGGGCGTCGACTGGACCACCGACCGCATCGGCGACGGCCTGGACCACGTCGGCGCCCAGGACCTCGCGGACACCGTCGAGGACTTCGGCGACGACCTCGCGTCCGAGCTCGGGGCCTCGGTCCGCGAGCAGCGGCTCGGCGAGACCGAGGAGGCGAACGAGCTGGTCCACGGCAAGCCCGGTGACATCCGGAGCACCGCGCGCCACCTCGCCGACTTCCGGGGCGCCTTCAACCGGGTCGGCGACGGGATGCGCGGGCTCGGCTCGGACCGCTGGAAGGGCGAGGCGGCCGACGCGTTCCGGGCGGAGTTCGCGATGCACCCGGCCGACTGGCTGCGGGCCGCCGACGCGTTCGAGGGGGCGGGCCTCGCCCTGACCCGCTACGCGGACGTGGTCCAGTGGGCGCAGGACCAGGCCCAGCGGGCGATCGAGCTGTACCGGACCGGCAAGAAGGCGTCCCAGGACGCGATCGAGGCGCACAACACCAAGGTCGACGCGTACAACGCCGCCGTCACCGCCGACCGGGACCCCGGGCCCGTACCGCCGCCCTTCACCGACCCCGGGGCCGCCGACCGGAGCCAGGCCCACGACCTGCTCCGGGAGGCCCGTCGGCAACGCGACGAGGCGGCGCGCGAGGCGCAACGCGTCCTCCAGGACGCGCTGGAGCACGCCCCGGCCGAGCCGCCGCCCACGGACCGGATGGTGCTGAACGTCGCCGACCACGCCGTGGGGCAGGCGATCGAGGTGACCCATGTCGCGGGCGGCGTGCTGAAGGGCGCCGCGGGGGCCGTCAACTTCGTACGTGGTCTTAACCCCCTGGACCTCTATAACCTCACGCACCCCGCGCAGTACGGGCAGAACGTCGCCACCACCCTGGCCGGGGTGGTGTCCGCCGCGGCGAACCCGCAGCGCATCCCCGGGGCGCTGTGGGACAGCTTCAAGGAGGACCCCAGCGAGGGGTTCGGCCGGCTGATCCCGGAGCTGCTCGGCACGAAGGGCCTGGGCGCGGTCCGCACCACGGCCCGGGTCGCGGACGACGTCGCGGACGCGGCGAAGGCGACGCCGGCGACGCCCTCGTGGGGGGACCTCGCGAAGGCGACCGACACGGTCAAGGAGAAGGCGATCCACGCCGACTCCGTGGACCCCGCCACCGCGCAGAAGTACCTCGACGCACAGTTCCCCTGGCTGCGGGACCTCAACAACACGAACCAGCCCGGCTACACGCAGAACTGCACGTTCAACGTGGTGACGGTGGACCGGCGCCTCGACGGCGTCGAAGTCAGCGCGGCGCCCCGGCCGAAGCCCGGTGACATTCCCTTCAAGGAACTGGGCGTCGGCCCCGAGTCGTTCACCCAGGTGAAGAGCTACGACGACATCATCCGGGACCTGAATGCGCGAGGGGACGGTGCACGTAGCGTGGTCTACATCGGCCGGGAGAGCTCGGCCCACGTGTTCAACGCGGTGAAGACACCGGACGGAGTGGTCTTCCTGGACGGCCAGAGCGGTGGCCTCGCCATGTTGGAGAAGGGGACCACGATGATTGCCCACATCCCGTACAAGTAGTAGCGCAGGACGGACACCTCATGTTGAGCAAGGAAGAAGCCCTCCAGGCGGCACGCCAGTTCCTGGACGCGGCCTATGCCGACGACTCCTCGGGATGGACGATCGTCGTTCTGCCCGACGGGTCGTACCGGTACCACGCGGGTTGGGCGGTGCGGTTCGATTCACAGGAGGCCCTGGACAGCGGACAGCCGTGGGTGGGCCCCATGATGAAGATCCTCCTCGTCCCCGACGACGGCTCGGAGCCGGAGTTCCCTCCCACGAACATCCCCGTCCCGGACTACCTGGAGAAGCTCGCCGCAGGCGAGTGGCCGGCGAGCGGAGGCGCGCGATGAACGCCGTGGACCCGTCCGGCGCCGCCCGGCACTGGCTGCACCGCACCTACGGCGACCTCGTGGAGCTCGCCGCCCCGCACCCCGTCGCGCAGGACGCCCGCACCTGGATGTTCAGCTGCCGCACGGTCCCCCAGCCCGGCTACCCGAGCACCCCGATGCTGGCCTCCTCGGTGGTGGTGCCGAAGGACGGGGGCGAGCCGTTCCACCCCGCGTCCGACGACCCGTTCGGGGACGCCGCCGGCTACCCCGGCCCCCCGCAGGCACAGCAACCAGCGGCACGCGCACGGCGGTTGAACGCCCGGGGCTGTGTGGTCACGGTCGCCGCGCAGGTGACCGGCGGCGCCCCGTCGACACCCCTGCCGTGGCAGCCGGTGCACGAGGCGCCCGGCTGGTGGAACCTGCTGCTGCGCCGCTACTTCCCGGGTGCCGAGGCGCTGCGCTGCGCCGACTGGGACGAGGTCGTGCGCCGGGCGAAGGAGCCCGGGCCCGGCACCCGGGGCGTGGTCTGGGTACGGCGCGAGACCGGCGGCGCGGAGGCCAGCGGGCACCTGCTGTACGTGCTCAACGACGGCGGGAACGTCGTCTTCCTGGACGGCATGACGGGCGGCCTCGGCCGCCTGGACACCCTCGGCGTAAGGGAGTTGACGTTCGCGCGGGTGCGTCCGGCGGGGTCCGGCGCGGCGCCCGCGCCCGACTTCGGGGCGGCCCGCCGCAAGGCCGAGGAGTGGGTGCGCGCGTCCTGGTCGGAGCCGGTGGAACTGGTGGCGCCCGATCCGGCGGACGAGACGGCCCGCGGCTGGCTGTTCGCCTGCGACACCACGTCGTCCCTGCGCACCGGGGACTGGCGGGAGTCGATGGTCGACGCGGCGGTGGTGGTGCCGAAGGACGCCGAGGAGCCGTTCCTGTTGCCGAACTCCGATCCGTGGGGGCACTTCGCCACCTGGGACCGGGGCGGTCCGGCGGGCACGGTGCCGCAGCCGGGGCGGGCGGCCTGGTTCGTGCCCACGCTCGCGGAGCTGGGCGGGGTGCTCGCGGTGACGGAGCACGCGACGGCGACCGAGGCGGTCGCGTCCCTGACGGCGCTGCCGCCGGGCGGTCGGGCGCTGGTGTGGGTGCGCCGGCTGGACGGGCGGGGCCGCCCGTCGACCGGTGTGCTGTTGACCGGGTTCCGCACCGCGGAGGGCGCCGTGGGTCTGGTGGACGGTTCGGCGCGGACGTTCAGCGGTCTTGAGGGGCTGCGGGAGTGCGGGGTGCGGGTCATCCGCTACCGGTGAGCCCTCCCGGTCGTCCAGGGCCGGGACTTCTCCGACATCACGTTCGACTTCTGAGCCCGACCCTGGCTTCGGGCCGCCGTCCCCGAGCGGGGCGGCGGCTCACCCCGTGAACGCGGCCGTGGTGACGTCCCGTTCCAGTTCGGCGCGGGAGAACCCGTAGGTCCCGATGCCGGAGACCTTGATCACCAGGCAGAACCGTTCCACCGACGACAGCCGCTCGGCCACCCGCTCGTACTCGCGCCGCAGGAAGTGGACCGCGGCCAGATTGGCCGTGGACGTCTGGCCCGACACCACGAACACCGGGCACTCGGACTCCACCGGCTGGAACTTGGCGACGAGCACGAACTCCCGGTTGTTCTTGTCGAACGGGTACTTCTCCCCGCCCACCTCGATGGCCACCGAGTCCGGATGCCCGGGGTCGTAGGGGTGGAGGGTCACTCCGGGCAGATGGGCGGCCAGATGGCCGCCCGTGCGCAGGTTGGCGCCCCCGGTGGGGCCGCCCACGCAGAACTCGGTGCGGTCACCGTTGCTGCCCCGGAAGCTCCCGGCCTCCAGGACCACCTTGCAGTCCAACTCGCCGGCCAACAGCGCCAGCGCCATGGCGGCCTCGACGTCCCGGTAGGTCGCGGTCTGGGGCGAGCCGTGCTTGTTGCCCAGCACGATCAGGCAACTCTGCCCGGGGCGGACCCCGAAGAACGCGGCCCGCTTGTTCACCGCGCGGGTCCGTTTCGCCCGTTCCCACAACCAGACCAGGGCACCGCCCAGGAAGCTGGTCACCAGCCCGATCACGATGTTGCCCAGCACCGACTGAATCGTCGTCCCCCTCCTGCTCAGGTCCGCATCGTTTCACGCACCGCCGGGCGCGCACCAGCACACGGGCGCCCAGCGCGAACCGCCGGCGCGCGGCTCACAGCGAGCGCAACAGCGCCAGCGTGTCCGTGAGTTCCTTCCGCAGCACCCGCCCGGCCGCAGCCTCGTCGCCCCGCTCGACCGCGGCGACCAACCGGGCGTGTGCCGCGTCGCCGTGGTCGGGGTCGTCCGCCCGGAGGTCCAGTACGTCCACCAGGTCGAGCAGCCCCCGGCGCAGCACCGGCACGAACTCGGCGAACAGATCGCTCAGCACCGGGTTGTGGGCCGCGGCGACCACCGCCCCGTGCAGCGCGATGTCGGCCGTGACGAACGCGGCGTGGTCGTCGGGCGCGCAGGCCCGGCGGGCGGTCAGGGCGGTGTGCAGGGCGGCCACGTCGTCGTCCGTGCGGCGCCGGGCGGCGATCCGGGCGGCCTCCACCTCGACGATCATGCGGACCTCGTAGACGTCCGTCACGGCGGCCCGGCGCAGTCGGGCCGACCACTGTTCGGGGGAGGCGGTCGCGAGGACGAAGACCCCGGAGCCCTGGCGGGCGCGGACCAGCCCGGCGCAGGCCAGGGCGCGCAACGCCTCCCGGACGGTCGAGCGACCCACCCCGAGGGCCTCGGCCAGGGCCAGCTCCCCGGGGAGCTTGGAGCCGACCGTCCAGGTGCCGTCGGCGATGTGCTCGCGCAGCCGCTCGGTGGCCTGCTCGACCAGCGAGGACGGTCGCAACGCGTGTAGGTTCATGGTGAGTTCACGCTCCATTCGATGCCCTCTCAAGTTGTCTGAGGACCTGAGGGGTGGTTAAGGTGCTCCGCATGCTGGCACACGGGCTGCTCCTTCTCGGTCGCCGCTGCGGGGTCTGACGCGACCGGCACCCCGCAGCGGGGCTTCGGGCTGCCGGTCCACGGACGACCGACCGAAGGACGCTCCGATGGCATCCGCCGTCCCCACCACCGTGTTCCCCACCCTGCACACCCCGTCCGGTGAACTCCCGGACCACGCACCGCACTGGAACCCCCAGCGCCCGAGCAGCATGCCGTACCAGCGCTACCGTCCCGCGCACCAACGGGTCCCGCTGCCCCCGGTCGACCGGTCCTGGCCGACGCGCCGCATCGAACGCGCCCCGCTGTGGGTGCCGGTCGACCTGCGCGACGGCAACCAGGCACTGGCCGAACCGATGGACACCGCCCGCAAGCGCCGCCTGTTCGACCTGCTGGTCACCATGGGCTTCAAGGAGATCGAGGTCGGCTACCCCTCCGCGAGCCGCACCGACTTCGACTTCGTCCGCCACCTCGTCGAGGCGGACGCCGTCCCCGACGACGTCACCGTCTCCGTGTTCACCGCCGCCCGCCGCGACCTCATCGACCGGACCCTCGACTCCGTCGAAGGGCTGCCCCGCACCCTGGTGCACCTCTACACCGCGACGGCGCCCACCTGGCGGGACGTGGTGCTGGGCCGTTCCCGGGCCGAGGTGCACGCACTGGTCCGGGAAGCCGCCACCCATCTGCTGCGCCGGGCGGAGGAACGGCCGGGCGCGGACATCCGCTTCGAGTTCTCCCCGGAGGTCTTCAACCTCACCGAACCGGACTTCGTCCTGGAGGTGTGCAACGGCCTCACCGACCTGTGGGAGGCGAGCGGGGACCGGCCCGTGGTGCACAACCTGCCGGCCACGGTCGAGATCGCGACGCCCAACGTCTACGCGGACCAGATCGCCTACGCGGACCGCCACCTCGCCCGCCGCGAGCACGTCATCCTGTCGGTGCACCCGCACAACGACCGCGGCACCGGCGTCGCCTGCGCCGAACTCGCCCTGTTGGCCGGCGCCCAGCGCGTCGAGGGCTGCCTGTTCGGCAACGGCGAGCGCACCGGGAACGTCGACCTGATGACCCTCGCCCTCAACCTGTACACCCAGGGCGTGGACCCGATGCTCGACCTGTCCGACATCGACGCGGTGCGCGAGGTGGTCGAGTACTGCAACCGGCTCCCCGTGCCCGACCGCCACCCCTACGCCGGCGACCTGGTGCACACGGCGTTCTCCGGCACCCACCAGGACGCCATCGCGAAGGGCCTGGCCCACCACGCCAAACGGGCCGCCGAGTTGGGCGTCCCGGAGACCGCGGCGCCCTGGTCGGTGCCGTACCTGCCGGTCGACCCGGCGGACATCGGGCGCACCTACGAGGCGGTCATCCGCATCAACTCGCAGTCCGGCAAGGGCGGGGTCGCGCACCTGCTGCGCGTCCACCACGGACTCGACCTCCCCGCGGACCTGCGCCCCGACTTCGCCCGCGCGGTGCAGCTGCGCACCGACGACAGCGGCCGGGAGCTGTCTCCGGCCGAGTTGGGCGACCTCTTCCACACCACCTACGTCGCCCCCGGCCAGGAGGGCCAGGAGGACCAGGAAGGCCAGCAGGGCGCCCACGCCCTCGTCACCGTGACGGCGGACGCACCGGGCGCCGGCAGCGGCCGGTGCGGCTGCACCCTGCGCATCGACGGCCGGGAGCACTCCGGCCACGGGGACGCCCCGCAGTCCGCGGTCGTCGAGGCCCTGCGCGCCGCGGACGTCCCCGTCGAACTCCTGGCCCACACCGGGCACCCCGTGGAAGGCGGTGGGCACGCCGCCTACGCCGCCTGCCGGGTGGACGGCGTGCCGCACTGGGGCGCCGGCCGCGACCCCGATCCGCTGGTCGCGGCGGCCCGCGCGGTGCTGGCCGCCGTCCACCGCGCCGACCGGGACCGCTCGTGACCACCGCCCCGGTGCTGAGCGTGCGGGCCCGCCGGCCGGCGGAGCTGCCCGCGCGGTGAGCAACGCGGCGCCCGTTCCCCTGGCCCGCCGGGAGGAACGGGCGCCGCGCCCACCGCCACCGGGACGGTTAACCTCGCCCGATGACGGACGACACGAAGCCGGACGAGGCGAAGGCGGACGAGACGAAGCCGGTCGCGACGAAGCCGGTCGCGACGAAGCCGGTCGCGACGGAGGCGGCCGAGGACCTGTCCGCGCGCGCGGAACGGCACCGCGGGGAACTACGCGTCCACTGCTACCGGATGGTCGGCTCGTACACGGACGCCGAGGACCTCGTCCAGGAGACGTTGATCCGCGCCTGGCGGGCGCGGGAGTCCCTGGACGACCCCGCGCGGCTGCGCCCCTGGCTCTACCGCATCGCGACCCGCGTCTGCCTGGACTTCCTCGGCGGCCCGGCCCGGTCCCGCGAGGTCGCCACCGCCACCTCCGCCATCGCCGAGGTGCGCTGGCTGGAGCCGTACCCCGACTCCCTGCTGGACGGGACGATCGCCCGGGAGACCATCGAGCTGGCGTACCTCGCGGCGATCCAGCACCTCCCGCCGCGCCAGCGGGCCGTACTCATCCTGCGGGACGTGCTCGGCTTCCCGGCGGACGAGACGGCGAGGACCCTGGAGGTCACCGTCGCCGCGGTCAAGAGCGCACTCCAGCGGGCCCGCGCCACCCTGCGCACCCACCTCCCGCCGCGCCGCGCCGACTGGGGCCCGGCGACCGCACCGAGCGCCGCGGAACGGGCCACCCTGCGCCGCTACGTGACCGCCTCGCAGAACGCCGACCTGACGGAACTGACCGCCCTGCTACGGGAGGACGCCCGCCAGACCATGCCGCCGGTGGCCCGCGTCTACGAGGGCCGCACCGCGATCCTCGACCTGTGGCGGCCGGTGCTCCAGGGCCCGGACCGGTGGGGCGAGTGGCGGACCGTGGAGGTCACCGTCAACCGGCAGCCCGCGGCCGTGAACTACGTCCGCGAACCCGGGGACACCGAGTACCGCGCGGTCAACATCGACGTGCTGCGGATCGAGGACGGGCTGGTCGCCGAGATCACCACCTTCGGCCCGGAGGTCCTGCCCGCACTGGGCCTGTCCCCGATCCTGTAGCTCCCGCGGGCTCCGCGTCACTCCGACCGGCGTGCCGTGACCCAGGTCACAGCGCGCCGACCGATTCCTTTTCCGCGGCGGCACCCGTCATAGGGGCGTCCCGCGCAACGACGCAGCGCCGACACGACTCCGCGAAAGAGGAACCCCATCATGAGCATGAAGAACTTCGACCGACTGCTCGGCACCTGGAACGTCACCGGCGGCGCCGAGGGCACCGTCACCTACCGCTGGCTGCCCGGCGAGCAGTTCCTCGTCCAGGACATCGACCTCACCCAGTACGGGCAGGCCGTCACCGGCATCGAGGTCATCGGCCGGCTGAAGCCGTTCGGCGCCGAGGAGCCCAGCGAGCACGTCCACTCCCGCTACTACGACAGCGCGGGCAACACCTTCGACTACCTCTACGAGATCGAGGACGACACCCTGGTCATCTGGGCCGGCGAGAAGGGCTCGCCCGCCCACTACCGGGGCACCTTCAACGCCGGAGGCGACACCGTCAGCGGCGCCTGGACCTACCCCGGGGGCGGCGGCTACGCGTCCACCATGACCCGCACGGCCGGCTGAACCACCCGGAAGGCCCGGGGGCGCGGCGCACGCACCGCACCCCCGGGCCGGGGCCACTCAGTCCTCGGCGCCCTCGGCGCCGCCCGCGCCGCCTTCCAGATCGCCCTCCGTCTCCAGGAACACCTGGCGCAGCGCGTCCAACGTCGCCGGGTCGGGCTTCGCCCACAGCCCCCGCGACTCGGCCTCCAACAGCCGCTCCGTGATGCCGTGCAACGCCCAGGGGTTGGCCTCCTGGAGGAAGGCACGGTTCTCCGGGTCGAGGACGTACGCCTGCGTGAGCTTGTCGTACATCCAGTCCGCGATCACCCCGGTCGTGGCGTCGTAACCGAAGAGGTAGTCGACCGTCGCCGCCAGCTCGAACGCGCCCTTGTATCCGTGGCGGCGCATCGCCTCGATCCACTTCGGGTTGACCACCCGGGCCCGGAACACCCGCGAGGTCTCCTCGACCAGGGTGCGGGTGCGCACCGTCTCCGGCCGGGTCGAGTCACCGATGTACGCCTCGGGCGCCGTACCGCGCAGCGCCCGCACGGTCGCCACCATGCCCCCGTGGTACTGGAAGTAGTCGTCCGAGTCGGCGATGTCGTGCTCACGGGTGTCCGTGTTCTTCGCCGCGACCGCGATCCGCTTGTACGCGGTCTCCATCTCCTCCCGCGCCGGCCGACCGTCCAACTCGCGCCCGTACGCGTAACCGCCCCACACCGTGTACACCTCGGCGAGGTCCGCATCGGTGCGCCAGTCCCGCGAGTCGATCAGCTGGAGCAGCCCCGCCCCGTACGTGCCCGGGCGGGAACCGAAGATGCGGGTGGTGGCCCGGCGCTCGTCACCGTGCGCCGCGAGGTCCGCCTTCACGTGCGCCCGCACGTAGTTGGTCTCGTCCGCCTCGTCGAGGTCCGCGACCAGCCGCACCGCATCGTCCAACAAGCCGATGACGTGCGGGAACGCGTCCCGGAAGAAGCCCGAGATGCGCAGCGTCACATCGACGCGGGGCCGCCCCAGCTCCTCGGCCGGCACCGCCTCCACCCCGGTGACCCGGCGCGAGGCGTCGTCCCACACCGGACGCACCCCGAGCAGCGCCAGCGCCTCCGCCACGTCGTCGCCCGCGGTGCGCATCGCGCTCGTCCCCCACAGGGACAGACCCACCGACGTGGGCCAGTCGCCGTTGTCCTCGCGGTAGCGGGCCAACAGCGAGTCGGCGAGGGCCTGACCGGTCTCCCAGGCCAGCCGGGACGGCACGGCCTTCGGGTCGACGGAGTAGAAGTTGCGGCCCGTCGGCAGCACGTTCACCAGACCGCGCAACGGCGAACCCGAGGGCCCCGCCGGCACGAACCCGCCGTTCAACGCGTGCACCGCGTGGTCGAGTTCCTGGTGCGTGGCGTTGAGCCGCGGCACCACCTCGTGCGCCGCGAAGTCCAACACCCGGGCCACGTCCGGCCCGTGGTCGGCGGCCACCACCGCGACCGCCGCCGGGTCCCAGTCGGCCGCCTCCATCGCCTCGACCAGCGCCCGCGCCGCCTCCTCCGCCGCGTCGGCCCCGGTGCGGGTCGCCGCCGACTCGTCCAGGCCCAGCGCCTCCCGCAGCCCCGGCAGCGCGGTGGTGCCGCCCCAGATCTGCCGGGCCCGCAGGATCGCCAGCACCAGGTTCACCCGGTCCCCGGCCGCCGGCGGCGCCCCCAGCACGTGCAGACCGTCCCGGATCTGCGCGTCCTTGACCTCGCACAGCCACCCGTCGACGTGCAGCAGGAAGTCGTCGAAGCCGTCGTCGTCGGGGCGGTCCTCCAGGCCCAGGTCGTGGTCGAGCCGGGCCGCCTGGATCAACGTCCAGATCTGCGCCCGGATCGCCGGCAGCTTCGCCGGGTCCATCGACGAGATCTGCGCGTACTCGTCGAGCAGCTGCTCCAGCCGCGCGATGTCCCCGTACGAGTCGGCGCGGGCCATCGGCGGCACCAGGTGGTCGATCAGCGTCGCGTGCACCCGGCGCTTGGCCTGGGTGCCCTCACCCGGGTCGTTCACCAGGAACGGGTACACCAACGGCAGGTCACCGAGCGCCGCATCGGGCGCGCACGCCGCGGAAAGACCCGCGTTCTTGCCGGGCAGCCACTCCAGGTTGCCGTGCTTGCCCAGGTGCACCATCGCATCGGCGCCGAAGCCGCCGTCCTCGCGGGACGCCGCGATCCACCGGTACGCCGCCAGGTAGTGGTGCGAGGGCGGCAGGTCCGGGTCGTGGTAGATCGCGATCGGGTTCTCGCCGAAGCCCCGCGGCGGCTGGATCACGATCAGCAGGTTCTCGCGGCGCAGCGCCGCGAGCACGATGTCACCCTCCGGGTTGTGGGTGCGGTCCACGAACATCTCACCGGGCGCCGGGCCCCAGTGCTGCTCCACCGCCGACCGCAGCTCCTCGGGCAGCGTCGCGAACCAGCGACGGTAGTCGGCCGCCGGAATGCGCACCGGGTTCGCCGCCAACTGCTCCTCAGTCAACCAGTCCTGGTCGTGGCCGCCCGCGTCGATCAGCGCCCGGATCAACTCGTCGCCGTCGCCCGACACCAGCCCCGGGATGTCCTCCACGGGCCCGAACTCGTACCCCTCCGCGCGCAGCCGCCGCAACAGCGCCACCGCACTGGCCGGCGTGTCCAGCCCGACCGCGTTGCCGATCCGGGCGTGCTTCGTCGGATACGCCGACAGCACCAACGCGATCCGCTTCTCCGCGGCCGGGATGTACCGCAGCCGCGCGTGCCGCACCGCGATCCCCGCGACCCGCGCCGCCCGCTCCGGGTCGGCGGCGTAGGCGGGCAACCCGTCCTCGTCGATCTCCTTGAACGAGAACGGGACGGTGATCAGCCGGCCGTCGAACTCCGGCACCGCGATCTGGCTGGCCGCGTCCAACGGGGAAACGCCCTCGTCGTTGGCCTCCCAGTCGGCCCGCGACGAGGTCAGACACAGCGCCTGGAGCACCGGCACGTCCAGCCCGGTCAGCGCGCCCGCGTCCCAGGACTCGTCGTCGCCGCCCGCCGACGCCTCGGCCGGCCGGGTACCGCCCGCGGCGAGCACCGTCGTCACGATGACGTCCGCCGCGCGCAGGGCGTCCAACAACTCGGGCTCGGGGCTGCGCAGCGACGCCACGTACAGCGGCAGCGGCCGGCCGCCCGCGTGCTCCACCGCCTCGCACAGCGCGGCGACGAACGCGGTGTTGCCGCTCATGTGGTGCGCCCGGTAGTAGAGGACGGCCACCGTCGGCACGCCGTCCGCTTCGGCCCTCACCGGGGTGCGCTCCAAGGGCCCCCAGGCGGGAGCGGGCGCCGGCGGCTCGAAACCGTGACCGGTGAGCAGCACGGTGTCCGACAGGAACCGGGCCAGCTGCGACAGGTTCGCCGGCCCGCCGTGCGCGAGGTACGCGTGCGCCTCCGCGGCGATGCCCACGGGCACCGTGGACGCCGCCATCAGCTGGGCGTCCGGCGCCTGTTCACCGGTCAGCACGACCACCGGCAGGCCCGTCGCGGTCAGCTGGTCGAGCCCGTCCTGCCAGGCCCGGACCCCGCCGAGCAGCCGCACGACGACCAGCGCGACCCCGTCCAGCAGCCCCGGCAGATCACCCAACGGCAACCGGGACGGGTTCGCGAAGACATAGGGGACGGGGTTGCCCGTGCGGTTCGCCGCGCGTGCGCTCAGCAGGTCCGTGTCGGACGTCGAGAGGAGGAGGATGCGGGGCGCGACCGGCTCGGGCTGTGCGCCGTCCGTTTCGCCGGTCTCATCGGGGGAGTGCAGCATGCGGCATCGGCCTTCCTCGGGGTGTCCGCGCCCCGGGTGGTGTCGGACGGCGGGAGTTCCTGGCTCGTCCGGCCCGCGGGGGCCGGGACACAGTGGCGGGACCGCGCCGGATTCGCACCGGCTTCCTCCCCTGTCGCCGTCGTGGCGATGGCGGGCCCGGTTGGCCCGCCACGGACCATCGTATGCAGTTCCGCTCCGCGGCTGAATGGCGCCTCACGTGCGGATTCGTCACTCCCCTCCCCCTTGACGCAGCCCGACCACACCCTTTGTACGAGTGCGGTGACCGTCCCCGCGACGCCCCGGGTGTGCGGTGCGCCCCGCACACCCTGCCGGTGGGGCCCGCCGCCGGCCCTCCAGCGCAGGCCGGTCCCTGGTCCCGGGTGTCCGCTGACCGGGGGGTCGGCCCGGTCGGGCCCGCCGACAAATGCTTCGACATCGCCCCGGCGATCAGGGACGCTTCCCGCGATGACCAGAATCGACGACACACCACCCGCGTGGGACGAGCGCACCCAGCTCACCACGTTCCTCGACTACGCACGCGACACCGCCCGCGCCAAGTGCGACGGCATCTCCGCGGAGCACGCCCGCACGGCGCTGTTGCCGGGCTCGCCGCTGATGACCGTGAGCGGCTTGATCAACCACCTCCGCTGGGTCGAGTACTACTGGTTCCAGGTGGTCTTCCTCGGCGAGGAGGACGAGGGCCCCTGGACCGACGAGGACCCCGACCGCGAGATGCGCATCGCCGTCGACTTCCCCCTCGGCCAGCTGCTGGACGAGTACGCCGAGCAGAGCGCCCGCTACCGCGCCCTGGTCGCCGCGCACGACCTGGACCGCCGGGCCGAGCGGGCCGTGCGCGACGGCGTCCACGTCGACCTGCGCTGGATCGTCCTCCACCTCACCGAGGAGACGGCCCGGCACAACGGCCACCTGGACATCCTGCGCGAACTCCTGGACGGCACGACGGGGTAGGGCCCGTCCGTCTCGGTGGCGTGCCGTGCCCGTGTGAAGCTGTGCGCCATGGTGCCCTCGACGGTCCGCGGACTCGCCCTGCCCGCCCGGCTGACGTCCCTCATCGCCCGCGGCCACTGGCGCCACCCGGGCGATGCCGCGCTGGCGGAAGCCGTCCCGTGGTTCGAAGACCCGCTCGCCTTCGTGCGCAACCCGGAACAGATGACGTTCGCCTCGCAGTCGATGGACCTCCTCGCCGACGATCCGCATGCCACCTACTTCAGCGTGGCCCGCGGAAGCAGGACCGCCGGCCCGCTCGAACTCCCGTGGCTCGACGCCGAGCGGGCCGTGCTGATCGCCATCACCCGCAACCCCGGTGACGACGGCGCCCTGGCCCTCGACTACCGCTCCGACCCCGCGGACCCGCGCATCGTCGGCAGCGACTTCTGGGCGGACCCCAGCGCGTGCCGATGGCGGATCGTCGCCCCCACCTTCTCGGACTTCGCCACGAGCCTGGGCCTGTAACCTCCGACACGTCACGGCTGCCCGACGGTGGACCAACCGCTGGACGGACGCGAAGCTTTGCCTCTGCGTAGAAGAAGCATCCACAGTGCCTCAGCTGGAACTCTCAGCCACCTTTTCAGCCACTTTGGCTGATTGGTCTGATTCTCGACTTCTTCATGAAAACGGTCCCTCGGCCGGCTAACGTCGCAGGTCAGCTCCTCTGCTCCCCGCGCACGCGGGGTTGGACCCGCCGCCCCGACGCCTCCCGTTGAAGGAGTTCACTGCTCCCCGCGCACGCGGGGTTGGACCCCGAACAGCCCGGAGGGTGGAACCGATGACGAGCTGCTCCCCGCGCACGCGGGGTTGGACCCGCGCCGCGGAGGAGGCCCGCAAGGCAGCCAAGCTGCTCCCCGCGCACGCGGGGATGGACCCTTCCACCGGCCGCCGGTGCGCATCACGGACGGCTGCTCCCCGCGCACGTGGGGCTGCTGTCCACCGAACCGCTCGCGCTGGGCGACCCCACCGGTAGGGTCGCCACCGATTCGAATTCATCGGAGCCGGGCTGTCCCCGTTGGCCAGATGCGGTCGACGGGGATGCCCGCGGCTTGCGCTTCGAGGACGGTGTCCGCGGTTCCGCCGCCCTTGCCCGACGGCGGCTCGCCGTCCCACACGGCCGCCAACCGGTCGGCACGTTGGAGCAGTTCGGAGTTGGCGGTGGCGTACGCGTGCCGGTCGGCGGTCTCGTAGGGGAGGACGATGACCTCATCGGCTGCGGTGACGAGGCGGTCGAAGGTCTCTGCGTGGTCGGGGCGGACCTTCCGTTCGCGGTAGTCCCGCGAGGGGATCACCACGACCAGACGTCCACCGGCGTCCAGCACCGCCTCGGCGAAGAGCGAGTCGGCGCCCTTGGCGATGCAGGAGACGCCCACCAGGTCCCCGGCGTGCGGTGCCAGCGTCTCCGCCAGCGCGGCCCGGACCAACGGCACGCTGGCAGCGGTCAGGTCCATGTGCCCCGTGACGGCGATCGTCGCCATGTCTCTCCCTCAGTTCGCCAGCAATTCGCGGACCCGGGCCCGCACTTCGGAGACCGTAGACGATGAGGACCGGCTGACGGTGTAGGGGTAGAGGTTGCTGAGCTGTGCCCGGACACGGCTTGACCGTGTGCGGGCAGCAGCGTCGACGGCCTGATGCGTATGGTCGACGGCACCGGCTACGTCTCCCAGTAGGAAGTGGCATTCTGCGAGCCCGATCAGGTCGAGGGCGTAGCTGCGGCTGACTTCCGGACCTCGCTCCGACAGCGCTGTGCGAATCGACTCGGCTGCGCCTTCCGCGTGGCGGCTCGGATCGTGGCGTGCCAGATCGAGTAGGCGCCCTCCGGTGACTCCGGCCAACTCCGCAGCGTCAAAGTACGCAATCCAGTAGGGCTCGTCGTTGCCTGCTTCGGTGAGCGATTCAGATGCTTCCTCCGTCGCTCGCCGGAAGGCACTTGCACGGCCCATCGCTGCGTAAGCCCACGCCTCGCGGGTGTGAAGCATGGACCGTAGGCGGGGAGCGTCCGTTCGGTCGACCCCCTTCTGCGCGAGCCGCACGAGTTCGAGAGCGTCCTGAGGGCATTGGTTGTAGAGCATCTGACGTGCCATGCCAGCCAAGAGGTTGGCACCGAACGCCCGATCTCCCGCGGCGTGAGCAGCACGAAGAGCCATGCGGTAGTAGTCCTGCGCCTGCTTCTGAAGCCCCGAGTCCCAGGCCATTGTGGCCGCGGTGCCACCTAGCTGGGCCATCACCCAGACTCCGGACCCGGCACCACACTCCACTTCCACCACCACACCCTGCGCCCTTTGCCTGAAGGCCCGCATCTTCGGCCTACCCGAACACACCTGCCACCTCTGGACCCCCACCAGCCCCGAGATCCACCAAGGCCGCATACGACTCCGCCTCCGCCTGCGCGACCGCCCCCAACCCTGCCCGTGCCCCTGCCGCACCCAGAACCATGCCCGACGGGGCACCAACCGCTAGACAGACGACATACTTTGACCCTGCGCAGAAGCGTCTCGACAGAGGGAGGATTCACAAGTGCAGCAGGTGGAACCCGTGCTCGCCTTTTCAGCTGCTTTGGGTGTTTGGTCGGATTCTCGACTTGTTAATGAAAACGGCCCCTCGGCCGGCTAACGTCGCAGGTCAGCTCCTCTGCTCCCCGCGCACGCGGGGATGGACCGGGCTTGCGATTCTGCGCTCACCTAGTGCAAGCTGCTCCCCGCGCACGCGGGGGTGCTCCTGGGGCGTGGGCTGGCTGCTCCCACCCTGTGCGGCCGATGAGGCTCAGCCCTTCTCTCCCATGGCGGCGTGCAGCCAGTCCAATGGACCTTGGGATAGGAGCTCGTCGGCGAGGCGGGTTCCGGACTCGGTGACGAGTCGGGTGCGGCTGTTGTCGATCCAGCGTTGTGCGTGTTCGTGGCCCTGGGCCCGGTATTCGATGCCCTGGAGCATGCACTCCAGCTTGTCGGCGTCCCGGGCGCAGACCGCCTCCGGCGTTTCCTTGCCCTCGTACTCGGTGACGAGTTCGCGTACGGCCGTGGCCAGCGGTTCGGGCATGCCGCGGGTCTGGTCGGCCGTCACCGCTTCGGGGTCGCCGGGTGCCGCGTACCTCTTGCCGAGGTGGTTGACGTCGCCGGTGCGAGTCTCCTGCGTGTCGTGCCAGACGGCCAGGAGAGCGGCACGGGCGGGGTCGGCGCCTTCGAGCTTCGCGATGACCGAAGCGATCAAGGCGGTGCGCCAGGAGTGCTCGGCCACGCTCTCTGGGTCCCGCACCCCGGCCATCCACCAGCCCGTTCGGCGGGCGTTCTTCAGCGTTCCCGCTTCGAACAGGAAGTGCGCCACCTGGGACAGGTCATCGGCCACGTCCATCTCCTCTCACGCCTTGGCAAGGCGGATTGCGTACCGGATGCCGTCCAGCTCCCGGCGGGTCTGTTGCGAGATCTGGTGGTCATCCAACATCACGGGAAGACGTTCGCGCAGGAGACTGCTTGCTTGGGACGGTACGTGCAGAAGGTTGGGGCGTATTGACAGCAGGGCCCACAAGGTATGCACATTGAGATCGAAGAATCCGTGTTGAGGAGTTAGCCCCTTGACGAGATGTGCGTACAGGCGGTTTCCCTGCCAGGTCCCTTGTACGGGGTCGGCGATGAAGTCGTCGGACAGCTGAACGTGTGGTGCCTCACCGATTCAGTAGGCCCAGTAGTTCAGGTTCGCTGCCTCTGTCTTCTCGTCATCCCCGAGGGTTCGGGTGATGAAGTGGGACATCCGGTCGCGATCTCCTTGCCGCGCGGAGACTGTGGCGACGGAGCGTTCATTGAGCCATGATTCCAGCCAGCCGTCGGGACGCTGGGTGCGTTGTTGATGCGTGAGCCAGTCGGTGGTGTCTTTGCGCTTGTCGTAGCCGGCCAGGTAGAGGGCTTGTCGACGCAGAAGAAACTGCCCTGCCCCTTGGGCCCGTTCGGCTGTCTTCCGCATACAGGTGAAGAAGCGGGACCGGCCGTCGGCAGGGACTTCCGGTCCGTTGGGCGTGGGACCACGGCGGAGCTTCGGCGGGGTGGGCAGGCTCCTCAAAGCATCTGGCGTTACGCCGTTGAGGGGCCATGCGAGAACTTCAACGAGGTCACGTTGGAGGACCCATGAGCCCATTGGGCTGTCGTTCGCTGGAACTTGGCCGTCGAGGCAACTGGTTAGCAAGACGTCGGCGTCCATCGCTCGCTCAAGGCTCATCAGCAAGGCAGGCGCAGCACCGAGTCGCATGAGGCGGTGTCGGTGTACGAGCATCTGGCCAACGGACATGGCCATGAGCGGGCGTCGTCCTGCCTCCCATCCGGCGATGGAGTCTGCTGAGACGCGAAGTTGCTCGGCCAAGGTCTCCTGGGTATGCCCAAGCTGCTCGCGGATGAGTCGGAAGACGTAGCCAGAAATGACACCTGTCCGGCCTCGCATTGGTGGTCCCTGACTGGCAGTCGGGGTATCTGGTGCTGCCCTGTGCATGAAGGGCTTTCCTTCCGTGAAATCAGGCCGCACTGCCTTGAACCATCCGTACTGGGGGTCACTTCGCGTGTGGGTCCGCGCTACCTATCGTCGTGTTCCAGTCACGGCTGGCAACTCAGCGTAGTAGGGAAGGTGGCACCGTGGGCCTGGTTGAACAGACTGCGAACAACCCTGAGGGCGAGTCTGAGCCCCTGCTGAAATCGAAAGCGCTTTTGCTAACCGATCGGTTGACGGAGTGGGCGCGCACTCGTGACGCGGGTGAGCGGGCGGCGGTCGCCGCGCTGATCCATGAGGGTGATGTGTTGGCCCGCGGGGACGTCCGTGACCTCCTCGTCGTGGATACGGGGAGGGTGGCGTCGTTGGACTGGCCGCGGTTCGAGGGCCAGTACCGTACGGCTCTTGTCCTGGACACCAGTGAGCGGGCGTTCTTGGATCTCGTTGTGGCGGTGGGGTTTCCGCGACTCGTGCCGCTCTGGCAGGTGGAGAACTTGGGTGAGCGGCGGCTTGCGATCGTGTTGCGTGCGTTGGCGGCGTTGGCCGGCTGCGACACGATCGCGGTGGGTACGCGGGCGTGGTGATGTTCTGCGTGCGGTGTCTGCTGCCGATTCGCGAGGGTCAGCAGTATGACGCGCAGGTGCGTCAGTCCCCGGTCGGTACCCTGTACCGGGCCTACGCCCACGCGGAGTGCCCCGCCCCGGGGCCCGTCCGGGTCGTCGTGTCGGTGGAGCGGGTCGCTGTCACGCGCCGGTACTTGGACCACGTCACTACCTGCTCCGACTGCGCCTCCGACGCCCTTGGCTGCCCGCCCGGGCGGGAGCTGCGTGCGGCGTGGAAGGCCACGGCCAGACCCGGACCCGACGCCGAGGCTCTGTAGGCCGCGCCGTGAGCCCCCGTACCGAACAGGTCCTGTACGTCCTGACGATCGCCGCGTTGCTCGGCGCCCTCGCGTACGGCATCACCACCCACCCCTGAACCACACCCGCCGGGCCCGTCGACCCTGCCCGTCATCCAAGGGACACCCATGCGCCGCACCCGCCTCCACTGCGCCCGCTGCCAACAACCCATCCGCCCGTGGCAGCGCCGCACCCACCTACTCAGCTACTCCGACTCCGGACCCGGCACCACCCTCCACTTCCACCACCACTGCATCCCCGCGGCAATGCCCTGCGCCCCCTGCCTGAAGGCCCGCATCTTCGGCCTACCCGAACACACCTGCCACCTCTGGACCCCCACCAGCCCCGAGATCCACCAAGGCCGGCTACGACTCCGCATCCGCCTGCGCGACCGCCCCCTACCCTGCCCATGCCCCTGCCGCACCCAGAACGGCGCCCGACAGGGCACCAACCGCTAGACAGACGACATACTTTGACCCTGCGTAGAAGCGTCTCGACAGAGGGAGGATTCACAAGTGCAGCAGGCGAAACTCGTGCTCACCTTTTCGGCTGCTTTGGGTGATTGGTCGGATTCTCGACTTGTTAGTGAAAACGGCCCTTCGGCCGGCTAACGTCGCAGGTCAGCTCCCTGCTCCCCGCGCACGCGGGGATGGACCCTCCCTGATCTCGGTACCCGCGAGCCAGTCCGTCTGCTCCCCGCGCACGCGGGGATGGACCCCGCTGGTCCTGGCGCTCCACCAGAGCCTCAAGCTGCTCCCCGCGCACGCGGGGATGGACCCGCCACGTTGCCGTACTGCTCGCGGACGATGGGCTGCTCCCCGCGCACGCGGGGATGGACCCACCTTCACGTCAGCGCGAACTTCGGTTGGGCCCTACTCCCCGCGCCCGCGGGGATGCCCCCACCCCCACCACCCCTAGGTACGCTCAAAGGGTGCAGAACGCGGAGCCGTACCGAGCGGAAGTCCCCGAAGCCCCCCCACCCGGGGTGACCGGCGACGCATGCCCGGGTGCGCTGCGGCTGCACCCCGCCGACGACGGCGCCCTGGCCCGGGTACGGATACCCGGCGGCGTCCTGACCCCGGCCCAGGCGGAACACCTGAGCGCCGCCGCCGCCCACCTGGGCGACGGCGACCTGCACCTCACCTCCCGCGGAAACCTCCAGCTCAGAGGTCTGGGTGAGGACTGCGGAGCGGCCCTCGCCACCGTACTGACCGAGGTGGGCCTGCTCCCTTCGGTGGCCCACGAGCGGGTGCGCAACATCGTCGCGTCCCCCCTGTCCGGCCTCGACGGCCACGGGCACCGCCCCGTCGGCCCCTGGCTCCGCGAACTGGACGCCCTGCTGTGCGCCAGCCCCCGCACCCCGGCCCTGTCCGGACGGTTCCTGTTCGCCGTGGACGACGGCCGCGGCGACATGGCCGCCCTGGAACCGGACATCACCCTGATCGCCGACGAACCGGGCAGCGGCACCGCGACCGTGCACCTGGGCGACGTCGCGACCCTCACCGTCTCCGCGTCCGAAGCCCCGCGCACCGCCCTGCACGCAGCCGAAGCGTTCCTCGCAGCGGCCAGCGCGGCCCACGCGACGGGCGCCGACCGCGTCTGGCGGATCGCCGAACTGCCGGGCGGCCCCGAAGCCGTCCACGCCCTGGCCACGGACACCGCCCGCCGCACCGGCACGGCCCCTCGCACCGGCACCGCCCGCCACACGAACACGACCCGCCAGACCGGCACCACCCCCCGCACCGGCACCGCCAGCCCCACCCCGACGACGAGCACCCCCACCCCAGGCGAACCCCCCACCCCCGGCGAACCCCCGCTCCCCGGCGCCCTCCCCGGCGGCGTCAGCGTCCTCGTCCCGCTCGGCCGGATCACCCCCACCCAATGGACCGCCCTGCGGGAACTCGCCGACCGCACCGGCGGCGAACTCCGCCTCACGCCCTGGCGCGGCGTGATCGTCCCCGGCGCGACCGGGGCCGACCTGCCCGACCTCGCGGCCACCGGACTGGTCACCGCCCCCGGCTCCCCGTGGGACGGGGTCACCGCCTGCGTCGGCCACCCCGGCTGCGCCAAGTCGCTCGCCGACGTCCGCGCCGACGCGGCCGCCGCCCGCCGCACCGTACGGGGGCTGCCCGTGCACTGGTCGGGCTGCGCCCGCCGCTGCGGCCGTCCCCGTGGCGAGCGGGTCGACGTCGTGGCGACCACCACCGGGTACGAGGTCAGCACCGTCCGCGGCAGCGGCCCCGCGCACCCCACCTCGGTGACGGGCACCGCAACCCTCGCGACTACCGTTGCGGCGGCACGCACCGCACCCTGAGCAGCCGCGAACCACCACGGACCACCACGAAGCGAGAACAGAGTGTTCGACTACGAGAAGGACGGCGCGTCGATCTACCGCCAGTCCTTTGCCACCATCCGCGCCGAGGCGGACCTGACCGGGCTGCCCTCCGACGTCAGTCGCGTCGCGGTCCGGATGATCCACGCCTGCGGCATGGTCGACCTCGTACGCGACCTCGCCCACTCGCCCGACGTGGTGGCCCGCGCCCGGGAAGCGCTGCTCGCCGGCGCGCCCATCCTGTGCGACGCGAACATGGTGGCGAGCGGCGTGACCCGCAAGCGGCTGCCCGCCGACAACGAGGTGCTGTGCACCCTGTCCGACCCGGCCGTGCCGGAACTCGCAGCCAAGCTGGGCACCACCCGCAGCGCCGCCGCACTCGAACTGTGGCGGGACCGCCTGGACGGCGCCGTCGTCGCGGTCGGCAACGCGCCCACCGCACTGTTCCGGCTGCTGGAGATGGTCCGCGAGGGCGCCCCGCGCCCGGCCGCCGTGATCGGCGTGCCCGTCGGGTTCATCGGCGCCGCCGAGTCGAAGGACGCGTTGGCCGCCGACCCGTCGGGCCTGGAGTACCTGGTGGTGCGCGGCCGACGCGGTGGCAGCGCCATGGCCGCCGCCGCGCTGAACGCCATCGCGAGCGAGGAAGAATGAGCATGCGGGGCACCGAAGCCGACCACAGCAACAGCAACAGCAACAGCGCCACCGACCCCACCGACCGGACGGGACGTTTGTACGGGGTCGGGCTCGGGCCGGGCGACCCGTCCCTGATGACCGTCCGGGCCGTCGAGGTCATCGCCGCCGCGGACGTCATCGCGTACCACAGCGCCCGTCACGGACGTTCCATCGCGCGTTCCATCGCGGCCCGCCACCTGCGCGCGGACCACGTCGAGGAACCGCTCGTCTACCCGCTCACCACGGAGACCACCGACCATCCCGGCGGCTACCGCGGTGCGATGGACGAGTTCTACGAGGAGGCCGCCGCCCGGCTCGCCGCGCACCTGGACGCGGGCCGCAGCGTCGCCGTCCTCGCCGAGGGCGACCCGCTGTTCTACGGCTCCTACCAGCACATGCACAAGCGGCTCGCGCACCGCTACCCCACCGAGGTGGTGCCCGGCGTCACCTCGGTCAGCGCCTCGGCGGCCCGCCTCGGCACGCCCCTGGTGGAGGCGGAGGAGGTCCTGACGATCCTGCCGGGCACGCTGCCCGAGGAAGAGTTGACGGCCCGCCTCGCCGCGACCGACTCGGCCGTGGTGATGAAGCTGGGCCGCACCTTCGGCAAGGTCCGCCGCGCCCTGGAGGCGTCCGGGCGCCTCGCCGAGGCCCGGTACGTGGAGCGGGCCACCATGGACGGCGAGCGCACCGCGGACCTCGCGGACGTTGCCGAGGACTCCGTACCGTACTTCTCGGTCGCCGTGCTGCCGAGCCGGATCGACGCCCCGCGGCCGGTCCGCGAACGCGGCGAGGTCGTCGTGGTCGGCACCGGACCGGCGGGCCCGCTGTGGCTCACCCCCGAATCGCGGGGCGCCCTCGCCGCCGCGGACGACCTCGTCGGCTACACCACCTACGTGGACCGGGTGCCGCACCGCCCCGGCCAGGTGCGGCACGGCTCCGACAACCGCGTCGAGTCGGAGCGCGCCGAGTTCGCCCTGCAACTCGCCGCGCGCGGCCGGAAGGTCGCCGTCGTCTCCGGCGGCGACCCCGGGATCTTCGCCATGGCGACCGCCGTCCTGGAGGTGGCCTCGGAGGAGGCGTACCGGGACGTTCCGGTACGGGTCCTGCCGGGGGTGACCGCGGCGAACGCCGCGGCGGCCCGCGCCGGCGCCCCGCTCGGCCACGACTACGCCACGATCTCGCTGTCCGACCGGCTCAAGCCGTGGGAGGTCATCGCGGAGCGGCTGCACGCCGCGGCCCGCGCCGACCTGGTCCTCGCCCTCTACAACCCGGGCTCCCGCTCCCGCACCTGGCAGGTCGGCAAGGCCCGTGACCTGCTGCTGGAGCACCGCGCCGCGGACACTCCGGTGGTCGTCGCGCGGGACGTCGGCGGGGACGGCGAACGGGTCCGGGTCGTCACCCTCGGCACGCTCGACCCGGCCGAGGTGGACATGCGCACGATCCTGCTCGTCGGCTCCTCGCAGACCCGCACGGTGCGGCGCGGCGACGGCGACGGCGAGACGATCGTGTGGACGCCCCGCCGCTACCCCGAGACGCCCAGCGGTTCACCCGAAGCCGGGGCCGAAGCCGGAGCGCCCAGCGGCGCGCCCGAGGCGTGAGCCGACCTCAACGCTCCCCGCGCACCCACCGGGCGGCCTCCTCGGGACCCGTCACCATCGGCACGCCCGCGGGCACGGGCGGCCGGCGGACGATCACCACGGGCACCCGGGCCTCGCGGGCGGCGGTGAGCTTCGGCGCGGTGGCCGGACCGCCGCTGTCCTTGGTGACCAGCACGTCGACGCGGTGCGCGGCGAGCAACGCGCGCTCGTCGTCCAGCGCGAACGGCCCGCGGTCCAGCAGGACGTGCATCCGCGGCGGCACGGGCGGCTGGGGCGGGTCCACGGAACGGACCAGGAACCACAGCCGGTCCAGTTCCGCCGTGCCCGTGAACGCGGCGAGCCCCATCCGCCCGGTGGTGAGGAACACCCGCGCCCCGAGCGTCGGCAGCAGCGCCGCGGCCCCGGCCAGCGAATCGACCGGGTGCCAGTCGTCGCCGTCCACGGGCTGCCAGCCGGGCCGCCGCAGCACCACCAGCGGCACCCCGGTCGCCGCCGCGGCCCCCACGGCGTTCGTGCTCATCCGCTCCGCGAACGGGTGCGTGGCGTCCACCAGCACGTCCACCCGTTCCCGTACCAGCCACGCGGCGAGCCCGTCCGCCCCGCCGAAGCCGCCGATCCGCACCTCACCGGCCGGCAGCCGGGGCGCGGCGACCCGTCCGGCCAGCGAGGACGTCACCCGTAGGTCCGGGGCGCTCCCGACGAGCAGCGCGGCGAGCCGACGGGCCTCGGCCGTCCCTCCCAGGACCAGTACGTGCACGGAACCGGACTCCCCTCATGGCCACTGACCCCGCCGGCCCCTCCGGCGGACGCGGAGCCCAACTCAAACACACCGGTCTGCGGCCCGGCTGGACGACCGGTGCCTGCGCGACCGCGGCGACGACCGCCGCGTACACCGCCCTGCTCACCGGGGAGTTCCCCGACCCGGTGACGATCACCCTGCCCCGGGGCCAGACCCCGTCCTTCGCGCTCGCCGTCGAGGAACGGTCCGCGGACGGCTCGGCGACCGCCGGGATCGTCAAGGACGCCGGCGACGACCCGGACGTCACGCACGGGGCGCTGGTCCGCGCCACGGTACGGGTGCTGCCGCCGGGTTCCGGGGTGGTGTTCCGGGCGGGTCCCGGCGTCGGTACGGTCACCCGGCCCGGGCTGCCGCTGCCGGTCGGCGAACCCGCGGTGAACCCGGTGCCCCGGCAGATGATGCGCGAACACGTGGCCCGGGTCGCCGCACGGTACGGGGGCGGCGGCGACTGCGAGGTCACCGTCTCCGTCGACCACGGCGAGGAGTTGGCCCGCTCCACCTGGAACCCCCGGCTCGGCATCCTCGGCGGGCTGTCCATCCTCGGCACCACCGGCATCGTCGTGCCGTACTCGTGCTCGGCGTGGATCGACTCCATCCGCCGCGGGGTGGACGTCGCCCGGGCGGCGGGCCGCACCCATGTCGCCGCGTGCACGGGCGCCACCTCGGAGCGGACGGTCACCGAACTGCACGGGCTGCCGGAGGACGCCCTGCTCGACATGGGCGACTTCGCGGGCGCCGTCCTCAAGTACCTGCGCCGCCACCCCGTCGACCGGCTCACCGTCTGCGGCGGCTTCGCCAAGCTGTCCAAGCTGGCGGCCGGCCACCTCGACCTGCACTCGGCGCGGTCCCAGGTGGACAAGGGGTTCCTGGCCACGCTGGCGGCGGGCGCCGGCGCGGACACGGCGCTGACCGGGGCGATCAGCACCGCGAACACGGGTCTCGCGGCGCTGCGGCTCGCGGAGGAGGCTGGGGTGCCGCTCGGAGACCTGGTCGCCGCGCAGGCGCGCAGCGAGGCCCTCGCCGTGTTGCGGGGGGCGCCCGTCGCGGTGGACGTCGTCTGCATCGACCGCGCGGGCCTGATCGTCGGCCGTACTCCCTGACGGGGCGGGCGCGTCGCCGGTACCGGTGCCCACCGGCCCTTCGGGGGTGTCCCTGCTCGGACACGTCGACTAGAAACGTGCCATGCGCAAACTCGTCTACTACGTCGCCACCACGCTCGACGGATACATCGCCGGCCCGGACGGTGCCGACCCCACCGGCCCGAACGGCTTCTGGCCCGTCCCCGAGGACTACCTCCAGCACCTCGCCACCGAGTACCCGGAGACGCTGCCAGGGCCCGCCCGGCAGGCCCTGTCCGTCACCGCCGAGGGCACCCACTTCGACACGGTGCTCGAAGGACGGCGCACCTATGAGATCGGGCTCGCCGCCGGGCTCACCAACGCCTACCCCCACCTGCGCCACCTGGTGTTCTCCCGCACGATGACCGAGAGCCCGGACCCGGCGGTGGAGCTGGTCGCCGACGACCCGGTGGAGACCGTGCGCAAGCTCAAGCAGGAGCCGGGCAAGGACATCTGGCTGCTCGGCGGCGGCGAACTGGCGGGCTCCCTGTACGGCGAGATCGACGCGCTGATCCTGAAGGTGGGACCGCTGACCATCGGGGACGGCATCCCGCTGTTCTCCCGCAAGGCCGCGTTCGACCCGCGCACCTGGACCCTCACCGACCACACCGCCCTCCCGAGCAGCGGCGTGTTCCTCACCTACACCCGCACCCCCTGACCCCCGGGGGCGCCCGCCCCCCGGGGGGCGGGCCCCTTCAGGGGCGCGGGGAACTGCGCGAGCAACCACAACGCACCCGCGGACACACGCCGCCCAGGAACCGCCCCCACCAGGAACCCCCCGGACCCCCCGGATAAAGTGCGTCGGTGACGACCGAAGCCCCCCACCCCCACCCCGTGGCCCTCATCGGCATCGGCGCGGACGGCTGGCCGGGCCTACCCGACGCGTCCCGCGAAGCCCTCCGCACCGCACAGGTGATCCTCGGCGCCCCCCGCCAACTCGCCCTGCTGCCCACGGAGTGCACCGCGGACCGCGTCCCCTGGCCGTCCCCCCTGCGCCCCGCGGTCCCCGCCCTCCTCGCCGCCCACGCGCACCGCCGCCTCGCGGTGCTGGCCAGCGGCGACCCCATGTTCCACGGCATCGGCCGCGCCCTCGCGGAGGTCGTCGGCCCGACCGCGCTGGACGTCCACCCGCACCCGTCCTCCGTCTCCCTCGCCTGCGCCCGCCTCGGCTGGCCCGTCGAGGACACCGACGTGGTCACGGCCGTCGGCCGTCCCGTGGACCGCCTCGCGGCGCTGCTGCACCCGGGCCGCCGGGTCCTGGTGCTCAGCGCCGACGCCGACGGCCCCGCCGCGGTGGCCGCACTGCTGCGGGACCGCGGCTTCGGCCCCAGCCCCGTCCGTGTCCTGGAACGACTCGGCGCCCCCGACGAACACCTCACCCAAGCGCAGCGCGCCGACGCGTGGACCCGCCCGCCCGGCGCCGCCCTGAACCTCGTCGCCGTGGAGTGCGTACGCGCTCCGGACGCCGTGGCGCTCGGCATCGTGCCCGGCCTGCCGGACGCCGCCTACGAGAACGACGGCCAGCTCACCAAACGACACGTGCGGGCCGCGACGCTCGCCGTGCTGGCCCCCGAACCCGGCGAACTGCTGTGGGACGTCGGCGGCGGCTCGGGTTCCGTCGCCGTGGAGTGGCTACGGGCCCACCCGTCCTGCCGGGCCGTGAGCGTGGAACGCGACCCGGAGCGGGCCGAACGCATCGCCCGCAACGCCCGCACGCTCGGCGTACCCGGACTGCGGGTCGTCACCGGGGCGGCCCCCGACGCGCTCGACGGACTACCGGCCCCCGACGCGGTGTTCATCGGCGGCGGCCTCACCGCACCCGGACTGCTCGACCGCTGCTGGGCGGCGCTACGGACCGGCGGGCGGCTCGTCGCGAACACGGTGACCCTGGAGTCCGAGGCGCTGCTCGCCGAGGCCCGCCACCGGCACGGCGGCGAACTCGTCCGGCTGGCCGTGGCGCACGCCGTGCCGGTGGGCCGGTTCACCGGCTGGCGTCAGGCCATGCCGGTCACCCAGTGGGCGGCACGCAAGGAACTCGACGCGGCGACGCCGGAATCCGTCCGGCACCAGGGAGACGGCGCATGACCGTGTACTTCATCGGCGCGGGCCCCGGGGCCCCCGACCTGATCACCCTCCGGGGCGCCCGACTGCTGGGCTCCTGCCGGGTCTGCCTGTACGCGGGCAGCCTCGTCCCCCGGGAACTGCTCGCCGAGTGCCCGCCGGACGCCCGGCTGATCGACACCGCGAACCTCGACCTCGACCGGATCACCGAGGAACTGGTGCGCGCCCACGGCGAGGGCCACGACGTGGCCCGACTGCACTCCGGTGACCCCTCCGTGTTCAGCGCGGTCGCCGAGCAGATGCGCCGGCTCGACGCGGCCGGCGTGCCGTACGCGATGGTGCCGGGCGTGCCGGCCTTCGCCGCGGCGGCGGCAGCGCTGGGGCGGGAGCTGACGGTGCCCACCGTGGGGCAGACCGTCGTCCTCACCCGCATCGCCCAGCGGGCCACCCCGATGCCGCCCGGCGAGGACCTGGCGACGCTCGGCCGCAGCGGCGCGCTGCTCGTGCTGCACCTCGCGGCCCGGTACGCGGACCGGGTGGTCGCGGAGCTGCTGCCGCACTACGGCGCTGACTGCCCGGCCGCGGTGGTCGCGTACGCCAGCCGCCCGGAGGAGGTCGTGCTGCGCGGGCCGCTCGCCGGCATCGCCGAACAGGTCCGCGCGGCGGGCGTACTGCGTACCGCGGTGATCATCGTCGGCCGCACGCTGGGCGCGTCCGCCTTCCCCGACAGCTACCTCTACTCCCCGGACCGCGACCGCACCCCGAACTGAGCCGCGGACCCCGCTGCCCGGCCCTTCACCCTCCGACGACGTCGGCGTCCCGCGCGGCCGACAACCACGCGGGGAACTCCGTCAGCAGCCGGTCGTACAGCTCCTTGTCGGAGACGGTCCGGGGCGACCGACCGGCGGCGAAGAACCCGGCGTTGTCCACCACCCGGCGGGCGGGCACGGGCAACTCGTCCAACCTGCGCAGGAACCGGAACTCGTCCTCCCCGAAGCCGACGAACTGCCAGAAGATCGGCAACCTCGCCGCCGTGCACAGGACGTGCTCGGCGGCGGCCTTGGACGTCGGGGAACCGTCGGTCTGGAAGACCACGAACGCCGGATCGCGGGAGCCGCACGCCTGGTAGTGGTCGATGACCGCCTGCATGGCGACGTGGTAGTTGGTGCGCCCCATGTGCCCCAGCGACTCGTGCAGGGGGTTGATCCGGTCCCGGTAGGCGTCCAGGCTGATCTCGGCGGTCCCGTCGACGTCCGTGGAGAAGAAGACGACCGGCACCACCCCGTCGTCGTCGAAGTGCGCCGCCAGTGCGAGGGCCTGCTCGGCCAGGTGCTGGACGGAACCGTCGCGGTAGTAGGGGCGCATGCTCCCGGACCGGTCCAGGACCAGGTAGACGGCGGCCCGCTGCCCCTCGACACGGTGCTCGGCGAGCGAGGCGGCGGCCGTCTTGTAGAGGCTGACCAGTCCCGGCGCCCGGGCCGACACCTTCTCCAGACTGATCGCCGGGGCGACGGGTGCCGCGGCCGCCTTCCGGTAGTCGATCCTGGGACGCTTGCGGTAGTCGATGGCCATACGGAGTGATTGTTCACCAACGGGCCGCGGCTGTGGGGTACTTCACCGGAAAACGACTTCGGGACGTGGACGGCCCACCGCTCACCGTTCCTCCTCCCACACCACGACGACCCTCACCGGGAGGTCCGTGTCCTCCTGGACGACCCCGGCGAGCAACGCCCGTTCCCCCAGGGCCCACCGTCTGCACGCGACGAAGTCGTCGGCGTCCCGGTCCCTTCCGCCCGCCGCCACGAGGTCGACGGCGAGCGGCGACGCGACGAGCCCGGCGACCACGCCCGCCAGCACCGCCTCACCGTCCCGGTAGACCGCCTCCAGGTCCCCGAAGTACCCGGTGTCCTCGTCCACGTCCCGCAGCCACACGGTCAACTCGACCCGTACGCCCCCGTCGTAGGGGTGCACCCATCCCCGTACCCCGCCCTTGTCCCACGACGACTCGAACCCGTCCCGCAACCGCCCACCGGGCTCCCACCCCCGAGCCGCGAACCCACCCGCCACACCCGCCCCGGTAACGGGCACCAGCCCCCGCACCCCACGCAACAGGTCCACCACATCGTCCAGCCCCGCCCGTCCCACCATGCCCCCCACCGTACGGAGGGAGGCGGTCTGGCCCCGGGACACCGCGACCGGAAGCATGGCGGGCATGAACAGGGTCCACGACGACGAACGGTTGGCCGGGGTCTACGAGAGCGGCAACGAGATGCCCGACGACGCGCTGTCCGCCTGGACGCGGCTGATCGGCTCCTTCGCGAGCCGTACGGCTCCCGCGATCGTCGAGGTCGGCTCGGGCACCGGCATGTTCTGCTCGGCGATGGCCCGTTGGCTGGACGCGTCGACCGTGGTCGGGGTGGAGCCCTCCACGCCCATGCTCACTCAGGCCCGGCGCCGCAACCCGCACCCCGCGGTCCACTACGTGACCGGCACCGCGGAAGCCCTCCCCACCCGCGACGGCCTGTTCGACCTCGCCCTCCTGTCCCGGGTGGTCCACCACCTGCCCGACCGCCCCCGGGCGGCACGAGAACTGGCCCGGGTCCTGCGCCCCGGCGGCGTCGCCGTCGTCCGCACGACGTTCCGGGACGCACTGGACGCGCTGGTCTACGACTACTGGCCGCGCCTGCGCGAACTGGACGAACGACGGTTCCCGTCCCGGGACCAGGTGGTGCGGGACTTCACCGGAGCGGGTTTCACGGTCCACACCGTCACCGCCTTCGCGCAGCCCGTCACCGCGAGCCTGGGCGCCTACCACGCCCGGATGACCGCCCGCCCCCAGTCGAAGTTCACCCGGCTCACCGCCAGGGAGTTCGACCACGGCCTGCGGTGCCTGGCCGCCGACGCCCGCAGCGAGCCGCCGACCCGCCCCGTCCCCGTCACCGAACGCTACGACGTCGCCGTGTTCACGGCCCCCTGAGCGGGGCCCGACACCTCCACCGACGTGCCCGCCGTGTCGGGGGCCCCGCGCCGGACGTGACGGCGATGGCGGACGAAGGCGACGGCCCGCGCCACGAGCACCGCACCGGAGGCGAGGGCGCCGACGGCCGCCCACACGACGAGGGCGGGCCAGGCGTAGGCCACCTGGGTCAGGGTCCCGGAGCGGTTCATCAACAGGCCCATCAGCGCGGCGAGTTGCGCGAGCAACAGGATCGGCAGGGCCTGCGGCAGCAGCCGCAGCGCCACCACCCACCACCGCCGCCGGACGGCGCGCCGCGCCCAGTGCCCGGCCCGCACCACGCCGCGGACCCCGAGGCCCGCCGCCAGCAGGGTGAACGCCGCCAGGACCCAGTCGGCCGTCATGGAGAAGGGCGCGGACACCTCCGGCTCCTCGCCCCGGGCGAGGTCGACCAATCCCTCCACGATCTGCGGGGCGTCGTCTCCGGCGATCATCCCGGTGTTGGTGACGACCGCGATCCCGATCCGCTGCTCGGGCAGCAGGGTCGCCATCGAGTTGTGGGTCAGCAGCTGACCCGTGTGCTGGATCGCCGGCGGCCCGTCCCCCTCCCGGTTCACCCACCAACCCATCGCGTAGTCGGTGTCCTTCGTCGCCGCGGGCGGAGTGTGCGTGAGCGCGACGGTGCGCGCCGTGGCGATGCGCCGACCGTCGGCGGACACCCCTTCGTTGTTCTGCGCGATCAACCACTGCGCGAAGTCCTCGGCGGTGGTGACCACGCCGTGGCTGCCGGTCGCGAACCAACGCGGCTGGGGACGGGAGACCGTGGTGCCGTAGGCGCGGACGTAACCGCGGGCCCGGTCGGGCATCTCGGTGGTGTTGCCGACGGACGCGGTGCGTTCCATCCCCAGCGGCTCGAACACCTCGGTGGACAACTGCTCGGCGAAGGGCCGCCCGCTCACCACCTCGACCAGCCGTGCGGCAACGAAGAAGTTGGGGTTGTGGTACCGGTGCCGACTGCCGGGATCGGTGGCGAGGGGCGCCCCGCGCATCGCGGCGACCGCCTGTTCCAACGTGCGGGGTTGGGCGAGGGTCAGATCCGGATGGGCGGAGTCGGCCATGCCGGAGGTCTGGGTCAGCAGCTGCCGGACGGTGATCTCCCCGGCGCGCCGGTCGGCCAGGGTGAACTCGGGCAGGTAGTGGCGTACGGGACGGTCGAGTGCGACCTCGCCCGCCTCGACCAACTGCATGACGGCCAGCGCGGTCATGGCCTTCGATAGGGAGGCCACGGGGACCCGGGTCCGTTCGGTCATGGGCCGCCCGGACGCGGTGTGCCCGTACCCCGCGGTGTGCACGACCCGGTCGCCCCTCGTCACGGCGACGACCGCACCCGGAAGACGGGTCTGTGCCACGTAGTCGCGGACGAACCGGTCGATCGAGGCCGGGTCCAGGGAGGCGGTGGAACCGGCCACCGAGGTGCCGGGCGCGACGGTCACGGTGACCGCGGTGGCCATGGCGACCACGGCGACCACGGAGATCCGGAACGCGGCCGGAAGGGCACCGGGCGGGCGGCGGACGGGGGAGCGGAAGGCGAACGGCTTCATGGTGTCCAGTGCACCGCTGAGCCCCCCGTCCGCACACGGGCACGCACACCAGTCCCCAGGTAGTGCCCGCACTACCGACACCCGTTCCCGCCTCCCCTACGGTCGCAGCATGCACCACAGAACCGCCTGGCAGGCCCTCGGCCAGAACCCGCTACGGGTCCTCCGCTCCAGCTGGCCCTGGCGGTCCTTCGCCTACCTCCTGACCGGCGCCGCCTTCGGCGCCCTCACCAGCACCGCCCTCGCCCTCGCACTGGTCGCCGGACTCGTCTCCCTGGTCCTGGTGGTCGGACCGCTGATCCTGCTCGGCGTGGCCCTTTCCGGCGTCGCCGTCAGCCGTTTCGAACGGTGGCGGCTGCGCCTGGTGGACCTGGACCCCGTGCCCGACCCGCACCGTCCCCCCGAGCCACCCGGAGCGGTCGGCTGGCTGCGCACGCGGCTGGGGGAGACGGCGACCTGGCGCGAACTCGGCTTCACCGCGGTGTCGGCGACCGCGCTGTGGTGGATGGACCTCCTCGTCCTGGGCTTCGCCCTGGTCGTCCCGGTGCTGGTGATGGTGTCCCCGCTCGGCGACCCGCACGCCTGGCCGCTGGCGGTCGTCGGCGTCTGCCTGCTTGCCCCGGCGCCGTACACGATCACCGCCTGGGCGGGTGCCAGAGCCGCGGTGACCCGGCTGATGCTGACCCCGCGCGACAGCGAACTGGGCCACCAGCTCACCGACGTACGGGCCTCCCGGGCACGGCTGGTCGACGCCTTCGACGCGGAGCGCCGCCGCATCGAACGGGACCTGCACGACGGGGCCCAACAACGGCTGGTCTCCCTCAACATGCTGCTCGGCCTGGCCCGCCTCGACGCCGGCCCCGACCTCCCGCTGGCCGAACAACTCGCCCGGGCCCAGGCACAGGTCGGGCTCGCCGTCGACGAACTGCGGGAGCTGAGCCGTGGCGTCCACCCGAAGGCCCTCACCGACCACGGTCTGGCCGCCGCCGCCGAGAACCTCGCGGCCCGTTCGGTCCTCCCGGTCACGGTCGACATCCGCCTGCCGCACCGGATGCCCGTGCCCGTGGAGACCACCGCGTACTTCGTGATCGCCGAAGCCCTGACCAACGCCACCAAACACAGCGCGGCGACCGGCGTCGAGGTGCTCGCCCGAGTGCACACCGATGTGCTCACCCTCTCCGTCAGCGACGACGGCACGGGCGGCGCCACCCCCGAAGGGGGCACCGGACTGACCGGGCTGGCCGACCGGGTCGCCGCGGCGGACGGCCGCCTCCGAATCTCCAGCCCGCCGGGCGGCCCTACCCTGGTCCACGTGGAGCTGCCGTGCCGTTGACCGTCGTCCTCGCCGAGGACTCCCCCCTGATGCGCGACGGCCTGGTCGGGCTGCTCACCCGCTTCGGCCACCAGGTGCTCGCCGCGGTCGGCGACGCGGACACCCTGGTCACCGCGGTCCGCGAACACCGCCCCGACATCGTCGTCACCGACGTCCGCATGCCACCGGACCACACCGACGACGGCCTGCGCGCCGCCATCGCCCTGCGCGCCGAGTCCCCGACCCTGCCGGTCCTGGTCCTCAGCCAGTACATCGAGCAGTCCTACGCCGCCCATCTGCTCGACCTGGGCAGCGACAGCGGAGTCGGCTACCTGCTCAAGGACCGGGTCAGCGCGGTCAGCGAGTTCGTGGACGCCGTCACCCAGGTCGCCGGCGGCGCCACGGTCGTGGACCCCGAAGTGGTGCGCCAACTCCTCAACCGCCGCCGCGACCCCCTGCAACGCCTCACGCCCCGCGAACGGGAGGTGCTGGGCCTGATGGCGGAGGGCCGCGCCAACGGCGAGATCGCCCGCGCGCTGTTCGTCAGCGAAGCGGCCGTGAACAAGCACGTCGGCAACATCCTCCAGAAGCTCGAACTCCACCTCGACGGCGAGGGCCACCGCCGCGTCCTCGCCGTCCTGGCCTACCTCCGCGCCTGACCCGCGGCCCCGAAGCCCGCCCCGGCGCCCACGTCCGCCAGCCAACTCCCGTGCGACTGCGCTCCATGAGCCACTCTTGGCACTCGGGCCGTACGGCGTCCACGTTGGTGAACGCGTCCCGGGCCGCCGACCACGTGGGCCCCGGCCTCGCGTAGCGGTCGGGGGAGCGGTTCGGCCCTCCAGCGGAGGAGACGCCCCCAGCGTCGCCTCCAAGTTGGTCAGGACAACAAACAACCCCCTGGCTGCGAGCCGGCGGGTTGATACCGGAGCGGGTGACGAGAATCGAACTAGCGCTCTCAGCTTGGGAAGCTCGGGTCCTTTGGCGGCGATTGCTGTGCTGACCTGCGGCGGGGTGGTGTTGGTGTCTGGTACGCCCATGGGGCAGGTTCCTGCTGTTCCCCGCAGTTCCCCGCAGGATCTGGCACGCGAGTGGCACGTACCTTCGCCTCGTACGTTCCTTGGCGAAGCAGTACCGGGAGTGTCTGATCGTCAGCCGACGACAGGCAGCCACGACAGCGGGTGGCCGACCGATCACGCACGCGCGGGTCTCAGCGCACCCCACCGGCCCCAGCCGCATCGCCATGTCGTCGACCAGAGCGAGCCACGCTGGTGGACGTGGACTGGCCGTCCGGTGCTTCTGGTCCGTAACTCTAGCCAGATCAGTCACTGTCGGTCATCTCGGTCATTTCCGGCCGCGGATCGACGCCACCGGATGAGGCTGGCTGTTGTGGTTGCGGTACTTCGGTGCTGTACAGCCACAACTGATCACCAGTGGCTGTGACCTGCGTCTGCCCCATCGATCAACGCTCTGACCTGCCGCTGAGCTGTTGACGTTGGTCATCGTTGAGCACCCTTCTACGGCCCCAGGACGGCCAGGGAGGGCGCTCGTTCGCTCAGTCGTTCTTCAGTCTTATCAATGTCCCGATCTCCCCGGGTGGGGGCAGAAGTGAGAAGGAGGGCTACGGGGCCTCCATTTCTGAAGCGGCCTCAACTGTCAGTGGTGAGGGCTACCCTAGAAATGCGCAGGCGCGAACAAGCCACGTTCGCCCCCCACACCTCGTGCGACGGTACGTCAGTTAGCGGAGGCACCGATGAGCGTGGACAGCTTGTGGTCCAAGATTGACCTTTCGGTTAAGAGCCCCTCTGGCCAAGGGGCGGCTGGAGGGGTTGCAGAGCCTGCCGCTGAAGAAAAGTTCAAGCCGTGGGCTAAATGGAAGTTTCGCCTTCTCGACTTCATTGGGTCTGCTGTCTGGATCTATGTGATCGTTAAGCTTTTCATCTTCGATATCGACACGTACTTGATTGAGGATTTCTTTCCGGGTGTTGCGGGTGTGCTCGATTATCGATTCCTTTTTACTGGAGGAATGTTCGTCTTGCTCGTCCTTTTCTCTAAAGGGCGGCGAATGAAGTATCTTTATGTGGCCTTCTTTCCCTTGGTGGTTTCATTCTGGAAGATTCCCAAATGGTTCTACAGGGCCAAGAGTTGGATTGCCGTTTTCACGTTCCTTAATGTGGCTGCAATGGCAATTAGGCATCTGAAGTGGAACGCCACTACCAGGTTCTGTGCCCTTCTCTCCCTTGTGGGGGTTACTGCATCTAGTAATCGAGTAGTTCTGGCGCTCTGTGTGGGCTACCTGGGGCTGTATTTTATCCTCTTGATGGCCCGAACTATTTGGTTCTCAATTAAACCCTCTCATTTCCTGAAGTCGCAACAGACCCTGATTGACAAAATTTCGGGCGCGTCATTTATTGCTCAAATCACCTCGGTCAGTCCCGAGTTGAAAGATTCAAATCTAGAGAAGTTTAGTGCGGTGCAGCTCGCTACCTTTCAGTCGAACCTCGGTATGGCGGTGCTGTGTGGTCGAGCGACTTACTATTGGGCTTATCAGCTCGAGAAGTATCGCACTAGTGCGGCAGCCCTGGTGTTGAGTGCTGTCGCATACGCCAGTCTTTACGTGCAGGGCATCGTCGTTTTCTCGGTGATCAACTGGGCGCTTCTCGAGATGGATCCTGCGGCCTTCGCCTACTCGGAGACCCCGTCATTCCTTCAAGTTGCGTACTATTCGCTCTTTCATGGGGCAGGTTCTGCTCTCTCCCCAGTTTCTCCCGTAGCGGTCGCTGTTAAGATCGCAACCAATATCGTTGCGCCCCTCTTCGTTACTGCTCTCGTTACTCAGTTCCTCATCAATCGCCGGCAGGTGGAACAGGACGCAGCGGCAGAAGAAGCTATCAAGAAGATCAAGGCTGCAGGTGCGGAGCTGGAGAAAAGGTTCAGGCTGGAGTATGAAATCTCGACGGAGGAAGCCGTCGCGCGGCTGCAGGCACTGGGTGAGAATTTCTTCCTCACTGCCATTACGGCTATGTCCTCTCAGCTACCCCCCGATTACGACTCCGACTAGAGTGGCGGTGTAGAGATCGGTGGAGCGGCTTTGGGCTGGAGCTGCTTTGAATCGAGTGATCTTGGCTCCGTAAGCTGATGGCGAGTGGGGCAGTCTTTTGAATCTGCCTGCTAAAGCACGACGTTGGGGCCATGGACTTAGAACTCCTATCGGAATGACTTCAGGCGTCGCCAGCAGATGAGTGCGCATCCGAGGGTGAGGAAGGCTTCGTGGATGTCGTCGCGTATCTCCCAGCGGATCCGCAGGCGACGCAACCAGTGCAGGTGAGCGAACGCACGCTCCACGACCCAGCGTTGGGTGCCCAGGCCGGAGCCGTGCTCGGTGCCGCGG
>NZ_JBHXEN010000009.1:0-172780 GCF_042724695.1 Streptomyces sp. NPDC127068 | reverse complement strand
GGACACCCAGGTCGGTGCCGACTGCACCACGGGCGCCGACGGCGAGTGCACCCGCACCGTCGAGGTCGGCACCTACTACTGGCGCGAGACCCAGGCGCCTCCCGGCTACGAACTGCCGGGCAACCCGGTCTTCGGTCCGCTGGTGCTGACGGCGCAGAACGCCGGCACCGGGGTGACGGTCGACGCCGACAACAACGTGACGGAGCCGCCGGTCACCGGTGACGTCACGGTCGTCAAGAAGAACGCGAGCACCGGCGCCAACCTCGCCGGAGCCGTGTTCCAGCTGTGGCAGGAGACCAACGGCGCCCCCGGCCTCCAGACCACCGGCGGCGTGCCGGACACGCAGGTCGGTGCCGACTGCACCACCGGCGCCGACGGCGAGTGCACCCGCACCGTCGAGGAGGGCACCTACTACTGGTACGAGACCCAGGCCCCGCCCGGGTACGAACTGCCGTCCAACCCGGTGTTCGGGCCGCTGACCCTGACGGCGGAGAACGCCGAGACCGGGGTGACCGTCACCGCGAACAACAGCGAGACGGCTCCCGTCACCGGCGCGGTCTCGGTGGTCAAGCAGGACGCGGAGACCGGCGACCCCCTGGCGGGTGCGGTGTTCCAGCTGTGGGAGGAGACCAACGGCATCCCCGGTCTCCAGACCACCGGCGCCACCCCCGACACCCAGATCGGCGGTTCCTGCACCACGCCGGCGAACGGCACCTGCACCCGCACCGTCGAGGTCGGCACCTACTACTGGCGCGAGACCCAGGCGCCCAACGGGTACGACCTGCCGGCCGACCCGGTCTTCGGTCCGCTGACCCTCACCGAGGAGAACGCGGAGCAGGGCGTCAGCGTCGACGCGGACAACGCGGCGACGGCCCCGGACACCGGCGCGGTCACGGTCGTCAAGAAGGACGCGAGCACCGGCGCCAACCTCGCCGGAGCGGTCTTCGAACTGTGGGAGGAGACCAACGGTCAGGCCGGTCTCCAGACCACCGGCGGCGTGCCGGACACCCAGATCGGCGCCAACTGCACCACCGGCGCCAACGGCCAGTGCACCCGCACGGTCGAGCAGGGCACCTACTACTGGCGCGAGACCCAGGCGCCCCCCGGCTACGACCTGCCCGCCAACCCCGTCTTCGGTCCGCTCCACCTGACCGAGGACAACGTCGAGCAGGGCGTCACCGTCACGGCCAACAACACCGAGACGGAGCCGGTCACCGGTGACGTCACGGTCGTCAAGAAGGACGCGGACACCGGCGCCAACCTGGCCGGCGCCGTGTTCCAGCTGTGGGAGGAGACCAACGGCATCCCCGGTCTCCAGACCACCGGAGCCGACCCCGACACCCAGGTCGGCGCCAGCTGCACCACACCGGCCAACGGCGAGTGCACCCGCACCGTCGAGGTCGGCACGTACTACTGGCGCGAGACCCAGGCACCGCCCGGCTACGACCTGCCCGCCAACCCCGTCTTCGGTCCGCTCGTGATCACCGAGCAGAACGCGGACAACGGCGTCACCGTCACGGCCAACAACACCGAGACGGCGGCCGTCACGGGTGAGGTGACCGTCATCAAGAAGGACGCGGAGACCGGTGCCAACCTGGCCGGCGCCGTGTTCGAGCTGTGGCAGGAGACCAACGGCGTTCCCGGTCTCCAGACCACCGGCGGCGACCCCGACACCCAGCTCGGTGCGACCTGCACCACCGGCGCCGACGGCGAGTGCAGCCGCACCGTCGAGACGGGCACCTACTACTGGCGCGAGATCCAGGCGCCCCCCGGCTACGAACTCCCCGCCAACCCCGTCTTCGGCCCGCTCCAGCTGACCGAGGAGAACGCGGAGCAGGGCGTCAGCGTCGAGGCGGACAACGCCGAGACGGAGCCGGTCACCGGTGAGGTGACCGTCGTCAAGCGGGACGCGGACACCGACGCCGCCCTGGCCGGAGCCGTGTTCCAGCTGTGGGAGGAGACCAACGGCATCCCCGGTCTCCAGACGGCCGGCGCCGACCCCGACACCCAGATCGGCGGCACCTGCACCACGCCCGCCAACGGCGAGTGCACCCGCACCGTCGAGCCCGGCACCTACTACTGGCGCGAGACCCAGGCACCCGACGGGTACGAACTCCCCGCCAACCCCGTCTTCGGCCCGCTGGTCCTCACCGAGGCCAACGCCGAGGAGGGCGTCAGCGTCGACGCCGACAACACGAAGACGCCGACCGAGGAGAGCACCATCAAGGTCGTCAAGACCGACGCGAAGAACGGTCGCCCGCTCGCCGGGGCCGTCTTCGAACTGTGGGAGGAGACCAACGGCGTTCCCGGTCTCCAGACCAGCGCCTCCGGCTCCACCCCCGCCGACACCCGTGAGGGTCCCGGCTGCTCCACGGACAGCGCCGGCCTGTGCGTCTTCGACGAGCTGGACCTCGGGACGTACTACGTGCGCGAGACGGCGGTGCCCGAGGGCTACGTCCTCCCGCACAACCCGGTGCGCGGCCCGATCGAGATCACCGATGAGAACGCCGGTGAGACCGTGACGGTCAACGTCGCCAACAAGCGCGGGGAGCCCGGCAAGGGCAAGTAGCACTCCTGCGAGGAACACCGTTCCCGCGCTGACCGGCTGAGGCCGGGGACCGCCACCGCGGTCCCCGGCCTCACCGTTTCGGCCCACTCCCCGGGGCGCGCCCCGGCGCTGACTGGTAGCTCTGGTGGGACCCCGACCGGACGGAGGCCCCGATGAGCCCTGTTGACGACGGCATACCCGCCACGGACGCGCCGCCCGCCGGCCGCCTCGGGGGCCGCGCCCGGGCGCTGGTCCGGGCGGGCTGTTGGCTGCTGCTGGCCGGCGCGGGCCCGGCACTGGCCGCGCCCCCCGCGAGCGCCGCGGGCGCCACCAGCGCCGCCCGGTCCGCGGTGGAGTGCACCGCCTCCACCGGTCCCTACCAGCGGCAGTTGGAGGAGCACCTGGAGCGGCCGGTGGACGGGGTGCAGTCGACCGAGGACTGCGTGGCGATCCGCGGCTTCCAGGAGGCCGAGCGGATCGTCCCCGCCGACGGGTACGCGAACCTGCTCACGTACCGGGTGATGATCGCCGTCCGGGCGCGCGCCGACCCGAACGCGGCGGGGCTGTGCCCGGACCGCACGTACCTGGTGACGTGCATCGACCTGGACCGGCAGCTGCTGTGGGTGCAGCGGGGCGGGAAGGTGCTCTTCGCTCCGGTACCGGTGCGCAGCGGACGCGACGGCGAGGAGACCCGCACCGGCTGGCACGTCATCTACTGGCGGAACAAGGACCACGTCTCGACCCTGTACGACAACGCGCCGATGCCGTACGCGCAGTTCTTCGACGGGGGGCAGGCGTTGCACGGGCGGCCCGACGACCTGTTCGACGGGGGCGGCTCGGCGGGCTGTGTGAACCTGCGGTTGGACGACGCGGCGGTGCTGTGGGACCTGCTGGCCGTGGATGACGCGCTGTACGTCTGGGGGAGCAAACCGGGGACCGTCGACTGAGCCGCTCGACCGGGCCCGTCGGCTGAGCCCCCGGTACGTCCGGCGCACTCCCGTGCGCCCCCGCGCCCGCGTTTCCCGTCCGAAACCTCTACGCGACTTCGCTCAGTTTTAGAATGAATCTAAGCTAGGATGGGTTCGTCACCGCACAGGAGGCCCGTCCCATGTACGAACCGATCCGCACGAAGTCGGTCCACACGATGGCCGACTCCCCCCGCGCCGCCGACTATCCGCACCGCTCCCGCGAGGAGGAGCTGGACATCCAGCTCGCCGGGCACCTGTCGGCGCTGCTCGCCGTCACGGACGAACTGCGGGCCCTGACCCCGGGCCCCGACCTCGACCGGGCCGCGGAACGCATCGCCGGACGCATCGCCCGGCTGCGCGACGGAGCCGCGCCCGTACGGTCGACGTCGGTCACCACCGTCACCGGACCGGGCCGCGCCCGCTCCGTCGCACTCCACCGGCGCGCCCACGCCCTGGCCGGCCGCGCCCTGGTGGTGGCGGCCTCCCGCGCGGACACCGCCGCCGCGATCCTCGCCGCCGAGCGCATGGACGCGCACGCGGCGGCCGTCGACGGCGCGGAGCCCCCCGCGGAAGCTCCGGCGGAGCGCCCCGCGGAGGTCGCGACGGACGCCGAAGCGGCCCCCGCCGGGCACCGGGCGGGGCGCGGCGAGCGGCGGCGGAAGGTGGCCGCGGCCCGCTGAACCCGCCCCCGACGCGGCGACGTGCGCACAGCGATGAGCCCCCGGAGGCCGTTGTCCTCCGGGGGCTCACCCCTTGCTCCGCGCGGGGCCGGGGCCCGCGTCCACCGGGTGGGCGGGCGCGGTCCCCGGCCCCGTACGGAGCGGCCGTCCGCCGGCTAGGGGAAGGACCGGCGGATCGTGGTCCGGGGCCGTGCGGCTCAGCCGAGGCGCTGCACCAGTGCGCGGTACTCGTCCCACAGCTCCTTGGGCGTGTGGGAACCGAAGGTGTTGAGGTGCTCGGGGACCAGGGCCGCCTCCTCGCGCCACACCTCCTTGTCGACGGTGAGCAGGAAGTCGAGGTCGGCCTCCGAGAGGTCCAGGCCCTCGGTGTCCAGGGCGCCCTTCGCGGGCAGCACGCCGATCGGGGTCTCGACTCCCTCGGCGGTGCCGTCCAGTCGCTCGACGATCCACTTCAGGACCCGGCTGTTCTCACCGAAGCCGGGCCACACGAACCGGCCCGCGTCGTCCTTGCGGAACCAGTTGACGTAGTAGATCCGCGGCAGCTTCGCCGGGTCCTTGTCCTTGGCCACGTCGACCCAGTGGGCCATGTAGTCGCCCATGTTGTAGCCGCAGAACGGCAGCATCGCGAACGGGTCGCGGCGCAGCTCGCCCACCTTGCCCTCGGCGGCGGCGGTCTTCTCGGAGGCCACGTTCGCACCGAGGAACACGCCGTGGTTCCAGCCCAGGGACTCGGTCACCAGCGGCACGGCGGTGGCGCGGCGGCCACCGAAGAGGATCGCCGAGATCGGCACGCCCTTGGGGTCCTCCCACTCGGGCGCGATGGTGGGGCACTGGGCGGCGGGCACCGTGAACCGGGCGTTGGGGTGCGCGGCGGGCACGCCGGACTCGGGGGTCCAGTCGTTGCCCTTCCAGTCGGTGAGGTGGGCCGGGGTGTCCTCGGTCATGCCCTCCCACCAGACGTCGTTGTCGTCGGTCAGGGCGACGTTGGTGAAGACGGAGTTGCCCCACAGCGTCTTCATCGCATTGGCGTTGGTGTGCTCGCCGGTGCCCGGGGCCACGCCGAAGAACCCGGCCTCCGGGTTGATCGCGTAGAGCTGGCCGTCGGCGCCGAAGCGCATCCAGGCGATGTCGTCGCCGATGGTCTCGACGGTCCAGCCCTTGATGGTGGGCTCCAGCATGGCGAGGTTCGTCTTGCCGCACGCCGAGGGGAACGCGGCGGCCACGTACTTCGCCTCGCCGCTCGGCGGGGTCAGCTTGAGGATCAGCATGTGCTCGGCGAGCCAGCCCTCGTCGCGGGCCATCACCGAGGCGATGCGCAGCGCGTAGCACTTCTTGCCGAGCAGGGCGTTGCCGCCGTAGCCGGAACCGTACGACCAGATCTCGCGGCTCTCCGGGAAGTGCGAGATGTACTTGGTGCTGTTGCACGGCCACGGGACGTCCGCCTCGCCCTCGGCCAGCGGGGCTCCCAGGGTGTGGACGGCCTTCACGAAGAAGCCGTCGGAGCCCAGCTCGTCCAGGACGGGCTGTCCCATGCGGGTCATGGTGCGCATCGCGACGGCGACGTACGCGGAGTCCGTGATCTCCACGCCGATCGCGGAGAGCGGCGAGCCCAGCGGGCCCATGCAGAACGGGACGACGTACATGGTCCGGCCGCGCATCGAGCCGCGGAAGACGCCGCCCTTGCCGTCGACGCCCCGGAACACCTCGCGCATCTCGGCGGGGGCGCGCCAGTGGTTCGTCGGGCCCGCGTCCTCCTCCTTCTCGGAGCAGATGAAGGTGCGGTCCTCGACGCGGGCGACGTCGGTCGGGTCGGAGGCGGCGTAGTAGGAGTTCGGGCGCTTGACCGGGTCGAGTTTGCGGAACGTGCCCTTGGCGACGAGCTCCTCGGACAGGCGCTCGTACTCGGCTTCCGATCCGTCGCACCAGACCACGTCGTCCGGCTGGGTCAGCTCGACGATCTCGCTCACCCAACTGAGGAGGCCCTGGTGGGTGGTGGGCGGGGTGAGGAGGGTGTCGCCGGTGGTGCCGGGAGCCGCGATGTCGCGCGCCACGATTGCTCCTAAATGAGGGTTCGTTGTCTTCCGCCCCTTGGGGGCTGCGACCCGGATGCTTCACGACGTGAGTGAGGGCTCACGCCTTGGCGCTCATCCGGTGCCGACCGCACTCATTTGATCCTCCGACGTTGTTGCGCATATGTCCAGAGGGCTTCACAAGTGAGCGGCGTGAGCCTCGCCACGGTGCGCCACCGGCGCGGACCACGGGGCGCACGGGGACCCTGCGCACCCGCACCGCACACGAGGCGCCCCCGACCCCGTACGCCGGGCGCACACCAGGGGCGCACCACAGGGGCGCGCCCCAGGGCTCCGGCGGGGACTGGAGGGCGGCCGGACGGGGGGAGATGATGGACCTACGGAGGCGTAGGTACCATGCCGAACATGACTGCGCCTGTGCCCGCACCCCCGGATTCACCAGGTCCGAAGGACGACCGAGCCATGGAGCCGGGCGGCGCGCGCCCAGCCCTCTCAGTCCCCCACCAGACGGACCCGCAGCCCATGACGCAGACGCTGACACCGGATTCCGGCGCAACCGCCGCGACCACGGGAACCCCGGAACTCAAACCGAAGCTGCGCGGCTGGCTGCACGCGGGCATGTTCCCGGCGGTCCTGGTCTCCGGACTGTTCCTGACGGCACTCGCCGACTCCACCCGGGGCCGCATCGCCTGCGGGATCTACGTCCTCACCGCCTGCCTGCTCTTCGGCGTGAGCGCGCTGTACCACCGGGGCAACTGGGGCCCCCGCGCGGGCGGACTGCTGCGCCGCCTCGACCACGCCAACATCTTCCTGATCATCGCCGGCACGTACACCCCGCTCACCCTGCTCCTGCTGCCCGACGCCAAGGGCCAGTGGCTGATGTGGGGCGTGTGGGCCGCCGCGGCGGCCGGGATCGTCTTCCGCGTGTTCTGGGTGGGCGCCCCGCGCTGGCTGTACACCCCCTGTTACATCGCGATGGGCTGGGCGGCGGTCTTCTTCCTCCCCGACTTCCTGCGCACGGGCGGCATCGCGGTCCTGGTGCTGGTGATCGTCGGCGGGCTCCTCTACAGCGCGGGCGGCGTGATCTACGGCATCAAGCGCCCGAACCCGTCCCCGCGCTGGTTCGGCTTCCACGAGGTGTTCCACTCCCTCACCCTGGCCGCGTTCGTCGTCCACTACGTCGGCATCTCCCTCGTGGCCTACCAGCACGGATAGCCCCTCCTCCCCCAGGCCCAGGTGGCCGCGGCTCCCCGCCGCGGCCACCTTTTTCATGCCCGGACCCCGCCCCCCCCCTGGCGCGTTCCCCACCCGAACCCCTGAACCATATTGACAGCGACTCCCAAATGACAGCTACTCTCACTTCATGGTCACCCTGCACCCGACGATCGACACCCCGCCGCACCCCCGCCGCTGGTGGGCCCTGGGAGCCCTGGTCGCCAGCTTCCTCGCCCTCGGCTTCGACCTCACGATCCTCAACGTGGCGCTGCCGACCATGGCCGGCCAGCTCGGCGCCTCCACCGGCGAACAACAGTGGATGGCCGACGCCTACGTCATCGTCTTCGCCGCGCTGATGCTGCCCGCCGGACTCCTCGGCGACCGCTACGGACGCCGCCGCATGCTCATCGCCGGACTCGCCGTCTTCCTCCTCGGCTCGCTCGCCGGCGCCCTCGCCGACGACGTCCCCACCGTGATCGCCGCCCGCGCCGCCATGGGCATCGGCGGCGCCCTGATCACCCCGCTCGCCCTGTCCGTCCTCCCGACCCTCTTCGGCCCCGACGAACGCGGCAAGGCCGTCGCCGCGGTCACCTCCGCCTCCGCACTGGGACTGCCGCTCGGCCCGATCGTCGGCGGCTGGCTCCTCGACCACTACGGGTGGGGCTCCGTCTTCCTGATCAACGTCCCCATGGCCGCCCTCGGCATCACCGCCTGCGCCCTCCTGCTCCCCGAGAGCCGCGACCGGGCCGCCCCGCGCCTCGACCTCACCTCCACCGCACTGACCGTCGCCGGGCTCGGCACCCTCATCTACGCGATCATCGAAGCCCCGCACCGCGGCTGGACCGACCCCCTGACCCTCGGCCCCCTCCTCACCGGCACCGCCCTCGTCGCCGCACTGGTCGTCCGCGAACGCGGCGCCCCCCGCCCCCTGCTCGACCTGGACCTCCTCACCCGCCGCCCCTTCCTCCTCAACACCCTCGCCGCCACCCTGGTCATGTTCGTCCTCGCGGGCCTGATGTTCGTCCTGCCCCCGTACCTCCAGACCGTGCTCGGCAACGACGCCTTCGGCACCGGGCTACGGATGCTGCCGCTGATGGGAGGCATGCTGATCGCCGCGAAGGCTTGCGCACCGCTCGCCGCACGGTACGGAGCACGTGCCGTGATCGGCGGGGGGCTGGTGGTGCTGACCTGCGCCGCGCTCCTCGGCAGCCGCACCGCACCCGACTCGGGCTACGGGTACGTCGCCCTCTGGCTGGGCACCACAGGACTCGGCTTCGGATTCGCGGTGGTCGCCGCGATGGAAACGGCACTCGGCACGCTGCCCGCCGAGCGCGCGGGCACCGGCTCCGGCCTGCTGATGACCGTGCGGCAGGTGGGCAGCGCCCTCGGCATCGCCCTACTGGGCTCCCTGCTGTCCAGCACCTACGGCGCCCGCGTCACCGGCGACGCCACCGCCGCACTCCCGCCCGGGGCCGCCGACACGGCACGCGAATCCGTCGTCGCCGCGCACCTGTTGGCCGAGCGGCTCGGCGCACCGGAACTGGCCCGGGCCGCGGACGCCGCGTACCTGGACGGCATGCGGCTCGTCCTCGTGGTGTGCGCAGCCGCCGCCCTGCTCACCGCACTCGCGGCCCTCACCCTGCTGCCGTCGGGCGGGGACGGCACGCACCCCGCCGATGGCCGACAATGAGGCCATGCCCGCCACCGCACCTCCACCGTCTCCCGTGGACCCGTCGCAGCTCGGCCTGCGGGAACGCAAGAAGCTCAAGACCCGCGTCGCGATCCGCGAGGCCACGTACCGGCTCATCACCGAGCAGGGCTACGAGGCGACGACCGTCGAGCAGATCGCCCAGGCGGCCGAGGTGTCGCCGAGCACGGTGTTCCGGTACTTCCCCACCAAGGAGGACATCGTCCTCACCGACGAACACGACCCGGTCATGGAGGAGGCCCTCCGCAACCGCCCCGCCGAGGAACCCCTGCTCGACTCACTCCGCCACGTCCTGCGGCAGACCATGGAACATTCCATGCGCCACGAACCCGAGGTCACCAAGCTCCGCATGCGCCTGATGGTCGAGGTCCCGGCGGTCCGTTCCCGCAGCCTGGAGAGCATGTCGGTGACCGGCGGCATGCTCTGCCGCGTCATCGCCGAACGCACCGGCCGCGACCCCGCCGAACTGGAGGTCCGCGCCTACGCGATGGGCCTCGTCGGCACCCTCTTCGAAACCTCCCGCTACTGGGCGGAACGCGACTACCCCGACGACATCGGCGACCTGCTCGACCGCGCGCTGACCGTGTTCGCCCAGGGGCTCGGACCCGGCGTCGCACGCGCCAACCAGGGCGGCCCCACCGGACGTTGACGTCGAGAAGCTGCCGGACACGCTCCCCGGGCCCTGCTGAAGTGGTGTGCGCACCCCACGCCCCCCCCGCAGGACGGAACCCGATGGCCACCGCAGCGCCCAGCCGTTTCCCTTCCCCACCCCCGGCGGCCCCGACCGACGCACCACGGTCACCGCTCGTCTCCTGGCTGGCCGTGGTGTCGGTGGCCCTCGGCATCTTCGTCATCGTCACCACGGAGATCCTCCCGATCGGCCTCCTCACCACCATCGGCACGGACTTCACCGTCTCCGAGGGCACCGCCGGCCTGATGATGGCGCTCCCCGGCATCCTCGCCGCGGTCTCCGCCCCGCTCGTCACCTCGGCCCTGGGCACCACCGACCGCCGCCCGGTCCTGGCCGCGTTCGTCCTACTCCTCGCAGTCGCCAACTTCCTGGCCGCCGCCGCACCTTCCTACTGGCTCGTCCTCCTCTCCCGCGTGCTGGTCGGCATCAGCATCGGCGGCTTCTGGTCCGTCGGCGCGGGCCTCGCCGCCCGCCTGGTACCCGCCGCGTCCGTCGGGCGCGCCACCGCCGTGATCTTCTCCGCGGTGCCGCTCGGTTCCGTGCTCGGCGTACCGCTCGGCACGTACATCGGCTCCACGGCCGGTTGGCGCGTCGCGTTCCTCACCATGGCCCTGCTCACCCTCGCCGTCCTGACCCTGCTCCTCCTCGCCCTCCCGCCCCTCCCCCCGCGGCGCCCGGCCAACCTCTCCGTCCTCGGCGACCTGCTCCGCACCCCCGCCACCCGGTACGCGCTGGCCGTGACGTTCCTCGTCGTCCTCGCCCACTTCGGCGCGTACACGTACGTCACTCCGTTCCTGGAACAGGTCCCCCAACTGGACCCCGACCTCGTCACCGTCTGCCTCCTGATCTACGGCGCCGCCGGCATCGCAGGAACCTTCCTCGCGGGCTCCGCGGTGTCCCGTGCACCTCGCGCTGCCTTCGGGTGCGCCGCGGCCCTGATCGCGGTCGCGACGCTGGCCCTGTCGGTCTTCGGCCACTGGGGGGTGGGCGCGGTGGCCCTGCTGATCGTGTGGGGCGTCGCGTACGGTGCGGTGCCGGTCTGCTCCCAGACCTGGTTCGCCCGCGCGGCTCCCGGTGCGACGGAGGCGTCCTCGGTCCTGTTCACCTCGTCGTTCCAGGCGACGATCGCCCTGGGCGCACTGGCCGGCGGAACGGTCGTCGACCACGCCTCCACGTCCGTGGTCATGGCGGCGGGGGGCGCTACGGCGATTGTGGCGGTGGCGGTCGTTGGGGTTGGGGTGCGGCGGGCGGGGGTGGTGGGGTGAGGTGGCTGCGGTGGTGGGTTGCGTTAGGCGCGGCTGCTCGCCGGCTCAGGCGCAGCCGGGGCATGGCAGGCCCTCCAGGGCTGACGGCGGCCGGCGGCGTCCTGCGCCATCACGTAGTCAGAGAAGTTTCCTACCCTCCAAGGCTGATGAGGACCCGCCCGGCCGCCTCAACATGCGCGCGGCTCTCGCCCGGTTTCCAACCCTCCAGGGCTGACGAGGACCCGTCTGCCGTGTCGCGGTGGAGGCCGAGGAGATCACGTTTCCAACCCTCCAGGGCTGATGACGACCTGGAACGGGGTACGCCGCACGGATTGCTGAGCTTGAGGAGTTTCCAACCCTCCAGGGCTGATGACGGCCGCCCGGCTCGCCGCAGCCGCGGCCGAGCAGCTCGCTTTTCCAACCCTCCAGGGCTGATGAGGACGACCACTACGGCAACCACGCGGGGCACTTCAGCCCCTCGTTTCCAACCCTCCAGGGCTGATGAGGACCCGAGGGTAAAGTCGCAGGTCAACGCACCCCCGTGAGCGACGCAGGAAGGGGAAAGTGCAGCGATCCGCTGGTAGTGCATCACCGCAGGTCAGAGGATGTCTCCGGGGCCGCCGAGGACGACGCCCAGGGTGTTGGCCTCGATCATGTTGGGGACCTCGCAGTGTACGAGACGATGCTGTCGTAGTTCGGGTCGATCACCGTGCTCAGCGCAGCCATCAGAGCACGGTACTGCGCGGCCGACAACTCGCCCTGGAACACACTGCGCTGCGTCCAGTGGAGGTACTTGCGGCAGGTCTTGAGGACCTTCGGGTTGCGTTCGACGGCCGTGTCGTAGACGAGGATCACGAACACCCGCCGTCACCACCAGGGCCGGAAGGGCTTGTAGGGATTGCCTTAGAGACAGAGGCGCACCAGCTTGAGGGCTTCCAGGTGGATCAGCTCCTCGTAATTGACCTTGCGTTTGAGGGTCCGGTGGTGCACCGTCTTCGCCAGTTCGTCCCTGACCAGCGCGGCGACCTTCTTGCGACCGTCCTTACTGAGGGATGCCCTGCCCACTTCGGTCTCGAAGCCATTCGGCCTGAGGGGCTTGAAGGGTTCTGCCAGGTCGAGGGCCAGGGTGTTGCGCCGGCGGTCCGTGTCCGCGTGGAGGAAGCCGATGGCCGGGTGGAGCGGTGTGCTCCGCAGGGCGGTGAGAACCCTGGCGTAGACGATGGAGTTCAGGTAGCTGACGAAGGCGTTGCCCGCATTGGTGGGCGGGCGACGAGTTCGAACGTCCAGGCGCAGCCGCGAAGGAAGTTGGGTGTCCAGGAGCGCCCAGCCGGTACGACGAAAGTTGCCTTCCTGGCCCATGATCATGTCGCTGTCCGTGCAGTCGGGCAGTCGGGCAGGGCGGCGCGTAGGACTTCCAGTGCCGGGTCCAGGTGGTCCGTTTCGAGTGCCGCATGGTTGCCGTAGTGGTCCAACACGTGGATGGCCACACCGTTGCGACTGAGTAGCGACAAGGCCGAAGTATTGATGTCAACGCGGTCGAAGGCGACCAGGTCCCGGATGTCTGTGATGGGGATGCGGACGGGGCTGCTGTCGGGGCGTTCCACCCGCACGCTGTTGTCCTCGCGGCGGATGCGACAGGGTTCGGTCAGCCAGTAGGTACGGCCCACGGCGGCCATCAGGTGTCTCCCCAGCAGTAGTCAACGTATGAGCAGCCCCGGCACTCGCTCCGTTTGAGGCGGTCCGGGGGCCCGGCAGCGGCAAGAGTCGCCCGGGCCCGTCCCTCGGATTCCTCCGCCTCGCTGCGGGCGTCCGCGTCCCAGGGGACGTTGACCGTTCGGCGAATGAGCGGATAGTGGACCGTTCCGCCGCGCACCGCGACGCCGCGCCGCTCCAGGAGGAGGCAGTAGTGGCGGACCTGAGCCGCGTGTGCCGGGGACGAGGAGCGGGAGGACTTGGTTTCGTGGACGACCGCGCCGGCGGTGACCCAGTCGATCTTGGCCTCGCCGAGGTCCACGTCCCGTCGGCGGGTGAACGTGGTGGCATCCACGACCTCACCGAAGGCGACCAGGTCACTGCGCTGCTCGGGGCGGTACCCCTGTCCGTACAGCCAGAGTTGGCGCGGGCAGTGGTGCAAGTACTTGATGTGGACCCCGCCCACCGAGGCCGCGGGGTCAGGGACGGTCACAGGATGGTCTCCGGTTCGTCGGGGGGTCGTAGGCCCGTCTCCGGGTCGTACTCGGCCTTCGTCACCCGCACGCCCAAGCTCCGGTCGAGGTGTACGTCGTACTGCTTCAACTGGACGTAGCTCAGGGGGATGAGGAGGCCGGCGGCGCGTAGGGCGTGGCCGTCGGGGCCGGTGGTGAGGGTGCGGTACTTCTCGACGTCGTCCACGTGCAGGACTTCGACTCCGTCGAACTGTTCGTCCAACCGCCGTGCGAACTCGGTGCGGTCGTGGAAGGGGTCGGGGAAGGAGAGGAACGCGGCCGTGAACCCGTCGCGGGCACGACGGGCCCTCGCCCTCCAGCTGGCGCCCCACTCCGTGTCGTACGCGAGGGCGAGCAGCCGTTCGATGTCCTGTTCGCTGAGCGTGTCGGCGCCCTCTTCGGCCAGGGTGGTCAGGGCGAGCCAGGACGCGTTCACGGCACCCTTCTCGTAGGGAAGGTGACCCTCGGAGCGGTGGACGCGGAACTCGACGGGGCCGTCCGGGTGGAGTCCGCGGCGGTTGACGCGGCCGGCGCGCTGGGCGACGGCCTCGATGGGGGCGTTCTCCACCGCGCCCCGGTCGAAGTCGAGTTGGAGGGAGACCTCGACCGCTTGCGTGGCGACGGTGAGCCCGCCGCGGGCGCCGCGTTCGCCGGGCCGGCGTTCCGGGTGGCGTGCCAGCAAGCTGCGTTCGACGGCGTCACGGTCGCGGTGCTTGAAGCGGGAGTGGAGGAGCAGCGCCGGGTGGGGGTCGTCGGGGCTGGCCGCGGCCCGCGCGTCGGGGGCCAGCTCGCGGTAGAGGGAGCGGGCGGTGGCGACCGTGTTGACGACGGCGAGGACGCTGTGGCCCTGATGCAGCCAGGTGCGGAGGCGGTCGACGCCGGCCGGGGTGGTGAGGGGCTCGGGGTCGAGGGTCAGTCGGTGCCGGACGGGACTGGTGCCCCGAGGTGCTCGGCGGAGGGCGACCGGGTGGGTCAGGCTTTCGTCGATGACTTCGGTGAGTGGTGGGGCGAGAGTGGCGGAGAGGACGGCGACCCGGCTGCCGAGCCGTTCCCACAGGCCCATGGACGCGCAGAGCCGGCCGAAGGTCTCCGGTTCGTAGGCGTGGAGTTCGTCCAGGACGAAGACGGAGTTGGCCTGTTCGAGGAGGGCCGAGGAGTGGGTGGGGCCGGCGATGGCTCCGCGCAGGAGTTGGTGGGGCGTGGCGACGCGCACCCGTTGGGTGAACAGGCGCATGGCCCCGGCGCGGGCCCGGGCCTGGCGGGCCATCGCGGCGGTCGGGGCGGACGGAGCAAGCGGGTCGCAGTCCTCGGCGGCCTCCAGGAGGAGGGTGTGGGCGACGGTGCCGTGCAGGAGCCCGATGTCCGGGGTGTCCTCGCCGGGCGCGGGTACGAGGTCGGCGGCGAGTCTGCGGCGGGCGGCGTTGAGCGAGACGCGGTACGGGAGGGCCCACACCAGGCGGGGCAGTCCGGGCATGTCGACGATCTGCCGGGCGGCCCAGGCCAGTCCCGCTTCCGTCTTGCCGCTGCCGGTCGGGGCGATGAGGACGAGGTGCCCGTCCACGTCCGCGGCGTCCCGCTGGTGCGGGTGGGGCGGGTACGGGAGGCGGTCGAAGTAGTCGGCGGGGAGCGGCATGTGGGTCTGGAGGTCCACGTGGGCGGAACCGGCGTGGTCGGCGAGGGTGAGTGCACCCTGTGCGAGCACGGCGAGCAGCCCGCGGTCCGGCGGGACCTGCCGGCGCCAGGTGTCGAGGAGGGTGGCGAGGAGGCGGCGGGCGCGTTCGGCCAGCGGTGTGCCGTCGTCGTGCGGCGGGTCCACGGCCAGCGCGCCGGACAGCCAGGCGGTCAGCTCCCGGTGCAGCCGTCGGGTGACCTGGACGAGTTCGCCGTCCGGGCCGGGCGTGCGACCGAAGGCGTGCTCCCAGCGGGTTCCGGCGTTGTACGTCTGCGCCAGGCTGGGTTTGGCCCCGGTCCCCGCTACGGGTCCGCCGGACGCGGAGTGCAGGGCGCGGTGGTGGGTGGCGACCAGCGTGGCGACCATGAGGCGGTCGTCGTCCGTCCAGTCGCCGGCCGCGGCCATCAGGTCCACGTACGCCAGTGACAGCACCTCGTGCCGCTCGCCCCAGGGCGGCTCGCCGGGCAGCAACTGGCGTTGGAACCCCTCGGCGACCTTCCCCGTGTCGTGCAGGAGGGCCGCCCGACGCACCCGCGACCAGAACGCCGGTTCCGTGGCCAGGACACCGGCGTTCGCGATCCGTGCCTCGATCTGCGCGACGGTGTCGTGGACGGTACGGGAGTGGGTGGTGAGGCGTTCCGGGTCCCGTACCGGGGCGGACTTGGCGCGGACGTCCCGTAGGCCCCGGGCCGTCGAAGTACCTTGCCCTCGGGCCCCGTTCACGGCTCCAGTAGCCACACGGCCTGCCCGGTGTCGTCCTGGTGGGCGCCCCGCACGGGTTGCGCACCGGTGGACGTCTCGCACCACAGGTAGTCGGCCCAACGCGTGGTCAACCGGTCCGTCGACGTGCTCGCCGCGAGCAGGTGCGCGTTCGCGGACGGCACCCGGTGCGCGTCGGACGGCGCCAGGGCGTGATCCACTACGGCGCGCTCGGCGGGGCGCAGGGTGATGCGGCGGAGCTTCAGCGGGTGGACGACGTCCTGCGAGCGGCCGAGGCGCAGTGGCCAGCGGGGGCGGCGCAGGGCACGCGCGATGCGGTCGCCGTCCGCGCCGGGCAGCCACAGCGTGAGGTGGACGTCGGTCAGGAACGGGCGGTCCCTGATCGTCATGCCGCCCTTGCCGGGGCGCACCCGACCGGAGACGGCCGGGTTGCGACCGTCGGCGGCGATGGGGTGGTACGTCTCCGCGTCCACCCCGCTGCCACCGGCCCGGGCCGCCATGCCGAACGCCAAGGACTCGGCGGGCCGGCCCGTCGCCGCGGCCAGCAGTCCCCGCACCGTGGAGGGCGGCGGGAGCGGCAGGCATCGGCTGACCCCGGGGAACAGTGGGTCGCGGAAGGAGGCGACGGGGGCCCAGAACTCGGCCCGCCACACCGCCTGGGACTCTCGGTGCACCGGGCTCACCGGGCCGGGTCGTCGAACCAGCCGTCGAGCCGGCCCCCACGGAGGTCGCTGGCCAGCTCGCGCAGGGCGGTGCGGGGGTGCGCGAGGGTGATCGTCTCGTTCGCGATCTCCTCCGCGCACGCCTTCTCGAAGTCGGCGCGCAGGTCGTCGCGGAAGCCGGGTCGCCAGCCGATCCGTACGGGGGCCTGCCACTCCCCCGCCCAGGCGTCGAGTTCCTGCCGCAGCACGTCCCCGCGCACGCGCAGCCCCGCGCCCTCCTCGCCGTCGATGCAGTGGGCCAGCGGGTTGATGCCGCCGTTGAACGGAACCATGACGATCAGCGCGGGCACCCGGTCCCCGTAGTGGAGGGCCTGCTTCGCGCCGCCGCTGAGGTGGGCCAGGGCCTCCAGCAGCAGGGCGGCACGGTTGCGGCGCTCCTCGATCGGCAGCCGGACGGCGGGCTGGTCCCGGAAGGTGGTCGCGGTGGCCCCGGCCTGGATCGCCTCGCTCGTGAGGAGCGCCTGCTCGGCGGTCAGGTAGTTCGGGCGGCCGACGCCGTTGGTGTCGGGCATCGTGAACGTGCCGATCCGCGGCAGGTCCAGCAGGAACGGTGCGGCCAGGTCGGCGGTATAGAACTCGTGACCGTGCAGGACGGGCTCCGGGACCCCGCGGGACATCACCCCGAAGTCCTCCGTCGGGTACACCGGCTCCACCGACATCAGGGTGCCCAGCAGGAACGGACTGTCCCGCAGGGTCGTCGCCGCGTCGTCCTTCTTCGCGCCCGCGCGCATGTACCCGAAGAGGTCGTCATCGGCGTAACGGACGGGGTCCGCCTCCGTGTTGGCCTTCTGCGCCTTGTTCTGCGCCTTGCCGACCCGGGTGACCGGCGACGGCACGGCACCCAGCTCCACCATCCCGTCGCGCAGCCAGCGGCGCGCCGCCTGTGCCGACACGTACGGGTACCGCTTGCCCCTGATCCGGGCCAGCTTCACCCGGGCCTTGGTGTCCTCGCCCTTGCCGTTGTTCGGCGCGCCCGCCTCGACCGCGAGCACCATCTTCCCCGCCAGATACGCCATTACGCGGGCCCCATCTCTTCCTCTTCGTCTTCGTACTCTTCGGCGCGCTGGTGGTTCGACTGCTCCAGCAGCGCTTCCGTCCGCTGCCGCTCCTCCGGGTCCACGGGGGTGTCGTTCACCGTCACTCCGCGTTCCTGGAGCAGTTGGACGACCGTCGCGGACAGCAGCATGCGCAGTTCCCAAGTCCGGGGGCGCCGCTGGATCAGTGGGCTCCAGTCCTCGGGCCCAGACGGCGCCGGTCGTCCGTCCAGCATCAACCGGTACTGCGCCTGGGTGAGCAGCACGCCGAGTTGGTAGTCGTTCAGCGCGGCATTGCGGTACTCCGCGAACCGGCCCCTGGGGCTGCCGCTCCCGTGCTCGATCCAGTCCGCGATCAGCGTCGCGACGGGCTTGAGGTCGGGTGTCATCCCCAGGATCTCCTCGGCGTAGGTGAACGCGAGCCGGGTCAGTGCGGCGCGGTCCTCCGCGCACCAGCGACGGTCCGACCCGCTCAACAGTTCGTGGACCTGGCCGAGGAACGAGCGGCTACGCCCGTCCTCCGCCTCGAACAACAGTCGCGCCGCTTCGTCGGGCCCCCGCGCCACGAGCTGGCCGGTGCGGTCCACGCGGGTGAGCCCGATCTCCAGCAGGCGCCAGCCGCGGCGGAGCACCGCGTTCCCGTCCACCTTCCCCAGGAACGCGGGCACCGCGCGACGCGTACGGGTCACCCGCAGCCACGGTTCTTGGTTGTCGTTCTTGAACGACCACAAGGTGGACGCGGCGAAGTCCCCGTCCCGGACTGCCCTGAGCGCGCGTACGGCGACGAGTTCGGAACGTGTCCCGGCGGGCATCCGCTCGAACCCGAGGTGGGTCACCCGCCGGGCCCGCAACACGTTCTGCGCTACGAAGTCCCGCTCGGCGTCCTCGTTCTCGCAGGTCAGCACCGTTGCCGAGCCGGCCGTGAGCCAGGCGCCGTACGGCAGCGCCCACATCGCGACGCGGCAGCCCCGGCAGACCGGCCAGCCGGGGACGCCCGGCGGGAGGGTGTTCAGCGCACGGTCCGTGTCGTACAGGGGCAGGGTCGACTTCGTCCACACGACGGTGGTCCGCGTCCCGCAGAACGTGCAGGGGCGGAGGGTCGCCGCGGCCTGGACGGGCTCCGTCTCCGGTTCGCGGTCCGGGCGGAAGAGCAGGGCGATGTCCGGACGCAGGACCGTCGATTCCTTGGGGCGTTTGCTGTGCGTGGCCTTGGAGTTCGGGTACAGCGCGAACAGGACCTTCCACCAGTCGTACGCGGCCGTGTCCTTCGCTGCGGTCGCGGCTGCTACGACGTCCTCCACGATCACCGCGGCGACGGTGTCGAGGTCGGTGACGGTGACCTCGTCCGGTCGGGCCCGACCCGCGAGGACGGCCACGGCCCAGGCTCCGCCCCGTTGGAGCGGGTGGCGCGTGGCGATCACGGGTCGTTCCGGGGCCGCGGTGGCGACGTTCACTTGATCCACCCGAAGCCCTGCACGGTGTCCAGCCCGAGGCCCCAGGACCGCAGCGCCTCAACGAAGCGCCCGTCCGCTTCCATGGCCACGCGTACCTGGGCCCCGATTCGGGGCGCGCCCCGTACGGTGAACCTACGCCGGGGCCCGGCTTCCACTACGTGCAGGTCGGCGGGTGCGGGCAAGCCCAGCAGGTCGGCCTTGTGGGTGAGGTTGTGGTGGAGTCGGTCCAGGTAGTGCGGGTCGCCCGGGAGCACGTACCGGCTGTCGTGCTTCACGATCACCGGGGTGAGCGTCGCCAGTTCGACCATTCCGGAGGTGGGCGGGACCGCCACGTCCAGCGCGACGCCCCGCACTCGTAACCTGGCGGCGCCCCAACGGATTTCGGTGCGCGTCGAGAGTGCGGCGACGAGCGCGGAGGCGATCCGTGGTTCCGGCGACCCGAACCACAGGGAGCCGTCGGCGGAGGTCGTGTACACGCCTTTGGTCCGGCGCGCGCCTCGGAACTGTGGGCTCGTCGCGCCCAACGGCTTGAGCGACTGTCCCTTCCAGCCCTCGTCGTGGAGCGTTCTCGCCAGGTCGGCGTCGTGGCTGCTCAGCAACTCGTACACCACGCCTCTCGCGGGTCCGTGCACGTCGTCCCACGACAGGCTCGGTACGTCCGCTTCCACGTCAACTCTGACGCGCATGCTCCCCCAACTCGATTGGGTCCGCTGGCTGTTACTACCTCGACTGACGGCACCTGGTGGTGTTCACGGGCCCGCCGCCGACCGGCAACGAGAACGTTAGTGACGCTTGGGCGTTCAGGGCGCCAATACTCATAAAATCCGATGCGGGGTGCTCTGGTTTGGTAGTGGGGAGCTGCGGGGCGCGCGGTCGCGACGGCTGCTCTCCGGCCGGGCGGCGCCGTAGGGTGGTGTGTGCGCGGGTGCTCTCGTCCGTGCGGAGTCGGTACGTGAGCACGCGTTTGACCTGCGGCGATGCAGTACCGGCGGATCGCTGCAAAATTCGCCGCCTGGGTCCGCTGTTTGACGGCTCCGAGCTGGGACTTTACCTTCGGGTCGTCATCAGCCCTGGAGGGCTCGCAACCTGGGCTCCGAGACCTCCCAAGTGATGCTGATTCGGTCGTCATCAGCCCTGGAGGGCTCGCAACATGCGGCAGATCCAGCACTGCCAGCCGAGGGTGCCGTCGTCATCAGCCCTGGAGGGCTCGCAACCTGCTATCCCAGGCGGTAAGGAAGTTCTTGGCGTACTGGTCGTCATCAGCCCTGGAGGGTTCGCAACCGGCTCATCCGCGTGCACCGGGCCGCCGCCGAGCAGGTCGTCATCAGCCCTGGAGGGTTCGCAACGGGCGTACCTGAGGCGGGGTATGGGCCGGCTGCCCGTCGTCATCAGCCCTGGAGTTCGCAACGCCAGCGCGACTTGCGTTCCCGCGAGGGACGATTGGGTGTCGTCATCAGCCCTGGAGGGTTCGCAACCGCCCGGCGACCGACTGCCCAGCACCCGAGACGTGTGTCGTCATCAGCCCTGGAGGGTTGACTTCGCCGCCTTACCGTCCAGCGCGAACCACACCGACTTGTCCAGCGGGGACAGCCCGCCGTGCACTGAGACGCCCCAGCGGTCAGCCATCGCCTCCACCAGCATCAGCCCACGCCCATGCTCGTCAGCGTCTTCCGGGAAGGAACGCGGCGCGGGCGGACGACTGCCCGGTTCGCGGTCCGTCACGCGGACGGTGACGGAATCGGCGCCCACTGTCGCGTCCACCGTCACCAGCGCGGCCCTCGTGTGCTGGAACACGTTGGTCACCACCTCGGAGACCAGCAACCGCGCCCGATCCGTCAGATCCTCGTGCCCCGACGCGACGAGCAGCAGGGCGACCAGATCTCTGGCGAGCTTCGGGGTCGTCCCCACATTGGGCGCGGTGAACCGGTAGCTGTGACCGGGGAATCCGGGGTGCACTTCGGGCATGAGCCTCTCCTGAGCGCAGCAACTTGGGTATCTCAAAGGGCCCTTCGTGATCCGGAACGCACCCTGAGCGACACCACGGAACGTAGGGCACACTAATGAGACGTTGCAATAGTGAGCCCTCGATTGCCCCCGAAGGAGGGATACGGGCAGAGTGTGGGTCGGGGGGACGACCGACGCGGGAGAAGAGGGAACAGTGCCGCCCAGAGGCCAGCCCACGGCACGTCAGGTGCGCATCGGAGCCGAGCTGAGGAAGATGCGGGAGGCATCGGGCTTGACCAGCGCTGAGGCCGCCGCCAGCCTGGGTTGGGAGCGCCCGAGAGTTAGCCACGTCGAGTCCGGTCGGCACGGTGTGAGCGGTGAACGCGTACGCCACCTGGCCACGCACTACTTGGTGGATGACACCGACTACGTGGACGCGCTCGCCGCCATGGCCGATGACCGCACCAGAGGCTGGTGGACGGCCTATCGTCATGAGTTGCCGAGCGGCGCGCTCGATCTGGCCGAGTTCGAACACCACGCCGTGGAATTGCGCTTGGTTGAGCTGCTGATCGTCCCTGGCCTGCTCCAGACCGAGGAGTATGCGTACGCGGTCTTCAAGGGCGCAGTCACACAGCGGCCTTCGCAACAGATCGACACCGCAGTACGCCACCGGATGGAACGAAAGGCCGTTCTGGACCGGCCCGAACCTCCTGGTGTCGAGGTGATACTGCACGAGTCGGCACTACGCATTCGATACGGCGACGGCGAGGTGATGCGCAATCAGCTCACGTCACTCCTGGAGTTCTCGCATCGGGAGAACGCCGCACTGCGCGTCGTACCGTTCACCGCACCAGGTGTGACCTCGTCCATCCAGCCGTTCACGTACGGTGGTGGACCGGTCCCGCAACTGGACACCGTCCAAGTGGATACTGCGTTCGCAGGCGTGTATCTGGACGCAAAAGCACAGCTCAGCAAGTACCGCGCACTGCTCTCCATGGTCCGCCAGGTGGCTCTCAGCGTTGACGAGTCCCGAACCCTGATCAGCAATGTCGCAAAGGAAGTCTGAGCAACCATGACACGTAACGAGATCCGCTGGCAGAAGTCCTCGTACAGCAGCGGTGGGGACGAGGGTCAGTGCCTGGAGATAGCCACCCGGGCCGACACCGTTCTCCTCCGCGAAAGCGACGCCCCCGGCACCGTAGTGACCACCACCCCCGCCAAGCTCCGCGCGTTCCTGCTGGGCGTCAAGGCGGGCGAGTTCGACCACCTCATCGACGAGGCGCCCACGGGGCAAAACCCGTAGCCCTACCCCACCGCACGGATGACATGCTGAGCCGGTGAACAAGGACAACGCCCAGCAGATCACCGTGGAGGTGGCCCCCGAGCTGGCGCTCTTCGTGCCGCACAAGCGGCGCCAGGGACCCACGGAGCTAGGGATCGACGGGACGTCCAGCCTCGGCCACGTGGTCGAGTCGCTGGGCGTCCCGCTGACCGAGGTCGGCTCGCTGGACGTCAACGGGGACACGGCGCCCACCGGCTACGTACCCCGGGACGGGGACCGCGTCCGCGTCACAGCGGTGGTCCGGCCGCAGCAGGTGCCCGGCGCGCCCTTGCGGTTCCTGCTGGACGTGCACCTGGGCACCCTGGCCCGGCGGATGCGCGTACTCGGCATCGACGTCGCGTACGAGGCGGTGGACATCGGTGACCCCGCGCTGGCGACCCGTTCCGCGGCGGAACGACGCGTGCTGCTGAGCCGGGACCGGGGGCTGTTGCGGCGCCGGGAGCTGTGGGCGGGGGCGTACATGTACAGCGACCAGCCCGATGAACAACTGCGCGACGTACTAGGCAGGTTCGCGCCCGAGTTGCGGCCCTGGACACGGTGCACGGCGTGCAACGGCACGTTGGTGAGCGCGTCCAAGGACGAGGTGGCCCACCGGGTCGAGGCCGGAACGCTGCGCACGCACGACGTGTTCGCCCGTTGCACGAGTTGCGGGAACGTGTATTGGCGGGGTGCCCACCACGACCAGTTGGAACACATGGTCGCCGATGTCCTCGCCGAGTTCGGTCCGGCGCGTTAGACAATCGAAGCGGACCCGCCAAGACCGGGGGCCGGTGCCCGTACCAGGTACGGGCACCGGCCCTCTGGGCCTCAGCGGCGCTTGGTGCCGCGTAGGTCGCCCTTGCCGCAGGCGATGCCGTCCCGGTCGGGGTCGAGTCGCTGCGGGTCGGTCTCGCCGTTGACCTTGAGCCGGCCGTAGTCGTGGCGGGCGAGCCAGTCGCAGCGGGCGGCGGTCGTGGCCTTGACCTGCGGCGGGTAGTCCGTCGGCACGCAGACGCCCGCGGCGCCGTAGTGGCGGTCGCAGCCGGAGACGGTCGGGCTGACGGGCTGGGACGCCCGCTTCTTCACCGGTTTCCGGGGCTTGGCCGACAGGTCGTCCGCGAAGTCCTGGACGTGCGGGGCCGGCGCCTCAGCCACACCAGCACCCTGGTCAGCGGCGCCGTGATGGCCGCCGTGGCCGCCCGATCCCGGGGAACCGGAGGCCGCCGGGCTCATCGCCGCGGGCCCGTCGAGGCGGACCCACTTCGCGACGGACGGCACGCCGTTCGCGTCGGTGGCGAAGAGCATGTACCAGCCGGGCGGGGCGAGGTTGGGGTTGCTGGTGACGTTGAGGTCGATGGTGTTGCCGTTGACGGTCAGGGGCAGGTCAACGAACCGTTGGTTGGGGTCGGAGGAGTGGGTGACCGCGGAGGGGCGGATGAGTTGCGCCTTGGTGATCGCGCGGTCGACGGTGATGCGTTGGGTGGAACCGTAGGTCCACTCGTTGTCGGCGACGGAGGTGATCGTGGGGCGGGGGCCCTTCATCAGGTAGGGCGGGGTGTAGATCGAGACGTTGTGGTTCCAGGTGTTGCTGCCCGGGTTGTCGCCGGTGGACATCACGCGTCCGTCGGGGAGCAGGAACGACGAGGAGTGGTAGCCGCGGGCCTCGGGGTCGGTGGCGACCTTGTCGAAGGTGCGGGTGACCGGGTCGAAGAGCGAGGAGGAGAAGACGGGGTCGGCCCGGTTGTGCAGGGAGCCGCCGGTCTCCATGACCTTGCCGTCGGGCAGCAGCACCGCGGACACGTACATCTTGCCCTCGTCGCCGGTCTGCGGGACCTGGCCGCCGCCGCGGTCGACGGTGCCCTGCGGGAGCGGGGGTCCGGCGGTGTAGCGGGGGTTGGGGTCCTTGAGGTCGATGATGTCGGTGAGGCGGTTGGCCTTGGGGTTGGTCTCGATGTTGCCGCCGCCGATGGTGAGGACCTTCTGGTCCTGGGCGGGCGGGAGCAGCACGCTGGCGGACTGGTCGCGTTCGTCCTTGCGTTGCAGGCCGGGCACGTCGGTGATGGTGTTGGCGTCGTAGTCGTAGACGGAGGCGCCGGTGCCGGGGGTGCCGTTGCCGAAGACGTGGCTGCCGGAGTAGAAGAGGCGGCCGTCCTGCATGAGGATCATGGACGGGTACAGGCCCCAGTAGCTCCAGGTCTGCTTGACCTGGTGGGTGGGCAGCCACCTGTTCTGGGCGGCGGAGAAGCGGTCGGCGGTGACGGAGCCGGTGGAGTCGTCGCGCAGTCCGCCGAAGGAGAGGACGTCACCGTTGCCCATGACGGTGGCGGACGGGTACCAGTGGCCGTCGTTCATGTCGTTGGTCTTGGTGTACGTCTCGGTGGCGGGGTCGAAGACGTACGAGTCGCGGTAGCCCTTGTAGCCGTGTGAGCCGTTGGCGGCGGGGTAGGACAGGTTGCCGCCCATGACCAGGACCTTGCCGTCGCGGAGTTGGACGTGGCCGGCGCAGAACATGTCCTTGGGGGTGGGGATGATCCGGTAGGAGCCGTTCGCGGGGTCGTAGATCGCGGAGGTGAAGGTGCCCGCGGCGAAGGCTTCTTCGCTGTTGCCGGAGCCGGCGATGAGCAGCACCTTGCCGTTGTGGAGGACGACGGCGTGGGCGGAGCGTACGGGGTTCTTGGTGGGGAGGACGTCCCAGCGGCCGTCGCGACACTCGGTGGGCGTGCCGGTGCACAGCGGGTCGGGCGGGTCGACGGCCACGGCGTGCATGGCGTAGTCGTCGGTGGTGACGGAGCCGACGCCGTAGACGGAGACGCCCCAGGTGATCTGGTCGGTGCCGGGCGGGATCGGCGGGGTGCGGACCTCGACCCGCTCGTAGGCGGGGGCGACGGGGAGGGTGCGCAGGTCGGTCCAGTACTGCCAGCCGCCGGTGGTGTCGCGGCGGAAGAGGGTGACCGCGGTGTCGGGGGTGGTCGACTTGTACCAGAGGCTGAGGTCGTACTGGGTGCCCGGTTGCACGGTCGGGGCGCAGGTCGGGTTCTCGGTGAGCATGGCCTTGCGGTCGCCGCTGACCCGGCGGCTGAGGGCGACCTTGACGGCGGCGGTGCCGGTGCGGGCGTCGGTGACCGTGTCGTAGGTGAAGTCGTTGTCGCCCCAGCCGGCCTTGGACCAGCAGTGGGGCAGTTCGGAGCCGCCGGGTCCTGCGGTCTCGAAGCCGGGGTTGGTGAGGAGGTTGGCGGCGGCGGCCGTCTGCGGGGTGGCGAGCAGGAGTCCGGCGACCATGGTGACCACGCCGAGGAGGGCGGTTCTTCGGCGTCGGACGGTACGGGCGCGTGGGGCGGGTCGGACCCGCGCCGGTATGAGGGTCATGGGCGTGCTCCTAGGTCGTGGTGCCGGTGCCCTTCGCGTGCGTCGGGCCGTCGGGGGCTTCCGTACGGCTGCCGGTGCCCCGGCGCGTACGGCGTCTGCGGGGCAGGTACACCAGGGTCTCCGTGCCGATGAAGCGCAGGACGAAGGTGGTGACGAGGGCCAGTGCGGTGGCGGGGACGACCGCCATGTCCCCCTGCTTGACGAGCAGGGCGATGAGGGGGATGCGCAGCACGAGGTCGGCGTTGGCGAGGAGTGCGAAGCGGGCGGTGCGGTCGGCCCAGTGGCGGTGGTGTCGGCGGTCGCGGAAGAGGAGGAGTTCGATGAGGAGGAAGTTCCAGGCGACGCCGGCTTGGTTGGCGAGGACCTCGGCGGTGAGGTAGTGGAGGCCCGCGGTGGTGAGGGCGTGCAGGGCGAGGAGGTTGGGGAGGAAGCCGGTGAGGCCGATCAGCCCGAAGACGATCATGCGGACGAGCGGGTCGGCGGTGCGCAGGGCGGGGAGGCGGGGCGGCGGGGCGGCGACCTCGCCGGGGACGGTGCCGTCGGCGGTCATCCGGTGCCTCCGGTGGTCTTGCGTATCTCGACCCGGGCGGGGCCCTCGCCGAAGACGGCGACGGGGGTGGAGTGTTGCAGGGCGTCCTTGACGGTGGGGAGGTCGACGGCGTCGCGTCGGACGGTGCGGGAGGAGACGACGTAGTCGACGTCGCGCCAGCCGCGGGGCAGCGTCTTGGTGACGGCGGGGTCGAGGTCGGCCTTGTAGAACCAGATGGCGCCGTCGCCGGGTCGGTAGCCGGCGTGGACGAGGTCGAGCCAGATGGCGTCGTCGACGAGGACGCGGGTGCGGGCGGGGTCGGGGACCCGCTGGGCCATCCAGCCGGCGGCCTGGCGGTAGGGCGCGCTCTCGTCGGAGGTGAGGGCGGTGCGGTTGCCGTCGTACCAGCGGGGCACCAGGTACGCCGTCGCGCCGAGGGCGAGGGCGGCGACGAGGCCGATGCGCAGTCCGCGGGGGAGGCGCTTCTCGTTGCTGCGCCGCCCGCGGCTGAGCAGGGCGTGGGTGATGCTGGCGGCGCTGCCGGCGAGGACCAGGGCGAGGAACGGCAGGGCCTGGACGACGTACATGGCGGGCAGGTAGCCGTCGGGGCGCAGGGCGACGAGGGCGAAGATGGCGACGGTGGCGGCGGGGCCGGCGAGGGCGCGGGCGGTGACCGACCAGCGGTAGGTGGCGAGCAGCAGCAGGGCGGCGGCGAGTCCGCCGAGGGGCAGGACCCGGTCGTAGTACAGCCAGTCCTGGAGGACGACGTGGGCGGCGGAGGAGGTGTCGAGGAGGAAGCCGGAGCCGGGGCGGCTCATCTGGTAGACGGCGCCGTCCCAGAGGGAGACGTGGTCGTCGCCGGGGAGGAGTTCGCCCTTGAGGAGGGCGTACAGGGGGTAGGTGAAGCCGATCAGGGCGCAGGAGGTGATGGCGCCGGTGAAGGCGAACTTGCGCGTGTCACGGTGGCTGAAGCGCCACATGGTGAACAGCAGCGCGGGCAGCACCAGGAGCATCGTCTCCTTGCTGAGGACGCCGATGGCGGCGGCGATCCCGGCGGCGAAGTGGTGCCAGAGGTGGCGGTGGGGGGAGGCCGCGAGGCAGAACGCGAGGAGCATCCACAGGACGGCGATGTTGTCGAGGAAGATCTGTCGCTGGAGGTTGACGGCGAGCGGGGAGAGCCCGAACAGGGCCATGGCGAGGCCGGCGGACCAGCGGGGCAGCCAGAGTCGGCGGGCGAGTACGTAGACGAGGACGGCGCTGATCGCGGCGACGATGAGCATCGCGAGGCGCATGATGCCGACGGTCATCGTCTCGGGCGCGAACTGGGCGGGGAGCCAGGTGAGCGCGGCGAGTTGCATCCAGCCGACGGGCGGGTGGTCGTACCAGTAGGTGTAGTGGGCGAGGCCGTCGCCCTGTTGCACGGCCCACGCCTGGGCGAGGTAGGTGCCCTCGTCGTCGCTGAAGGTGGGGTACGCGCCGATGTTCCAGCCCTGGACGGCGACGATCGCGGCGAGGAGCGTCCAGCACAGCGCGAGGTCGGTGGGGGAACTGCGGAAGCGGACGACGGGGCGGTGGGTGAGGGCGGGGCGGCGGCGCGCGCGGGGGCGTCCCGCGGGGACGGGGGAGGCGTCCACCGTGGGGAGGGTGGAGGTCACGCGGGGGCGTCCTTACGGGTCGGGGCGGCGGTGGGTGCGGCGGCGAGGTGGGCGCCGACGTGGCTGGTGAGTTCCCAGTCGTGGCGACCGCGTTGTTCGCGCCAGACGGCGCGGATCGCGGCGCCGGCGAGGAGCACCTGGTAGAAGGGTCCGCCGACGATGAGCTTGGCGTAGTGCGGCAGGCGCACCCGTAGCCCGTACTGCTTGCCGAAGTCGTGGAGTCCGACGACTTCGAAGACGAAGGTCACCAGGGCGGTGACGGCGGGCAGGAAGGAGAGGAAGGCGATGCCGACGGGCACGTCGAGGAGGAGGGCGACGGCCGCGTTGAGCGGGATGATCACGCCGGTGAACGCCTGGAGGAACGGGGTCATGAGGGTGTACCGGGCGAGGAGGCGTTGCCCGGCGGTGGGGAGCTGCTTCCAGTCCTTCTTGCGGTAGACCTGGAGGAAGCCCTGGTTCCAGCGGGTGCGCTGTTTCAGCAGGGACAGCAGGCTGCCGGGGGTCTCCTCGCGGGTGACCATGTCGGAGTCGTAGGCGACGACGACCTTCTTGCCGACGCTCGACAGGCGCACGCCGAGGTCGCAGTCCTCGGCGAGGCACTGGGGGTCCCAGCCGCCGGCTTCGCGCAGGACGTCGGTGCGGACGAAGACGGTGTTGCCGCCGAGGGGGATGAAGCCCTTCTGGGCGTGCAGGTGGAGCCGGGAGCGGAACCAGAAGAAGTACTCCAGGCAGTTGCGCAGGCTGTACCAGCTGGAGTGGAAGTTGATGAGTTGGACGCCGCCCTGGACAACGTCGGCGCCGGTGGAGCGGAAGGCGTGGTCGACGTGGGTGAGGAGGTCGGGGTGGACCTGGTCCTCCGCGTCGAAGACGCCGACGACGTCGCCCCGGCAGTGCGGGAGGGCGGTATTGAGGGCCTTGGGTTTGTTCTTGGCCTCGTGGGTGTCGACGACGACCTTGACGCGCGGGTCGCGGGCTTCGGCGTGGCGGGCGACCTCGGTGGTCTCCGGGTCGTCGTGGCCGACGATGACGACGATCTCGAAGTCGGTGTGCCCGGACTCCAGTAGGCGTTGGATGGTGTGGTCGAGCACGGCCTGTTCGTGGCGGGCGGGGAGCAGCAGGGAGAACGACAGGGCGCCGCCGCCCTCGGGGTCGGCGAAGCGGGTGGCGGCCAGCGTCTCGGGCGTCCGCCATGCGTGCATCTGCCACCAGAGCGTGAACGCCGCCATCCAGAAGAGCGCCAGCGACACGGTGGCGATGAAGACAGACGTGAGCAACAGATCCCCCGAGATCCCCCTCGGCGCACGACACTTCGTCGCGCCCCCCACCGATATGGAGAGACTAAGAGGGTTATATGAAGTTGGGGTGCTCAGTCGATAAATGGCCTGTTTCGCATCGCACGTTCGAGCGAGTCGACGTTTCGGGTACGGACGGCGGCGTTCCGGGTCACGGCAGGGGAGAAAGCGCGTTCACCGAACGGCCCCGGGACGGCCGCCCGGGAGCGATTTCGACTCATCAAGTTGACTTGATATCGGTGCCGTTGAGGTCCACACGGACTCCCAGGGCGACCCGGAACCCGTCCAGGTCGGTGGTGGGGGCGTCACAGGTGAAGTTGCGGCAGATGTAGGCGGTGGTCCGCCCGTCGCGTAGCAAGCGGTCGGCTAGCAACGGGAGTTCGACGCCACTCGCGCCACTTCCCTTACCGTCAGCGGCCGTTGGGGTGGACTCTGCGGGGGCGCCGACCGCGATGACCGCACCGGGGGCGGTGGAGAGCAGCGCCGCCCGGTGGAACGCCCGACGGGCCGGGTCGTCCTCGGCACCGACGACGGCCACCTCGCGCGGGCCGTCCAGCGCGGCTTCGGCGACGGCGAGGCCCCAACCGATGAACCGGGGCACCCGCGGGCCGAGGGCCGACACCACGCCGAGGGCGCGCAGCGCGGCGGTGCGGTGGGGTTCGGAGCCGGTCTGCGCGGCGTAGGACAGCAGGGCGCCGGCGGCGGCGGTCCAACCGGAGGGGGTGGCGTTGTCGGTGGGGTCCTGGGGGCGGCGGATCAGCCGTTCGGCGTCGGAGGCGGTGTCGTAGAGCGCCCCGTCCTCCTCGTCGGTGAACCGGGCCAGCACGTGGTCGAGGAGGAACCCGGCGAAGTCGAGCCACACGCCTTCGCCGGTCACCGAGGCCAGGGCGAGGAAGCCCTCGGCGACGTCGGCGTAGTCCTCCAGCACACCGGCGTTCGTGCCGGCGCGGCCGTCGCGGGAGGTGCGGGCGAGCCGGGCGGAGTCGTCGAGGTGGAGGCGGACGAGGAGGTCCGCGGCGCTGACGGCGGCCTCGACCAGGTCGGGCCGGTCGAAGTAGGCGCCGGTCTCGGCGAGGGCGGCGATGGCGAGGCCGTTCCAGGCGGCCACCACCTTGTCGTCACGGCCCGGCGCGGGCCGCTCGGCGCGCGCGTCGAACAGCCGCTGCCGCACGGACGCGACCCGCTCGGCGTCGAACATGCCGTCGCTCAGGGGGAGTTGCAGTACCGAGGCGCCCTCGCCGCCCTCCGGGAAGGTGCCCTCTTCGCTCACCCCGTAGTGGGCGGCGGCGAGTTCGGCGTCCGCCTCGCCCAGGACCTCGCGCAGCTGCTCCCGGGTCCACACGTAGTAGGCGCCCTCGCTGGAGCGCCCGTCGGGGCCCTCGCTGTCGGCGTCGAGGGCGGAGGCGAAGGCGCCCTGCTCGGTGCGGAGTTCGCGCATCATGAAGTCGGCGGTCTCCAGGGCGACCCGGCGGGCCAGCTCGGAGCCGGTGGTCCGCCACAGGTGCGCGTACGCGCGGCACAGCAGGGCGTTGTCGTAGAGCATCTTCTCGAAGTGCGGCACGACCCACTCGCGGTCCACCGAGTAGCGCGCGAAGCCGCCGCCCAGCTGGTCGTAGATCCCGCCCCGGGCCATTCGCTCGCAGGTGTCGGCGGCCATCTGCAAGGCGCCCTCGGAGCCGGTGCGGGCGTGGTGGCGCAGCAGGAACTCGATCACCATGGACGGCGGGAACTTCGGCGCCCCGCCGAAGCCGCCGTGCTTCGCGTCGTACTCGCGGGTGAGCCCCAACAGGGCCTGGGACAGTTCCTGTTCGCCCGGCGCCTGACCGGACCCGTGCCCGATGTGGCGCTCCCCCAGCTCCCGGGTGATCTTCGCGGCGACCTCGGCGACCTCGCCCCGGCGGCCCTGCCACGCCTGGTTGACCCCGTCGAGCACTTGCTGGAAGGAGGGCGAGCCGTGCCGCGGCTCGGGCGGGAAGTAGGTGCCGAAGTAGAACGGCTCGGCGTCCGGCGTCAGGAACACGGTCATCGGCCAGCCGCCCTGGCCGGTCGCGGCCTGCACGGCCTCCATGTACACGGCGTCGACGTCCGGTCGCTCCTCGCGGTCGACCTTCACGCTCACGAAGTAGCGGTTCAGGATCGCGGCGGTGGCGTGGTCCTCGAACGATTCGTGTGCCATGACGTGGCACCAGTAAATTAGTAGAAGCATAAGTGACAGGACGCATAGCCCACACTCAAGAGGATGGGCACGTCCCGTCGCTTAGCTTCATTCATCGCCTCCTCTCCCCATGGCCACCAATCCACTGGGTTGGAGGCGTGCTGGAGTAGGTAGGGCGACTGCTCGTTAGCCAGTCGGTTCATACCCGCATCGTCGCACGATCCACAGCCTCCGGCCCAGGACCAGTCGGACCAGGAGTAAGAAGTTGCATACAGCACGTAGCCAGCCGGCCGCCCCCCTCTCCGCCGTCGAGGACGAAGGACCGGACGACCTCGAACTGCGCGGCAGGCCCGCCGGGCTCGCCCCTCCGGAGGAACTGGTCCGGCTGCACCCCGAGACGCCGTTCCTCCTCTCGTACTCCCGCATCTCGGACGACTGGCGGAAGCACAACCGCAAGAAGGCCGCCACCTCGTCGTGGACGGCGGGCAAGGGCGTGGCGAACCAGCACCGACGCAACGACAAGAACGCGGCACGACACGGCGCGCTGATCGTCCACCGGTACACCGACAACGACCTGTCAGCCTCGAAACGGGACGTGGTCCGGCCCGACTTCCAAGCCATGCTCCGGGACCTGCACCGGGGACACACACCCGAGGGCTACCCCGTCCATGGGGTCATCTGCGCCGACCAAGACCGGGTGCAGCGCACCAGCCGGGACTGGGAAGACTTCGTGGACGCGCTGACCATTGACACGAGTAGGCGCTTCTACACCCCGTCGGGCCCGATGGATCTCACCGAGGAGAGCGAGATCATCAAGACCGGCATCATGGCGGTGGTGAACAAGGCCGAGTCCTTGAAGAAGAAGCGTCGAATTCGCGATTGGCACCGGGACCGCATTCTCGACGGCCTGCCGCACAGCGGCCCGAGGCCGTTCGGCTGGGAGGAAGACCGGGAAACGCTTCGGCGGGTCGAGTCAGACTATCTGGCATGGTCGATTGACGAGCGCATCAAAGGGAAAGCGATGAGCACTCTTTGCGCTGAAGCGAAGCGGCGAGGTTTGACGGGAACGCGCGGCGTCGAAATTAGTCCGCAGACACTCACGCAGATGATGACCGCTCCACGCGTCTGCGGATATCGCGCGAACCGGGGCCAACTCGTACTGGAGGACGACGGCTCTCCAATTGCGGGAAAGTGGGAGACCGTGACCACTCCGGAGAAGTGGCGTGCAGTGTGCGCCACTTTTGGACCGGGTAGCACCTACCTTGCCCGCGGGTCTGGTACACCAAGCATCACTGGAATCCCAAAGACCATCAAGTATCTGGGCTCCACGCTTCTCCGTTGCCAGTACCGGATAGAGGAGGAGGGGAAGGACGGCGCCATCAAGACGCGGGTCTGCAATGGGCCCATGAGCGGGACGCCGACCAAGAGCAAGCGGAGTCCGTACGTCTATAACTGCAGGTCGTGCTCACGCAACTCGGTCTCCGGCCCCATGGTCGACAAGCAGCTCCAGCGCCTGGTACTGGCAAAGCTGAAGAAGGCCCAGGCCACTTTCGTTCCGGTCAAGGCTGCGTGGCCTGATGGGAAGAAGCTCCAGCAGAAGGCCGATAAGCTGGCCGAGCTGGAGCGACAGTGGCAGGACGATGAGGTTTCCGATGCGATGTTCTATCGCTTGGCACCTCCCCTGGAGAGGGAAGTCAAGAAGCTGCGCAACGAACGCGCCAAGTTCGAGCTTGCAGCCGCTACTAAAAATGAGGCACCCAGCGACGTGGCCAAAAAGTGGATCTCCGGCGAATACGACCTCACACAGAAGCGCAAAGTTCTATTCGAAATATTTGTCGCCGTCCAGGTCCTTCCGGGGAAAAAGGGGAACAAGACGCCGAATCCCAAGAGGCTCATCCCGGTGTGGAACTAGGATTTGCCCGGCCAATTATGTTCCCCCTTCGGACTTGGGTCATCGATGCGGACATGGGGCGGGGAGATCTGACGGATACCGAGCGGGAACGACTGCGACCACCCCCGCCGGCCAGCAGCCGGCGTCACGGGCCTCAAGGTACAACAGCATTACCGGCCGAATTCTCTGGAACCCACTACCTCAATCTGTTTCATTTCATTGCATCGGCAATGAAATGAAACGATCGAGGAGGACCAAATCGCAACCATGATCGTTGCGATTTGGCCACTCTGATGCTCTAACAATCCGTGCGGAAAGTTGCCTATTGGGTGACCCGTCGCGGAGGTTAGGCGAAACAAGTCTGATCCCGTACGATGTGAGCGCTGACGACCTCTCATGAGCCCATGCAGTCACCATGTCTTGGGCCTCTGTCCTCGGTGCCCATCCAGGGCGCCAGTGAGAGATAGGAGGCAGTGATGGAAGAAGATGACGATGGGCGCCACAGGTGGACGCCGCCCGAGAAGTGGGGGCTGCGGCTCGGTGTGGCTGCTGTTGTCATTGGCGCCAACGCTTGTGTGGCACAACTCGCTCAGATGATCTGACGGTGTGCCCGACAGTCCCGGAGGGGGCGGAGCACTCTGCTTACGCGGAAGGCCCGGCCTGTAGGAACCCGGCCGGGCCTGTTTAACCGCACGAGAGGCTCGGGCCAGCTTGCACCTGGCCGGGCCTCTTGTGTTTTCGGGAAGAGCACTCCCCCTCCCGACATTCATTAATCTACCACCTTTGGGCCGGCTATCCTTTAACGGATTCCCAAAACCGCAGGTCACAGGCCCGGCGCTCAAGTCTCGACCGGCCCCGATGTCAAGGCTCTTCCTAGGTGACGGGCGAGGCCACCCGAAGGTCTCAACCTGGCATGAACTCTGACCACCTGCCCTGAAGGGAGAGCAGAGGGTTCCCGCGCCCACGGGCGAAGGTGTCCTCCGCCCCCGCCGAAGCGTCGTACACGTCAGCGCCAGGTCACGCGCCCTACGGGGGCTTGACCTCGGGTGACCTGGCAACGCGGTCTGGTTCCGCTACAGTTGAGGATGAGGAGAAATCCGCAGGGCGGCCCCGGCACCGACGGCTGGGGCGTGGCAGGGGTAGAGCCCCAGCCTTAGCGCAGACTGCGGTGCGGTCCAAGAAAGAGGTTCGGCCAGGCGGCCTTGGCCAGGCACCTGAATGGTTGAGCCCCAACGTCGGTGGGCCTCGGTCAGACCACACGTCATCACGTGGTGGTCGGACTGAGGTTGTACGTGAACGGTCTGATCACCAGGAAGGTACTCGGACCGTTGAATCTCTCTCTTGGCATCAAAGTGCTGGTGGTCGTCATCTGCGCCCTGGCCTCGGTTATCGTCGGCATCGTGGCGGCCCTACTCAAACACACTCCAGGAACCCCGAAGGCTCCGGCCGTTCTCGTCGGCGGAGGCGCATTTGGAGGCTCACTGACCTTGTGCCTGCTCACGATGTCTGGGCTCGGGGTCCTATGAAGATGTGAAGGGCCCGATGACCGTGAGGGACCCACTGAAGTTGAGGCTCGCGGCCAAGGTCGATGACGCATGTGTGAGTCGTGCTAGCTAACTGCTCGGGGTCTAAACGCACTGGGCCCACGGACAAGTTGGTGGGGACGCTACTCGGGCGAGTGCCGCCCCCAGCAACTTGTCGAGAGGGCCGCCCGCCGCCTCGGGAAGCCGCTGCGGTCACGCGCTCGCTTTGATAGTCGCACGCCCGTACGGCCGAGGCGGATTACGGGACCCCAACCGTACCCGGGACTATCCCGTTGGGCAGGTGGAGCACCACTTGCTGGTCGAGGGGTTCGAGAAGTCCGCTGGCGAGCAGGAGTCCTATCGCTACCGCAGCAGGGCGAAGGCCAGGGCGGCGGTGCCGCCCAAGGCGGTCCCCGCGAGGATCTGCGCGATGGTGTGAGCCTTGAGGATGATCCGGGACCAGCCTATGGCGATGGCTCCGAGCGCGGCCGGGAGTGCCCAGAGGCCGAAGACCAGAAGAAGGATCATGACGGTGCCGCCGGCCACGGAGTTGTGGATCGAGATCTGCCAACCGATGGTGACCAGCAGCGAGGAGACCAGGCCAACGAGCATGGCGACGACGAGCGCGGAAACGTCGGCGGGCGCGTCCAGGACGTAGAGCAGGGTGATCCCGGTGACCACCGAGATGAGGCTGAGGGCCATCGGGATGACGCGCTGACGCCGGACTCGTATGTGCTTGTCGGTAAGCTCCCCGCGCTTGACGCCGAGAAGCACGAGGCTGATCGGGATGACGCCGCAGAAGAGCGCGGCCAGCAGTCCCCAGCCGACGCCAGCCCAGGAGTGCGTGCTGTGCCAGCCGACGATGATGAGCAGGGCGACGACGAGGTTGGCCGGAGCGAGGATGTCCGTGATGACCTTGGCCGCCTTCTGGGCCGGGGTGCAGTCCGAGAAGGCCGGCGGGGCGGGCGGGGCGAAGGTCACGGGGTGGCTCCTGAGTGGGTGGAACGGGAGTTGCTGAGCCGCTCGACGTGCTGCCAAGCGAAGGTGATGGAGAGGTCCGAGAAGTAGGCGTCGGATAGCTCCAGGAGCAGACGGGCCTCGCTGTCGAGGTCGCTGCCGGCCTGAGCAGGGGCCTCCGGGCTGCTTGCTCGGGCGAGTCCTTCCGTGTGGGCTTCGCGGGAGGCCCGCAGCCAGCATGCTTCGGCGGCGGTGGTGGCCGCGCGCCCGCTGAACCCCGCATCCTCGACGTGATCGGCCGCCCGCAGTCGGACGGACATGGGCGCGCTTCCGTTCAGGATGAGCATGGCATCGCGGATCTCAATGGTCCGCCGGTAGAGACGACCGCGGACGTCGCGGATGTCGAGGGCGTCGCCCAGGCGGTTCCGCTTCCGCCCGTACCGGATCTGAGGGGCGGCCTCGCTGAGGTGGTCCCACAGCGGGTAGAGCTTGATCAAATTTCGGTACCGGAGCACCGCAGCCCGCACCTTCGGGTAGGCCGGCATGGTGCTCCCGACGCAAATCAGAAGCAGTGGCACGAGCGCCAGAAGAACGTTCAGCACGGCGTCTGCTTCGGCCGACACGGGATGGACACCAAACCGGGCGAAGAAGAGCATGGAGGTGCGATGCACCGCGTAGAAGATGCCGATGCTCGTACCGATGCAGATCAGACGGAGTCCGCGGCGAAGATGTTCTGGGCCTGGTCTACGGGACCACTGCCATGAGAGGCGCGAGGCTGTCAGCATGGCCCATCCGAAGTAGCTGGTCCAGACCAGAACGTAAGCCACCACCAAGGAGTCGTGGGGGTAGGCGGTCAGCAGGTCGATGGCCTCGCGGGGGCGCTCGGCAATCGCGAACAACGTGATCATCACTCCGAGCGTGACCGCGGGGACCACGGTTCCGGGACGCAGGGGATGACGGCCGCTCGCAGTCCTGGTCAGTCGTGAGCTGGCGGAAGCGTCGGCCAGGAACTCCAGCACGAAAGCCGCAGCGATCACCGCAGCCGTGTGCTTCAACAACGCGGAGAAGCTGTTGACCCCAACGGTCCTGTCGAGCCACCGGGCAGCGGGGTCGGTGGCGAAGCACATCTCCAGGGCGAGCACGAAGAAGGCAGCCCACAGGGGCCGCTTCCCTTTGTTCCTCCACGCCCCCGGCGCCCGCCAGATCGTGATGCCCCACAGAGCAGCGCACACGGCCAGGTTGACTACGATCACGTTCGTCTACTCGGTCAGTGCGTTCAAGAGGTGGCTCGCCAACGGATCGGCGGGGCTCTCAGCGGCTTCCTCGGACTGACGAATCCGCTGGGCGAGCACGCCTGCAAGTCCTTCCGCGTCCTTCTCGTCGGCGTGCGTGTAGCTCGTACGGCCAAGAAGACTGACGATCCGGTTGATCGGGAACCCAGCCCACTCTTCGACGGAGAGGACTTCCGCGAGGCTCCGCCGTCGTTCGGACGTCCCGGCCGACACCTCGTGCTCGTCGGTCGGGACACACGAGTGGCCGAGCAGCATGTGGCACAGCTCGTGGAGGATGATGTGGGCGCGGTGCAGTGGGCTGGTCGCATTTTCCACGAATACGTGGTCAGCATCTTCCAAAGCGATCCAGACGCCGCATGGAACCTTGTCGGCCAACCCCTCATGCTCTATGGCATGGATATAAATGGGTCGACCGCGCCTCAAAGCAATGCTTTCACAGAGCTTCTCGATGGTGAACGGGACCGGTATTTCTAGGGTGGCGGCAATAGCAGAGAAGTCACTGCTCACTCCGCCATCCTGGCTACCCTTTCGAAGCCAGTTACGCATGATCTTTTTCCCGCTCAGAAGTTCCCCTCCGACCCCCTGGTTTTCGCTACAGCAGCATAGGCGAGCGGCGGACCGGCTAAGTGTGACTGACGCAACTCTCAGCCAGGATGGGATCGCGGAACGTTAGGCGCGACCGCGCTACCACGGGGCGAGATCAAGAACCGGAGGGGCGTTTATCACTTACGGTGATGAGGCGTTTGTTACCGAAGCGTAATCTGACTGGAGATCAGGCGGCACCCGACACCAGAAAGCTCAACCACTGGACTCCTTGCCGTTCCCCAAGCCCTCCAGCGACCGGGCACGCTCGATGAAGCCGGCCAGAGTCGAGAGGGTCTCCTGAGACAGACCGTCGGCCCGCAGAGCGAGATTCCGCACCGCCTGATCCTTGACCAGCTGCTCCAGGTCCCGCCGCGTGACCCCCGACCCACACTCCGTCGGAGCGGCGGGTTCCTCGTCGTCGATGAAGTAGCTCGCCCGCACCTTGAAGACAGCCGCCAGCGCCTTCACCGTCGAGGTAGTCGGGTTGCCCTTCGCGCCGCTGCGGAGCTTCTGGATCAGACTGGCACTGATGCTCCCGCCGGAGTCGCCCGACTCAGCCGCCCAGCCCGCAGTGAGTTCGGCCACCTCCACGTTCGTGAACCGCTTCCCCGTCTTGGGGTTCGGTTTGGTCTCGAACAGATGGTTGAGTCTGGACTGAAAGTCTCCCACGGCAATGCTCCAAGGATGCGGCGATACACACACTGTAGTGCGCCGGTGGGCCCCTCAGGAAAGCCGGGCACACTTTAGCCTTCCACCTTCGCGTACTTTGGTGTACGTTATTTCTAGCTTCAAAGCACACCAAAGTGCGTTTAGGCTGGTCAGGTGGGGTGCGGCTGGGCAACTCAATGCCCGAGGGCCCCTGTTGATTCCTCCCCCGACCACAGGCGGGCGGGGCACGAGAGAGGGGCCGGTGCCGTAAGGACGGCCAGAAATGGCACCGGCGTCCTGGAGCTACCAACTCCTGGACGCCGGGCCAGGCGCACCTGACGGGCGCCGATTCACTACTACGCGAGCAGCGGAACATCTTAGCCAGAGGTCGCCGCACGCGTTCCTAGCAACCATGGAGTATCGCATGCTTGCCATGCCGAAGGCAATCCCTTCCCTGGCGGTTGGCCTCAGCCAGCCGCAGCTCATCCACCTCAGCAGCGGAACCCGCCTCAGTTCCGATCCGAGCAGCGGTCAGGCCACGGGCCGGCCAGCAGCGCACGCGTCCGTCTTCCAACTCGGAGCGTGAGGGCGGCCGTGGCTGACGCGGACGACCTCGACGCCTCCATCGACGCTTGGGTGAACGCGCAACTCGACGCTTCGCCGGACTGGGGCCACGAGAAGTGGGAGACGTTGGGGAAAATCCTCGACGTCGAATTCTCGGCCCCTGGCGACTCTCGCGTCTACAGCTTCGCTAAGCCTGTTACCGAAATCTCGGTCGACAGCGAAGCCGCGTAACTTACACCTCCCCATTGACGAGAGCTCCACAACTCTCGATTCCTTTTCTCGCACCGGGCCAATACGGCGCTGCGTGCCGCTAGCACCATGAGGCGAAATGAGAATCACGATATCCGACCTCTCTGAGGCGGCTCTGCGGGGCGATTGGGGCCCCCTTATTAGAGAATCCGAGAATACCCAGGGGAAGCACTGGGCTGAGAATGCCCAGTGCTCCGGGCGGAATACTGACATGTTCTTTCTGCGCGGGGACAGCCCACGGTCCGAGCCTATGGAGGCCGTGGAGCGTCTTGGCCTCTCGCTGGTCAGGCCGCTTAACTTGTGCGCGGCCTGCCCGCTGACGACCGCCGCCCGCTGCCTGATCGAGTCCTTGCGCAACGACGAGGAATTCGGCATTCGCGGGGGTCTGATCGCATCAGAACGCTCCGCTCTGCGTGCCAGCTGGCAAAAGCGCGTGGACACGAAAGCTGTAGGCCGAGCGCTGCGTGGGGCAACCGCAGCGTTGAGCCAGGCCGAGCGGGATGAGGTGATCGCCCGGTTCGCAGCGGACCCCGCGGTGGACGCCGCTGCTGTTGCACGGGGGCTCGGAGTCACCCACGAGTACCTGCTGAAGCTGGCACGGGCTCACCGTCAGAAGTGCCGGAGCGAACTGGCCAAGCCGTCGATTCGAACCGGTAACACCGCCTGACGACAGCGAGGAAACGATTCTCTCGCAAGGATTTCCTTGCACCTTGGAGCCATCCATGTCTCAGAAAAAACTCACTCCCTCGGCGCGAAAAAGCCTCGGGGAAGAAATCGGGAAGATGGCACCCACTGCGGTGCTCGTACGAATCTTGCCATCACGACGGGGTTCCATCTACCTGTTCGAAGAACATTTCTATCGCATTTTTCTCGACCGTAAGACGGAAGAGGAAGTGGCGCGAAGAGTCCGCCGGTTTTTCGGCGGCCTTGCGGACTGGCGGCTCGCTCACGACTTCTACCTTCCGGCCAACGAGCTCTATCTCACTCCAGAACCACACCAGAAGGGGTACATCCCGGAAGACGATCAGTCCTTCGGTCTCGTACCGGCACGGCGTATAGCGATATCCAACGGGAAGTTCGAATGAGCGAGATAGCCACGGACCTGGTGTGGTCGGAGTCCAAGGCGTGCAGGGGCTCGCGGCTCGTCCTACTCGCTCTCGCCCGGGAGGCCGACGACCAAGGGCAGGCGACCCTGACCCTGGAGGAGATATCGCGGCTGACCGGGCTGACGGTCCGCTCGATCACAACGTGCCTCAGTGACCTGGCATCGCTCGGGGAGCTGAGCCGTGAACGCGGAGGAGGGGCATCCAACCCCAGCAGGTACTCCATCCTCCTCGGCGGCACGGCCGACGGTATGGCAGCGCACGAGGGCATGAAACTTCCCACTTCGGGCCCCAGCGCGCCGCAATCCGGCAGGGACTTCCGAGAAGAGCCTTCCCGGAAATCCCCTGCGGCGTCCTCAAGTTGGAAGCATCTTCGGGGGGAATCGGAAGTTACTTCATCGCGTGCGCATGGTGGTAATACTCCCTACGGGAGTATTACCACCAAAAAGCAAGCTAGCTTTGCTGATTCACATCTTCGGGAAGTTCCGGCCGGGCAGGATTCGGTCGAGGTCCCGGAAGGAGCCCGGGAGCTGGTGGCGGCGCTGACCGGGGCCGGAATGGTCGTCGGCTGGCGACTGACCGGGGCGGAATGGGATCGGGTAACAGCCCTTGCGGCCCGATGGGGGCAAGACCGACTGGTCGAGATGGTCGCCCGGCGATGGAACTCCGATCGGCCGCCACAGTCCGCCCGCTACCTGCTCCGCATCTGGGCGGACCTCCCCGACCAAGCCCCGGAACCGGCGGCCCGAACCAACGTCGTCCCGCTGCGGCAGCCCGGAGCTTGGGTTCCCTTCCAGAACACCGCCCAGCCCAGCGCCTACCAGAACGGATTCTGATCATGGCCCACCCCCAGCGCGCGGGCAGCGCCGCATCCCTGCGGGCCATGGAACGGATACTCACAGCGAGAGGACTACCGGTCGTGCCGGAAGACATCACCGACCCGTCGGACACCAACCCCGGCGACCGGCAGTGGCACCTCCGGGCCCGCGCCGACTACGCGCTGAGCCGCTGGAGCGCCGCGACGCCGCCCCGGTACCGTGACGCGGAAGCCACCCTCCCGGAAGTCGTGGCCTGGGCAGATCGGGCTCTGGCCGACAACGCCGCCGCCGGTGCCCTGCTCCTGACCGGTCAGACCGGCACGGGAAAGACCCACGAGGCTTACGGCGCACTCCGGAGGGTCGCGGCCGGCGGCCCCGACCGGTTCGAGGTGATCACCGTGAACTCCGCCGACATGTACGGCCGACTGCGGCCCTCGCAGATCATGGGTGCCGCCGAGCGTGAGTTGCGGCGGCTGAGCGAGGTGCAGTACCTGCTGCTGGACGACCTCGGCACGGCCAAGACGTCGGAGTGGACCGAGGAAGTGACGTACCGGCTCGTCAACGCCCGTTACAACCGCTGCCTCCCGACGATCATCACGTCCAACCTTCCCGCCCGGGACGAGCACGGGCCGGACCTGAGCGACTTCGTCGGGGCCCGGGTCGCGAGCCGACTGGCCGAGATGGTGACCAGCCTCGTGCCCATGATCGGGTCCGACCGGCGACGCGGCGGGAGGGCCGCCTGATGCCTGTCCGTCTCTGCGGCGCTTCCCGAGACGCCGTAGCCCTGTCCACAGCCTGTGCGTATGTCGGGCCCCGCAGCCGGTACGCGAATCCGTTCACCGTGGGAACCCGTGGCCCGTCCCTGCTCGGCTCTCCGATGGCTGAGGCCGAGGTGGTTGACCTCTTCGCCGCCACGCTCCGTGGGCCGGTGGGCCGCTGCTACGCCGACCTCTTCGCCCGCGCGCTCCGCGGCTTCGACCTGATGTGCACGTGCCCTCTCGACGTGCCGTGTCACGCGGACGTCCTTCTCCGCCTCGCCAACGAATCCGGCGACGGCAACACGATCTGCACCCGTTACCTCCTGGAAGGCCCCCGATGAGTCACCCGATCATGGTTGCTGCGGCCAAGTGCCTCACGGCGGCGGAGGAGCGACGCACTACCGCCCGGGCGAATGCCTTCCGTACCTGGGGGCCGAGGTCCGTCACCGCGGCGACGAAGTACGCGCGCCGTCTTCTGGGGGACGAGGCGGTCACGCTCGACTGGGAGGTACTGGGACTCCTCTCCTTCGAGGAACACCTCCAGGCGATCGCGTCGCTCGACACCGTCGGCGGTCAGCACCTGGAGCTGTACTACACCGATCAGGGCGGTACCGAGCGCATCCTGCTGCGGGTGTCGTGTGTGAGCTGCCCAAGTCAGCACGTGCACGAGGTGAGGTCTCTTGATCAGCTCGGGCAGTTGCTCTCTCAGACCCCGGCCTGGCAGTCCATCGACCCGCGCGACGGAGGCGACCTCTGATGTCTCACGCGCACATAGCGGCGACGGCAGAACCGCAGAGCGGGTTCAACCTGCGGGGCATGACGGCCTGGGACCGCTCGGCAATCGTCCTGCTCGGCGCGGCCGGCTTCGCTTTCTCCTACGACGCGCTGCGGCAGATCGCTATCGCGATCCACGCGCAGGAGAGCTTGAGCTACCTCTTCCCAGTGTTCATCGACGGGTTCATTGCGTACGGCGTTCGAGCGATCGTGCTCCTTCGACACAGGCCCTTCGGTGCCCGGCTGTACGCCTGGTTCCTCTTCCTCGCGGCCACCGGGGCGAGTCTCGGGGCGAACGCGCTGCACGCCGTCACCCTGAACCGCGGTCCGCGGTCCGGACAGTCCGCGCTGCACCTCTCGGACAGCGTCGTCGGGGTGCTGTCGACGCTCGCGCCGCTCGCGCTGGCGGGCTCCGTGCACCTATACATCCTGATGGCGCGGACCGCAGAGTTGTCGGTCCGGGACGGCGACAGCAGCGGTCCGGGACCGGTCCGCACAAACGTTCTGCCAGGTGACACCACCCTGGTGGGGCCGGACGCTCGTCCGCTGGACGTCACGGTGGAATCCGCCCCGCACAGCATCGCGGCTGGTCCGTCCCCGGCGGACTGCGCTATCGGGACTGCCGTTGACCTGCGGAAACACCAGACGGCTCAGTGCGGCGAGCCTCCTGCGGATGGTTCCGGGGCGCGTTCGTCCCAGGGAGCGGACCACCCGGGTGTGGAACCGGACCAGACGGACGGACTGCCTCCCTGGGTGGAGGACCACGGGGCAGTGACGCCGGGCTCCGCGATGGCCGGGACCTCGGTCTTGGAGACGGCCCACACCCGTCCGGACTGCGAGGAGTCGCCCGTCCCGGACGACACCGACGTCCCCCAGGACCGGGAGGCCGATGACGAGTGGCTGGAAGAACTGCTGCCGATCGCACGGGCCGCTTCCGAACAGGCCGGACGGATCAGCCGTGAGGCGGTCAAAGAGGCAGTCCGCGCACAGCAGCCGATCAGCAACGACCGTTTGGGCGTCCTTCTGGCCCGGCTGAAGGAAGAGGAGGACGCGACCGCGAAAGCGCCCGCCGGTTCCTCCAGCGTCCTCTGGTGATCTCCTCTCGTAGACACCCACGGCCGGTGTCTTTTCTCCCCACCGCGGCCGTGAACGATCCTCTTGACCAGGAAGGAAAGACCATGTGGCGACGCCGCAGGAGCCGCGGGGAGGGCGGGGTCCGCCCCGATGGTGTGCAGGCAGCGTCCACGCTCGCGCTGTACCTCCAGAGCGGGGGCGAACTCGCACCGGTTCAGGTGGCGGACCTCCACCTGACCGAGGGCGAGATCGCCTTCGCGGACGTGATGTGTTCGGCCGCCCGGTTCTACGGAACCGAAGTCGTCTACCCGTACCCGCGATCGACCGGGTACGTCGAGGACCACCCGTCGTTCGGCCAGCGATGGGTGCCCAACCGTCGGCTCAACGCGCGGCGGCACCGAGAGGCGGAGGCCGCCGCCGAACCGCGGTGGCGCGACCACACGCCTGCTCGCCTCATGCTGACCTCCGCAGGGATACGGCTCAGGCCACCCGGCTCGCCGACCTGGCTACCGTTCGACCACTCCCTTCTCTCCGGGGTCACGTTGGGGCGCTCCGAAGTCGTGCTCTCATACACGGTGTGCGCACCCTTGCTCCTTACAGGGCCCGCCGCGCCCTGGCTCGGCGTAGCGATCGAACACCTGCGCCGTACCACCCTGTAGGGCCGAACAGACTGGAATGTCTTCCTCAGCCGAGAAGCTGGAACCTAATTCCTGGAATTAGGTTCCAGCTTTTTTGGTGATTCGAGTTGTCCGCGCACCCCTGCGAGGATTCAGGCACGGCCGATGCCAAAAGGCACTTCGGACGGGTGGGGGCTTCGCGCGCCGTGTCCCCTTTTCCGAGAGGGGGTGATGGCCTTGATATGAGTAACGGCTTGAGCCACACCCATTTCTCTGCACTATGCCACGGGCTGAAGGCGTACACGGAAGTGTGCGCCCACCTCGAAGGGTTCACCGAGAACTCCCCGTGCAAAAAGGACGATGAATTGGGCTCTATGCGCCCTGGTTCATTCCCCGAATTCTCCGACAGTCGCCGGTATTAGCCCGCGGGAGGGATTCCCCCTTCCCTCCGCGAAGGGGTGTTTTGCGGTCCCGACCTCCACGAGGCCGCAACACCCGATCCCTCGAATCCCTCCTGCACCAAGGTTGTAGCCCCCCATGCCTCGATCCACCCGCTTCATACCTATATCTGCCGCTATCGGCATAGCCGGTTCGCTGGCAGCCCTGTCGACTGGGTGCTCCAGCTCGACGGACGGTCCGTCGACGACCGCAGCACGCGAACAAGTGCACTCCGTCTCGGCGGGCGTCACCGCAACGACCGCACCGAGAGCAGAGAGCCCCGCGCCGCCGCCCGGCACCGCCCTGCCCGCCGCTGTCGAGCGAACAGCGCGAGCGTTCACCACGGCCTACGCCGAGCACGACGCCCGCGATGGCAAGGACCGCTCGTACGCCGACGCTGGCGCTCGCGCGGCCAAGTTCGCAGCGGGCGAGCTGGTGGGCGTCCTGAGCCAGAAACGGCCGAGCCAGGATGGCGCGTGGGCCGCACTGCGCGCCGAGAAGGCCCGCTTGTCGGTCAAGATCACCTCTGCTGTGGTCCCCGGCGGTGCACCAGCCGTGACGGAGTCCTCCGCTCTGGCCCGCGTCGGCTACACCCTCACGACGGCCCCGCAGTCCGGGCAGGAACGGCGAAGCGACGAACACCTCGCCCTCCGTCTGGAGCACACCTCCGAGGGCTGGCGCGTCACCGAACTGCCCTGGGCGTGACGGGGCGCGATGAACAAGAGCACACAAGCCGGCCTTGGGCTCTTCACCGCCGCGATGGTGTCGGGTGTCGCCCTGCTGACCACGTTCGGCGGCGCCGACAGCGCTTCCGCTCAACAGACGGGCCCGGGTGGCGGCATCTCGACGGACGCTCCGGTCCCCGGCTGGGTCCGCGAACTCGTCAACAAGCACGCGGGCAAGTGTCCGCAGGTCACGGCCTCACTCCTGGCGGCCCAGCTCTTCGCCGAGTCCGCTTTCAACCCCAACGCCAAGTCGCACGCGGGTGCCCGCGGGATCGCACAGTTCATGCCAGGCACCTGGGCAGCACACGGCGTGGACGGCGACGGCGACGGAATCAAGGACATCCTCAACCCGGCCGATGCCATCGCCGCGCAGGCGAAGTACAACTGCACGCTGGCCAAGGAAGTCAAAGGCGTGCCGGGGGACTCCACGGACAACATGCTCGCCGCGTACAACGCTGGCGGCGGCGCCGTGCTGAGGTATGGCGGCGTCCCTCCGTACCCCGAGACCCGTCACTATGTGCGGGTCATCCGTGAGCTGGCCGCGAAGTGGGCGGACGCCGTGGGGCCGGATGTCCCGGCTGGCAAGGGTGCCGCGCGTGCGATCGCCGCCGCGAAGACTGCGCTGGGGACTTGGTACCAGTGGGGCGGGACCTGTGTCCCCCCGTACCAGGGTGCGGGGGGCTGTGACTGCTCCTCTCTGACGAAGATGGCCTGGGCCTCGGCAGGGGTGAACCTGCCGCGGGTGACCTACGACCAGGTCCACGCCGGGACGGCCGTCAAGAGCGTTTCCCAGCTCGTGCCCGGTGACCTGCTGTTCACCGTCCCCGGAAGGGCCGGTCCTGAGCACGTCGGCATGTATATCGGCGACGGCCAGGTCATCGACGCTCCGCGCACGGGCGTTCAGGTGCGGATCAAGCCGCTCAGTTACTGGAAGCCGCAGATCATCGCGATGCGGCACATCGGCTAATCGCCACAAAATATCCCATTTCACAAACAGAGCATCAAGGAACTCAACATGTACTACGTGCTGTCTGCCGCCGCTGACCCCTCCCTGCACACGACCCTCGCCGCCGGGGCTGACGTCGTGTCCGGCGTGAAGCCGGACTGGGGCCCCTTCGGGAAGCTCGGCTCCACGGCGAAGGTGATCCTCGGTGTCATCGCCGCCGTCGTCCTCGTCGTCGGGGCCGGCGCATTCCTCACGGGCGTCGGCAAGTCGAAGGGCTGGTTCGGCGAAGGCCACAGCACGATGGACAGCTCGCGCGGCAAGGGCATGATGGTCGGCGGCCTCGCATGCGTCTTCCTCGTGGCCAGCTTCGGAACGATCTTCGGCATCACCTACGGCATGGGTGTGTGACCCATGGTTCCCCGATTCAACAGAAGGAACGATTCCTCGACAGCCGGAGAGCATCAGCCGTCGGCGCGGCTCTGGGGCATCGCCGCCGGTGGAGTCTCCGTCGTCACCACAGCCGGACTGATCGTCACCCTCGCCACGGGCAACCCGCCCGGTCCCTCTCCCTCGGTGTCATCGCCCGCTCACTCGGCCCCGCAGGTGATCGGAGAACGTGGACGTGAGGTGCACGGCATTCCCGTGGGACACCCGCGGACGGAGGCCGGCGCGAAGGCAGCAGCGGCCAACTACACCACGGCCAGCGGAAGTGCTGGCTTCCTCACGGACAAGGGGGCCCGCCACCGCGCGGTGTCGGTCATGACTGCCCGGGATAGCGCGGGCGCGGTGAAGAAGAAAGCAGATCTGACTGCCGATCGCGCCGCTGCCACGCTCCGGGGCGACAGATCCAAGGTCTCCGCCCAGCAGGCCATTGCCCGCACTGGGGTGCTCTCCGCCCGTGTTCTGGGCTTCGACGCCAACGAGGCCATGGTCCGGCTGTGGACGACGACGATCCGCGGCAGCGTGGCGGGCGACGCGACGCCGAAGGCAGGCTTCGAATCAGTGACGGTCACGCTCACCTGGGAATCCAACGATTGGAAGTTGAAGGACAGTTCGACCAGGGCCGGACTGGTCGCCCCGATCGATGTGAGGCAGGCGTCCAACGTCGCGAGCGACTTCTCCGACTACGTCCCGGCATCGGCACAGGACCCCCTCCTGAGCGGCGCGGCCAACCAGGACGGGTTCCCGGCGCCGTACGGGCACAACGAGCGAGGTGCCCGCGCTGCCGCTGTCAGCGCCACCATGCTCTACGGCGATCCACGGTTCTTCACCGATGAGGACTGGCGACACCGGATGCTGACGGCCACCGCCGCTCCGAGCGTGCTGGGCGCGGTCAGGTCGAACGCGGACTCGATGGCCCGCCTGGTCGTGCAGAACCGGGGGGTCGGGGCGGACGGCAAGATGGCCGACGGCAGTGAACTGATCACGCGGACGGCAGCACTCGGAACCCGCGCGATCTCCTATTCCGAGCAGGCGGCGAGCATCGAGCTGTGGACCGCGTCGGTGGGCGGAGTCGCGGGTAAGGACGAGACGCAGCGCCCACAGGTCGCCTTCCTCCGGATGACGGTGGACCTGGTCTGGGACGGCTCGACGTGGAAGACGACGGCCGTCACGCCCAACGATCCCCTCGTTCCGTCGCCGCCGGCCCTGCAAGAGGCGGACCCCGCCGACAGTTTCACGAGCGTGGGGGGTGCTGGCAATGCGCCTGCGACTGCGTGACGATGCCCCCGGCCTGCTGACCATCGAGCGGGGTACCCGGACCCCCGGCCGTTGGCGGGCCCGTCTTCAGACGGTGGCCATGGTCAACGTGATCATCGGGTTCCTGTTCATCCCGTCCGCGGTCGCCAATCCCTTCTGCTACATCCCACTGGTGTGCGAGGCGAAGGCCGCGATCGACTTCGTGAAGGACCCGCTGGGGTTTCTGCTCCAAAAGCTCACCGAGGCGAACATCTGGTTCCTGCGCAAGATGCTGGAGCTGATCCAGAACACGACGAAGATCGACCTCACGTCGCCGGGCTTCCTGAAGCAGTACGCGATCATCTTCGCGGCCTCCAGTCTGCTCACCGTGGCCCTGTGGCTCATCGCTGTGGCCAAGCGGGCGGTCCGCGGCGTGGCCGTGACCACCGCGGTCTCCGAGGCGATCGGCTTCCTGCTGCTCCAGTTCGTGGTCAACGCGATGACGCCGGGTGCGATTGCCCTGCTGATGACGGCCATTGACGAGGTCACGGCCGTGTTCGAGCCGTACGCCACCGCGAACTTCAAGCCCTTCCTGGAGAACATCCTGAAAGTGATGGCAGCGACCCCCACGGAGGGCGTGGGGGTACTCCTGGTCGTCAACCTCGTCATGATGTTCGGCGCGCTGCTGATGTGGGTCGAGCTGCTGATCCGCAGCGCGGCGATCTACGTAGCCGTCGCGCTCGGCCCCATCGTGAACGCCGGACTTGTCGACCGCGATCTGTGGAACAAGAGCAAGAAGTGGTTCGGCGCTATCTTCGCGATCGGCCTGAGCAAGCCCGTGCTCTTCGCCTTGCTGGGCCTCGGTGGCGCGATCCTCAGCGACACGTCGGGAAGCATGTCGGACGCGGTCTCCAGGACGCTGGTCGGCGCGCTGATCCTCCTGCTCGCCGTGTTCGCGAGCGCCACGCTCTACAAGTGGGTGCCCGCCTTTGGCGACGAGATGGCCCAGCTCCACCACGACCGGAAGACCGCCCAGTCCTCGGGGCCGGCCGCTGCGATCGACGGTCCCGGGCAACACGCGAACCGTGCGATCAACTCCCACGTGCAGGACTCCTTGGTCGGCGGGAGCCCGAAGACGGCCGGTGCCAAGGCAGCTGGGGCCAAGATGGGCGGCGGAACGGCAGCGGCCGGGCCGGTCGCCGCAGGGGTGGCCGTGGCCAAGGCCGGCGCGGACATGGTGAAGAACAAGGCCGCGGATTCCCCCGGTATGCAGGGCGCGGAGGCCGCCAGCGGTGGCGTCGGCTCGGAACAGCCTCAGGGCCAGCAGGGGAACGACGACCACGCCGGATCATCTGCTGCACCGGCCGCCGCCCGCCCGGAAGGGGGAGCCTCCGACCCGGTCGTCAGCTCGTCTCCGGACTGGTCTTCCGCTGGCAGCCACGCAGCGTCCGACGCACCGGCCGCTGCCCGCCAAGAGGGAGCGGTTTCCGATCCGGTCGTCAGTTCGTCTCCGGACTGGTCTTCCGCCAGCAGCCACGCAGCGTCCGGTGCCCCGGCCGGCACCGGCGGGGCACCGACGGCACAGCCGTACTCGCCGCAGGCTCCGGCCTCCACCGGGCCGTCTCCAGTACCGGCACCTTCCTCCCCCTCCTCAGCATCAGGAACCACCTCGGGCTCCGGGCCCTCGGTCACGCCCACGCCGCCGTCGCGGACGTCGGGCGGCCAGACACCCGGCCAGCCGACCCCCAGCAAGGATCAGTGACCCATGTCGACTCGTACGTATCAGTTCGGAAAGCACCGCCCCACGGGGTTGGTCGGCCGCCGCGACCTCGGCGAACAGGTCGTGCTCGGTGGCGGTGCGGCCACCGGCATCCTGTTCGGCTACCTCTTCAGCGGTGTGACGGCCGTCGCCGCGACGTGCCTCGTCCTGCCGATCGTGCTCGCCCTCGTCGTCGTCTACGCCCCGTACCGGCCGAAGGGAACGTCCCAGCGGCGCACGCTCTACCGCTGGTGGAGGATCAACCGCTACCACCGCAAGGCGCTCCGCCGCACTGGTGGTGTGTGGGTGTCCCCGGCCTTCGAGGCCGGCGTGGGCCGCGACGGCACCCCTCCGGATGCCGCTCTCGCTGAGCCGGAAGGCGTCGCGGGTATGACGTGGGTGCCCGTCACGGTCCGCGGTCAGCAGGCCGTCGTTGTCCTCCAGCCGGAGGCCGGCTGCGTCACGGCCACTCTGGAGATCGCCTCCCCCGGACTGGGCGGCAAGGAGGTGGGGGAACAGGTCGTTGCCCTGGAGCGCTGGGGCGAGCTGCTTGACGCCTTCGGCAACGTCGAGGAGCACCCGGTCAAGCGGGTTCAGGTCCTCGCCCGGCAGATGAAGTCGGACCCCTACGCGCATCAGCGCTTCATCGCCCAGCGCGACGAGTCGGCGGCGACGGCCGACGCTCCGCAGTGGCTGAAGGACTCGTACGACGTGCTGGCCAACGCGGTATCGACCTCAGCAGAGGAGCACCGCTACTACATCACCATCCACGCGAAGTTCACCCGCGACCTGGCGGCCGAAGGCGCGGCCCGGGGAACCGGTGACGAAGGGGTCGCCGCCGCGATGGCCGCGTATCTGGAAGAGCTGTGGTCCCGCGCGGAGGACGCCGACCTCTCGGTGATCGCGCCTCTGGACGAGGGCCGCATGGCCGCCTTCATCCGCAACGCCTACGACCCGGACCACGCGATCTGGGACACGGACCTTCCGCAGGCACACTCCTTCCCGCGCAACGTCGACGTCCGCAACGGAACGTACGTCGCCACCCGCGCCGCAGGCTCAGCCGACACCTGGGTCCACGCCACCGCGGCCGTCGTCGGATGGCCCAGCACGCCGGTCGGGCCCGACTTCCTTTCGCCCCTGCTCATCGGGATGCCCGACGTCATCCGCACCATCGCGATCACGCAGCAGCTTGAGCCGAACGACAAGGCCGTGGAACGGATGCTCGCGGAGGACACGAACAACCAGGCGGAGATGCACCGGAACCGCCAGCGGGGCAAGAACATCGACCCCAGGGACCAGATCGCGGCGAACGCGACCGGTTCGCGGGGCATGGCCCTGGCCTCGTCGGGCGCGGCCGGCTCCGCCGTCGTCGGTTATGTCACCATCTCCTCGCGCAGTGCTGAGGAGCTGGAGCGCACGAAGCGCACCACCGCCTCCCGTGCCCGCAACGCTCACCTCCGGATCGAATGGCTCGACCTCGAACACGCCCGCGCCTTCGCCACGACCCTTCCCCTGGCCGGAGGCATCAAGTGACTGATCTGCTCGACCTCGCCCCGCTGTCCCCGATGTACGAGACGGTGCGCCGTCCGCTCTACACAGCGACGACCACCAGCCAAGCCCTGTACCTGCCGATCGCGCCGCCGACGCTCGGCACCGCGGGCGCGATCATCGGCCGGGAGCTCTACAGCGGGAAGGCGTTCATCTACTGCCCGTTCTCGGCGTTCGGCGATGGCCTGCCGGGCGGGAACATGATCGTGATGGGCGACACGGGACGGGGGAAGTCGGCGCTCACCAAGACGTACACCGCGCGACAGATCCGCCTCGGCCGTCAAGTCGTCGTGCTCGACACCAAGGAACAGAAGGAGCGGGAAGAGGGCGAGTGGGCGGCGCTCGGCCGATCGCTGACCGGCAAAGCCCCAGTGAAGTTCGCACCCGGCGGCGGGCGCGACGCCTCTTGCATCAACCCGATGGACCCCGCCATCGCGGGCAAGCGGCAGATCGAACTGGTCCGGACGATCGTGGAACTCGGCCTCGGTAAGACCTTGGACGAGTTCGCCGGCTCCGCGTTGCGCATCGCGATCCGCCGGGCCCACCAGCGGGCGGGCGACCTCGGCCGTACGCCGGTCCTGGCGGACGTCGCCGCCGCGCTCCGCTCACCGGAAGAGTCCGACGCCGCGGCCAAGCAGCGGACACGGGACGAACTTCTCGGTGACGGGCTGGAAGCGTCCTACGTACTGGACAGGCTCTGCGGAAGCGAACAGGACGCGACCGGCGACCTCACCGGCATGCTCGACGGACCGACCAGCCTCGGCGTGGACCTGGACGCCGACATGATCGTCGTCGACCTGACCAAGGTCCCGTCCGGCGGCGTCGCCATGACCATCCTCGTCGCCGTCATCAGCGTGTTCCTCGAAGAGGTCTGGCTGCGCCCGCGGTGCGAGTGCGGGACGGAGCCGAGTCGGCACGAACGCGTCGTGGTCGACGCGAACTCCGGCGCGTGGGAACTGGGCCCCAACCCGGAGTCAGGCTGCCGCCGCTACACCCAGCGCAAGCGCATCCTGGTCTGCGAGGAAGCGTGGCACATCCTCGGCACCCCTCAACTCGCCCGCCTGCTGGAGAAGTTCCTGAAGTTCGCCCGTGGCTACGGGCTGAGCTGCATCTTCATCGTCCACCACCTGTCGGACATTGACGACAGCCCGGAGACCCAAGCGGCGCTGAAGATGGCCGACACCATCGTGATCTACAGCCAGAAGAAATCTGAGGCGGAGGCCACCGTGTCCCGCCTGGGCCTGCCGTCCTGGACGGCGGAGCACATCATGCGCCTGCGCCGCGGAATCGCGCTGTGGAAGGTCGGAGAGGTCATCTACCCCGGCGTCCAACACCTCCTGGTCCAAGCCGAGCAGCACCTGTGCTTCTCCTCCGGCTCGATGTCGGACCTGACCAGCACCTCCCCGGACGCCGCATGAGCAAGGACCAGCGCCTCTCTCCCGCCTACTCCTTGCAATCAGATTCGGAGCGTGTTCCCTCCATGACCATCACCACCAACGGGACCACGCGCCCGGCCGGCGAACACGCCGTTCGACAGGACATCGACAGGCTGCACGCCGATGCCCTCGAACTGGCCCAGCGTACGAAGATGCTGGCCACCGTGCTCGACCACGGCGACTACTCGGCCGCCGGTGGCCGCGTCCGTACGGCCGTCGCCCACATCTGGCGCGCGGCGGAAGACCTCCACAGCGCCTTCCACACCGCCCCGCCCCGCTACCCCGGGCCCTATGCGTCCATGTCCGGACTGTGCGGTCGCCGGATGCGCTACCTGGCGGCCCGCGTCGCACGGAGGGCCGAGTAGTGCCGAACAGCATCTCCGTGGCCCTGTACGCGCTCACCGGTGTGTGTGCGGTGGCCCTGGCCGCCGTCTGGGTTCTGACGAACCGGGGCCGCCGCCACGCCGGGTTCGCCGCCAAGGCGCTGCTCAAGCGCCAGATGTCCGCCAAGGCGGTCTTGAGGGCCACAGAGATCCGCCCGTCCCTCACCCGTAGTGGAGGCCGCCCCGTCCGAACGACTGCGGTGAGCCTGTCGAAAGACCGATCCATCGGTTCCTGAGCCGCCCCTCGCCCCTCCTCGTTCCGGAGCACGCCATGCGCCATCCCCTCGATCCTCACGATTTCGGCTACTCGCTGGGCACCTCTCGACGCCCGAAAGGGGTGGAGCTGTGGTCCCGTGCCGACAAGGCGTGCCGGGTCATCGGTCCCATGGGTAGTGGTAAGACCCTGCGGTTCTTCGCTCCGACCATCCGCAACTGGGCCGGGCCGGTACTCGCCACCTCGACCAAGCCCGACCTGGTGGAACTGACTCTGGACGCGCGGAAACGAGACGGCCGTCCGGTCCTGACCTTCGACCCGCAGAACATTGCCCCCTACCTGCCCCGCTACAAGTGGCTGCCCTTCGCAGGAGCGTCGTCCACGGAGGTGGCGATGACCCGCGCGAAAGCCCTCGTCGCCGGGTCCCGAACCCCCGGATCGGCCGGGCAGTCCGAGGGCGCGTCCTTCTTCCGTGGCCAGGCGGCGAAGGTCCTCGCCGCGCTACTGCACGCCGCCGCGCTGGACGGCGCCCGCCTCGATCACCTGCTGGCGTGGGCACGGAAGATGGACGACCCAGTCCCGCTCGCCATCCTGGAGTCCCACCCCGGGGCCGGCCCCGGGTGGGCGGACATGCTCCGGGCGGCGACCACCGGCGATTCTCGTACGGTCGGAAACACCGCGGTCACCCTCCACGCGGCGCTGGAACCTCTGTCCCACCAGTCCGTGGTGGACGCCCTCCAAGGGAACGGCGACGAACCGACGGACTTCCGGAATTTCCTGGACGCGGGCGGGACCATCTACCTGCTCGGCAAGGACTCCGAGGCCACCTCCGTCGCACCGCTGACCACCGCGGTCACGGAAGACCTGCTCGACATCGCCGAGGCCCACGCCATCACCACCCCCGCCGGCCGCCTCGACCCGCCGCTCCTCGCAGCCCTGGACGAGGCACCGAACATCGCGCCGATCCCGAGCCTTCGCCAACGCGTGGCCGATGGCCGGGGACGCGGTATCACCGTGATCTACGGGCTTCAGGGGTGGGCGTCAGCCGTTGCCCGGTTCGGGCCGGACACCGCCGCCGAACTCGCCTCCTTCACCAACCATGTGGTGGTCTTCGGCGGCTGCAAGGACCCGGACTTCCTCCGGTCCATGTCAGACCTGTGTGGCCAGGTCGAGCGGGTGCGAACGTCCCGGACCACATCGGGGGGCGACCGCGGTGGAGTCTCGACGGCCACGCACATGGCCCTGGAACCCGTCCTGCGACCAGACCAGATCAAGGCGCTGGGCGAAGGCGAAGCACTGGTGCTCGCCGACAACCTTCCTCCCGTGATCACCCGCATCGACGGCATGTGGACCTGGGACTCCTGGGGCGAGATCGGACAGCACGTCCAGGAACTCCGCCGCTCGGCAGCCACCGAACGCGACCGTCAGCAGAAGGTACGGGACGACCGCGTCCGCCACGCGGCGGACGTCTGGGCAGGACGGAGGACGTCAGCATGACGGAATCCGTCCCCAACGCCTGGGCTCCCTTTCCCGACCAACCGCCGGCCGTCGCCGAGTACCAGGTTGCCCGGATCACGGACCCGGCGAAGGTTGGCGCCCCGGCTCCCTGGGACCTCGGTGCCCTTCCCGTCGAGCTGGTGACGGAGCTGGACCACTGGCTGGACGCTGTCTGCCGGTGGTTGAACTCCACCTACGCGTGGCAGTCGCATCAGGTGATCCCGCCTTGCTGGCGGGGACACGGCCAGATCGCCTACGAGGTGGCGGCGCTGGCCTTCGCACGGGCCGATGCCCTGTGTGCCGCGGGTTCCACGGTGGGCTGGCACGAACAGCTCGACCGCGCTGTCCAGCGGATGAACTCCGGGCTCGGCCGGGCGGGAGACGACTGCCGCGCCGGACGACACGGCCCCCGGCCGGCTCGGTACCTGGTCGACGCGTGGCAGGGTTCCAGCGACGAGGCGAGCGGGAGCGCGTGCAGTCTCGACTGACACCTCATCCCACGGGCATGGCCCGCACCTCGGCTTGCAGTTCGAGGTGCGGGCCATGCATTCGGCAGCCGTTCAGATGATGTCGTTGGGCTCGCGCCGAGCGTCGATGAAGCTGGTGAAAGCGTCGAAGGAGACCATCAGCACGGGGCCGGTCGGGGTTTTCGAGTCGCGGATCGCGATGCAGCCGTGGGCACGGAGATCGGCGACCTCGATGCAGTTGCCGTTGTCCTGCGTGCTGTAGCTGGACTTGAACCAGTCCGGCTCGGTGCTGTAGTCGGCGAGAGGCCCATGTTGGGTGTCGCTGTTGCTGGTCATGTCCACAACTTCTCTGCTAGTTCGGTCAGTATCTGTGCAGTCTGGCTGGGGCCGGGTGCGGCCTTCGCCATGGCGTCGAACTGACGCTGGAACTGTGCGACGTCCGATGGCTTCGACCACATGGTGGTTGCCTTCGCGCTGTCGCCCTGGGTGACGGAATCGAGGCCGTTGAAGTCCAGCACGGTGAAGTTGTAGCTGGACCGGTAGGTGGCAAGGTCTTCGGGGATGATCTGCACGTCCACCTTGTCGAGTTGGCAGAGGCGCAGAATCTCGTCGTACTGGGAACGCATGACCTCGGGGGAACCGATCATGGTGCGCAGGGTGTTGGCCGTCAGGATGATGTGCACCTCTGGCCCGTCCGGGTGGGTCAGCAGGGCCTTGCGATCCATCCGCAGTCTGACGCCCTGCTCAACGAAGTCCGTGGTGCGCTCTTCCACAATCTTGGCGGAACCGGCGAGCGCGAGGGCGTAGGACTCGGCCTGAAGCAGTCCGTGAACTACGTGGTTCTGGAAACCACGGATACGGACGGCCTCACGTTCCAGACCCAAGTACATGGGCAGCCCGGACGGCAGGATGGGTGAGTACGAGGTGAACGGCTCTCGACTGAGCGAGTCCCGCTGCATCTGGAGCAGGGTGTCGCGGTGGTCAGGGTCGCTGACCCCGTAGCGGTCGAGTAGTTCCTCCAAGTCCTTGAGCTTGGGAAGCGGAATGTCCCCGCTTTCGACACGACTCAGCTTCGACCGGGAGAAGCCGAGCTCCAGCGAAACGCTCTCCGCGGTGAGCCTGAGATTTTCGCGCAGCTCGCGGAGTTCCTTTCCGAGCATGACCCGTAGGTATGTCGGTCCTCGTCGTGCAGCCACCTGTCCCCTCACTTCGACATCTATCCGTCGGATCGAGGCCCCAGTCCGGCGACATAGGTTATCTGTCCGCCATCGAGGGGTTTCAGTCCGTCAACTGAACTGCCCTGTACCGCACATGGAGCCCGCTGCCGACCGGATGGCATGTGCCAATGCGGACTCCTGCGAGGTTTCCCTTGAATGTTAACTGGAGCGTGCATCAGGCTGGTTGTACCGAAGCAAGCCGGACCATGGCGTCAATTCGGCTGTATCGCCACGCTCATCCTCAAAACGTGCACCAGTCCGAGTTACCGTGGAGGGCCGACCCGTGCCGTTCGCATTCCCATCGAGGACCACCACAGGTGAACGCCCCGGTGTACCTGATTTGACCGCCGCGTTGGCCGCGCCGTCGTCACGCGGGGGTTACGCCGCGGAAGCCGGTGTCATTGTCCTGCATGGTGGTGTTCGCGGCGTTGTGGAGCGAGGGGCGGGCGCGCTCGACGGGGGAGGTGAAGGCCGAGCCCTTCAGCTCGAACCGGCCTGGCTCCTGCGGGGCCTGGGTGGCGCACCATTCCCAGCAGTTACCGCACATGTCGTAGACCCCGTATGGGCTGACGCCGGACTGGTACCTGGTGACCGGTGTGGTCTGGCCGATCCCGGCTTCCGAGGTGTTGCACTTGGCGGCCGTGGGCTCGTCGCCCCAGGGGTACTCACGCCCGTTCCGGCCGCGGGCCGCCTTCTCCCACTGCTGCGAGGTGGGGAGTTTCTTGCCGCACCAGCGCACATATGCGGCAGCGTCGTTCCAGTCCACCCAGACCACCGGGTGGTCCCGGAGTGCTTCCGGGCACCGTCCCTGCGGCCAGTGCTGGGGCGCCCGGTGCCCGGTGACCCGGACGAAGCGCGCATAGTCGGCGTTCGTAGTCGGGTGGACATCGATGAGGAAGCTGTCCGCCCAGGTTGGTACGTTCTCCGGGCCGGACAGGAAGATGCCCTCCTCGATCCGGACCATGAGCTTGCCGTCGAGTGGGTGCTTGAACATCCTCGGGTCACGGCGCAGCAGTTCTTCGGTTCGCTGGTCCTCGGTGGCGGCGGCCCGCTCGGTGAGCAGTGCGGCGAACCGGCGCTGGGCGGCGATGCCGGCGCGGGCGAGCAGTGTGTCCAGGGCGGCCTGGTTGCCGGGACGCAGTTCGATCGTTGCGCCCCGGGTCTCCCAGGTGGTGAGCTGCCGGTTGCTGACACCGACCATCGCCGCGAAGTCCCGCCCGGTCTGCCGCATCGCTCGCCGCAGCAGCGCGACTTCTTGGCCTGTCCATCGCGTCACCCCCGTCATCGGCGGTTCCTACAATTCCTCGCCGGGGACCGACAGGTAGGCGTCGCGCAGCTCGGTCAGGAGGGGGTGTTCGACGGGCATCGGCTGGTCGTCGATGGCGGCGACCGCGCGGACGCCGATGGAGGTGTTGGTGGCGAACGCCGCCGCCATGCCCTTGGCCTCGTTCACGGTGACCGGTGTGGTCTTCCAGTCGGCACGCTGTTCCTGGAGCAGGGCCATGGTGACGCCGGGCAGGACCGGTGCCTGGGGCCACACCACTGTCCCGTCGGTGTCGATGAACCCGACGTTCCACGTCCCGCCCTCGGAGACCAAGCCGTCGCGGCCCACGAACAGGGCGTCATCGAACCCGGCAAGCTGGGCGGCGCGGCGGGCGTGCAGCGCGCCGAAGAGTCCGGCGTGTTTGACCAGCGGAAGGTCCCGTTCGTAGGGGATGGTCATCGCGGTCAGCGGAGGCGGCGGGAGTTGTCCGGCGGGCCGGACGGTCACCAGCAGCTCCGGCTCTCGGGCGTCGGCCGGGCGCCCGAGGTTCACCGCGGGGTCGTAGTTGGTCACGCGCACGATGCACGGACCGGAGTGCTCCGCGAGGGCTGCGGCCACCAGGGTGCGCACGCGGCCCGGGTCAACTGCGGTGCCGAAGACTTCCCGGCTGTCACGGGACAGCCGGTCGAGGTGCAGGGACAGGCCCCGGATACGGCCCTCGGCGTCGACACGCATGGACGTGAAGTGGCCGTACGAGGTGAGCGCGAGAGGCATCAAGTCGTCGGCGGTTACAGGCTGGTCGCTGAGTTTTGCCATGACCGTCAGCATGGCACCGGTCCGGTGTACGCCGTTACCCCGATCGTGGTTACTGACGGGTCAACTTCAGCGCAACTTCGTTCCCTGCAAACGCCTTCCCGGTGTGGGCTGGTGACCACGCCAGCACTCGCGGTGATCAGCCGGGTGAGTTGCGCAGCGCGGAATCTCCGCGCCTCCATCCCCACTCGCCCCTTCCCTCCCCTGTCCGGAGAACGCCGATGACCTCGATGACCAGAGGGCTTCCCACGGCGACGCCCCCAGTCCACGCCTTCGCGGTGGCCTTCCAGCCTGACGACTCGCGTGTCCAACACATGCGGCGGATCACCCGGGCCTCGCTCCGCCACTGGAAGCTGGCCTCGGTGACAGCCGAAGCCCTCCTCGTTGTCAGCGAGTTGGTGACCAATGCCGTCCAGCACGGCGACGGCACCGTTCAGCTCCTTGTGGAGCACCGCGTGTGCGAGCTGCGGATCGAGGTCACCGACAACGGCCCCGAGATGCCGGTGCTGCGCGAGGCCGGAGACGACGATGAGCGGGGCCGGGGGCTCCTGCTGGTCGACGCCTTCGCTGAGAAGTGGGGCACGACCGGTGACGGGCGAACCGTCTGGTGCTCCCTCGCCCTTCCCTCGGATGCCGCCTCATGACCGGCGCGGTCCCCGGCGGCGTTCAGCCTCGGGATGCAGCCCCGCTAGGCCCTGGTGCTGAGGAAGTCGGCGGCGCGGTCGTCCAGCTCGGCGGCGCTGCGGACCCCGCGGTTGCGGAAGCTCGCCAGGTCCCGGCGCAGGCGGCTGACGGCCTTGCGGGTGCGTACGGACTGGACGCCGGCCATGTGGTCGATCGCGCGGTGCCAGGTGGTACACGCCTGTTCGATGCCTCCGGCCTTGAGTTGCATTTCCGCTCCGGCGACGAGGTCGAGCGCGACGATCCGCGCGTACGTCGGTGCGGGGCGGGACTCTGCTGCGCGTTCGTACTGTTCGGCGGCGGCTCGGTGGTTGCCCATCGCCTCGTGGACCTTGGCCGTGCGGGAGTAGACGGACGCGGCGGGCGGTCCCCAGGCCAGGGCCCAGAACGGCAGCTCGTCGTCGCGCCCGGCCTCCAGGAGGTTCTGTGCGAGGCCGGCTTCGGTGAGGGCGGCCTTCTTCCGCCCGGACTTGGCGAGCGTGTGGGCGTGGACGACGCGGAACAGGGCTTCGGCCGAGGGTGCGACCTTGCCCTTGGCGCGGGTGAGGCCGGTCTCCGCGAGTGCCTGGCAGTGCTCGGGCCGGTGGAGCTTCAGCCCCTGCATGGCCATGGTCCGCATCACGAACCCGTCGTGCCCAACGATGCCGGACTCGGCCGCCAAGTTGTAGGACTGGAGGTAGTACCTCTGGGCGAGCCCCTGCTGCCCGGCGTCGTAGCTCTTCCAGCCGAGCAGGTGCACGCCCCGGCTCGCGGCCGACAGCATCTGTCGGCGGGCCTCTTCGGTCCGGAAGGTGCCCCGGACGAGGGCGGCGACGTCGTCGGAGAGGTACTGAACGAGGGCGCTGCGGCCGTGGGCGCCGCCGTGGCGCTCGTCCATCTCGGTGAAGAAGGCGACCATGTCGCGGACGGCGGCGACCTCGGCCATGCCGACGGTCCGGCCGGTGCGGGCGGCGGCCGTTCGGGCGGCAATCTCCTGTACGTGGGCCAGCGGCAGGGCGGCGGCGGCCACCGAGTACGCGGACTTGGCCAGGAGTTGGCGGCGGTCCAGCTCGTATCGCCACATCGGCATCAGAGCCTCCAGCGGGTCCGTGCTCAGGGTGAGGCCCACCGCCTCGTCGTCCGGGGACTGGGGCGCGAGTCCGAGATCTGCCGGCGTCAGCACGCGGCCGATGCGGCGCGAGAGCGCGACCGCGAGGTAGCGGACGGTGTCCCCCGCAGGCACGACGCCCGACAGCCAGTGCTCCACGGTCGACTTGTTCGTCCGCAGCGTCACGCCGCACTCGGCGGCCACCGCTCTGATGTCTCTGGCCAGCGCGGCGTAGGTGAGACCGGACTCGGTGACCGCTTCGCGGAGCTGGACATTCGGCGTGCGCGTCGTCATGGAACCACCTGCCCGTATACCCGATATACCGCCTCGCCTGCCCGACACCGTACCGCCCCACCCCCGCGCCGTAGTTACCTGGCTACAGAACGACATCTCCGGTGGGAGCGGGAGCAGGGGCCGCCCGTGTTCACGACCCCGCCGCGTCCACGCGCTCCCGTCTCTTCGCGCCTTCTCTGTTCCGCTTCTCCCCCACTCCCCACCGGGAGGCACGCATGTCCATGACCGTTCACGACCTGCCCGTACGAGACGCCGCCGCGGCCCGTACGAGAAGCGTCGAACCCGCGCGGCCCGCCTCCGAGGTGGCTCTGTTAGGTCTGCTCAAGAGCCTGAACGGCGCCTTCCTGAGCGACGGGGTGGACGACTTCCTGGAGCGGATCTTGGGCTGGGGGGCGAGGCCGCTCACCGTGGACGAGACGTGCACGCTCGTGGACCGCCTCCATGGCTGCCTCTGGCCCCTGGTGACCGACGCCCTGCACGGCGCGGAGGGCCGCCCGGACAGCCTGCTGCGACAGCTCGTCGCCTCCGCCGCCCGCCTCGACACCGAACGGCGGGCGCGGGAGTTCGTGCCGACGCAGAGCCACGCCCGTCTCCTCGCCTCGCTCGTCGGCGCCCTCCTCGACCTCGTCAGCGACGACGTCCCCGACCCCTCACCCCACTTCGACGGCGGTGATCCCCGGTGAAACGTCCACTGCCCCGTGCGTACTGGTGCCGCGCCGATCAGGTCGTCCCCGGCTCCGTGCACATCCCGCTGTCCAGCCTCACCACCACCGTGCCGGGGGAAGCCGTGGAGTGGGTGCGTGAGTCCGTGCACACGGTCGCGCCCCTCCTCGACCGGGAGGTCTTCCACACCATGTGGGGATGGCTGGGCGATCACCGGGCCATGGACGCCTCGGTGGTCGCGCTGCGCCGGGGCGAGCCCTACGCCTTCACCACCGCGACGCCCGGCGGCGGGCTGCTCAGGTGGACGGCTTCCCCGGTGTCCGTCCTCCCTCTCGCGGGCCCCGGCTGCCTGCTCGCCGGCCCGCCGCCGCGACCGGCCTCATTGCCTCCGGCCGCGCCCTCTTCTGTCCATGACCACCGCTCGTCCTGGAGTACCGCGTGAACGCCCCACAACCTCCCGGCCGTCCGCCGGCCCTTCCCGAGGCGATACGGGATCTCAACTCCGTGTGCTCGGCAGCGGGGTTGGGACTCATGATCCACCCCAGCCCGGACGCCCCCGGGCGCGAAGCCAAGCTGGGGACCGCCGACCCCATGACGGTCCGCCGACTGGCCGACCTGCTGCGGACCAGCATGAAGGACACCTTCGAGACCCTGGCCGCGCTGCGCGGCGTCCTCGAAGCGCACGGTCTCACGGCCCCCGACCTGGCCGTGGTGGCGGGGGAGATCGTGGTGGGCGACCTCACGGTCCCGGATGCCGAACGGCTCGCCCAAGCACTGGGCGCGCCGCCGCGGGAGGCGGGGGCGGACCCGGTGATCGAGCTGGCCGACTGGCCTCAGGGGAAGGAGGTCACGGCCCGCCTGGACCGTGCCCTGCGCGAAGCGACGGACCGGTTCATCGATCTCGCGTTCCAGCCCGACTGCGGTCGCTGCGGAGGAAAGCCTGTCGTCTCGACCGGCGCGGTCTCGGTCGCGACCGCTCGTCGGCTTCTGGCCGCGCTGGAGTACGGGGACCGGCCATGACCGGGGCATTCGCCCGCCCGGATCTGGCCGGGGGCCTCCTGCACCGTGCCGCCGAAGCCCGTCAGCACCGGCACCGGTTCCTCCGGGCCCAGCTCCCCGACGCCGAGATGGGCCAGGCACGGCACCTCGATGTCGCCAACGCGAACGTCCTGCGGCGGATTCTCGGGGAGCACGGATGGCCCACCCGGGCCCTGGTGGGCGAAGCCGCGGTCTGGGCCGCGTGGGAGATCGCCCTCCACGCTGACCCCCTGCCCGACTTCCAGCGCGCGGCCCTGCGGCTGCTGGCCCCCGCGGTCGAGCAGGGGGAGGCGACAGTCCAGCAGTGGGCCCACCTCCACGACCGGTGCGAAGCCGTCACCGATGACCGCCAGACCTTCGGCACCCAATACCGCCTCGGACCGCACGGACCGGAACTCGTCCCGGTGGACACCCCCGGCGAACTCGACCAGCGCCGCGCAGCGGTGGGGCTCGGCCCGCACAGCGAGGCGATGGCCGAACTGCGGCGCCGCCTGGGCTGGGCACCTCCCGACGAACAGGCGCCCACCGTGTTATCCGAGCCCGTTCCGCTGCTCGCGGGGGTGCCGGCATGACGACGACGTACCAGTCCGCAGAGCTGGAAGAACTCGCCCCCGAGCACTTCAGCCGGGCGCGCGCCCCGCGGGTGTACGACTGCCTGCTCGGCGGCGTCGACACCTACCAGTGCGACCGGGACGCGGCCCTCGACCTCTACATGGCCGCGCCGTGGGCGGCACTGGCGGCCCGGACGAACCGCCACTTCACCCAGACCGCGACCGCCGCCGCGGTGCGCCGCGGGATCGGGCAGTTCCTGGATCTGGGCTGCGGTATTCCGCATCGGCCGAACCTTCACCACCTGGTCCCGCACGGCTCTCCCGTGGTCTACGTCGACCGCGACCCCGGAGTCCTCGCGCACGCGAAGTCCCGACTGGACGTCGGGCCGCCGTACGAGACGACAGTGGTGGCCGCCGACCTCATGGACATGGAGGAGCTGCTGGCCCGGCCGGACGTCGCAGGGGCCTTCGACCCCGGCCGGCCGATCGCCGTCGCGGTCCACGACGTACTGCCGTGGAACGCGGACGACGCCGCGGTGGCGGACGCGATGGCCGTGCTCCGGGGCTGGCTGCCGACCGGCAGCACCCTGTCGATCACCCACCTCACCGACCATTTCAACGCCCGCACCGTGCCCAAGGCCGTCGCCGCGTACGAACGGCACGGCCTCACCGTCCGGCCGCGCAGCCTCACCGGGATATCCGCGTTCTTCGGCGGCTTCACCCACCTCGGGTCCGGGCCGGCCGCCGTCAGCCAGTGGTCCGCCCACGGCCCGAACGTCTTCCACTTCACCCCCTACCCCGCCCGCGCCTCGGACTGCGCCGCGTTCGCCGGCATCGCGGTCAAGACCTGACCCGCAGGGTGCCCTTGAACCGCCGCCCGGGGTCCGGCAGACCCCAGGTCCCAGCCCCCGGCGGCGCACCACCACCACGACGACAGGAATCGCTGGATGAAGAAGAAGATCACCGTGATCTGCTGGAACCTGGAGCAGAACGGGAAGAACAACGCCGCGCTGCGGCGTCAGGCCCACGAACTCCTGGCCCAGCACAGCCCTCAGCTGGTGCTGCGGCAGGAGATGCCGGGCGCCGACGGGGACGGCGCTGCGGTCATGTACGAACTGGAGGATGCCCTCGGGATGCGCGGCTGGCTCGGCCCCCGCTCCTGCACGGCGGTCTTCGCCGACCAGAAGGTGTTCCGCACCGTGCGGGAATGGCCCCAGACCGGCCCCATGTGGGTCCTGCCGCCGACCGCGCTCACCATGCGCTACCTCCCCGCGGGCCAAGACGCCCTGCCGATGGTGGTCGGCTCGTTCCACCTCAACTACGCCTCCACGACGACCCGGGCGGCGGAGGCGGAGTGGCTGACGACCTTCGCCGACAAGCGGTGGGCCACCCCGGAGGGCGGGACCGTGCGTATCCCGGCGCTGCTCGGCGGGGACGCGAACAGCTACCCCGGGCCCTCCGGATTTGTCGAGCCCGCGCTCCCGGTCCTCGACTCCATCCGCGACGAGCCGCACCGAGTGCACCGCTCCTACCCTGAAGCGGGGCAACGGCGGATGGACACCCGCCCCGACGAAATCCTCTGCACCGCAGGACTGCACGACGTCGCCGTGCACTGCGCCGACCGGCCGCAGGGAAACGCTGACGCGCTCGCCCCCACCGTGGACTCCTGCGAGACGCACGGACCCGAGGCACGGATCGATCGCATGTACGCCACCGGCGAGCTGCTGCCCGCCGTCATCGACGTGGATGTCATCCCCGTACCGCTGGTGATCTCGGACCACCATGCCCTCCGGCTCACCCTCGACGGTGGCCTTCTCGCAGACATCCTCAACCGGCAGCCCGTCAGCTCCCTCACACGCCCGGGCAAGGGCGCCGAGGGCACCCTTGCTGCCGTCGGGTGAGGCGGACAGAGATGCACCACGTGCCCCAGTCACCACCCGGCGACCACCGGACGACCACGGTCGCGGCCGGCGTGATCCTTCGGAGCGGACGCCTCCTGCTCGTCAAACAGCGTGGACCGGAAGGGGCTCCGACCTGGCAGTTCCCGGCCGGGAAGGTCAAGCCGGGCGAGTCCGCCGAGGACGCCGTCGTCCGGGAGGTAAAGGAGAAGACCGGCCTCGCCGTCAACGTCACGGAACAGCTCAGGGAGCGAGACCACCCGGACACCGGTGCCCGCATCCTCTACTTCGCCTGCGCGATCCGGTCCGGCACCGCCCACCGTGCAGCCCCCGACGAAGTCACGGACATCAACTGGGTTCCCCTCCGTGACGTTTTCCACTACGTCCCCGACGGGTTCTATCTGCCTGTTCAGCAGTACCTCGGCACCACCGCCACCGTGCTCGCATCGAGAGGTCCGCGCAAGAAGGGGTGACCGTGCAGATTCAGCCGAATTCAACCTTCGATCACACTCTGCGGCGAAGAGGAGCGTCGAGGGGGCGGCGACCTGGTTAGCGTCGCAGACGGCCAGACCAGGCCCGCACCCCTGGACGATCCGCTACTACCCAAGGAGTCACGCATGACCGCGATCGACACCGAAAAGCCGGTGGTCACAGATCAGCAGACCGTTGGCACTGTCGATGACGCCGATCCGTTCGGGCTGGACATCAGCTTCATCGAGGGCACGCCCGCGACCGAGACCGTTCTGATGTGCACCACGGGTGACACCTGTGGTTCGAGCTGCCCGAGCGCCTGCGTCACCTCGTAGCCAAGTCGGTTCGACGGCGGGGGCTGGGCGGACATTCCGCCCGGCCCCCGCTCCACCAGGAACGGAGTGTGGTGATGACGCGCGTACGACTCAACCGGTATCAGGACGCCGGGGGAGCCATGCTGCGGGCCGCGGTGAACCTCGCCGAGCCGGAGATGCCTCCGTGGCCCGGACCTGGTGCGCCGCTTGACTCCTGGCGCTCGTGGCTCGCCGCCGTGTGGGCCAACGAAGCGTTCCGGCTGGCGGTGTCGAGTGCCAGCCCCGATCTCGCCCGCCGGACAGAGTCCATCCTCGCGGGCCGGAGTCCGAAAGCGCGGCGGGTGCGGCGCACCGCTTTGGCTCTGGCCCGGTACGCGATCCGGTACGCGCGCCGGCCAACCCCGTACGGGCTGTTCGCCGGCGTCGCGCTGGTCGAGTTCAGCGACACGGCCGGGGTGCACATCGGCACCCGCCACCAGGTATCCGTCCGGCCGGACCCGGCCGCGGTCGATGCGGCGGTCAGCGGCTGGGAGGCGGACGGCGAGAGGATGGCCGACGTGGAGGTGTGCGTCAACACGCTCGCCCAGCGCCGTGGCACACGGGTCTTCATACCGTCCGAGGGCGCGGCCGAATTCTCTCTCGCTCTTACCTCAGCGCTCGTCCTCGTCCTCGACGCGGCGCGCGCCCCGATACGGAGCGCGGCCCTGGCGGACAAACTTGCCGCTGAATTTCCGGACACGTCGGAACGCGACCGGACCAAGCTGATCGGGGAACTCCTCCGGGTACGGCTCTTACGGTCGGCGCTGCGCGCGCCCGCGACGGTCACCAACCCGTGCGACGTCCTGCTGTCTGCTCTGCGGGAGAAGGTCCGCGAGAATCCGGCTGCCCCTGACCTACGGCTGGATGCGGCCGTCCGACTGCCCCACTCGGTAATGACGGAGGCGGAGACCGCCGCGACCGTTCTGGCCCGTCTCGCCACGCACCCGAACGGCATCTCTGTCTGGCACCGTTGGACCGAGCGGTTCACCGAACGCTACGGCGAAGCCGCCAAGGTACCGGTGGAGCTGGTGACGAACCCCGCGGAGGGCTTGGGCTTCCCCGACGGATTCGGCCGGGGGGCCGAGCCCCCGCGGCCGATGTCCCTCCGCGACCGGCTTCTGCTGGGGCTGGCCGGCACGGCGGCGGTCGAGGGCACCCGTTCGGTCACCCTGTCCGGCTCGATGATCGAGGAACTGGAAGCCGCAGCGGGCGCTGCCTCCCTCACCGCACCCCACCTCGAACTCGGCGCGTCCGTACACGCTCGCTCGCAACTGGCTCTGGAGCGTGGGGACTTCCGACTTCAGGTGTCCACCGTTTCCCGTGCGGCCGGTTCGATGACGGGCCGGTTCTGGCACCTGTTCCCTGGGACGGGCGCCACCTACGCCACGCTGCCCACGGTCGAGCCCGGCGCGGAGCTGGTCCAGCTCTCCTTCCACGCCGGTCGTGTGCCGGCCGACCTGCTCACCCGCGCGCCGCGCGTACTGCCCCGGGTGATCAGCGTCGGCGAGTTCCGGCACCCCGGCAACGGTGTCCTGTTCCCGGCGGACCTCGTTGTCGGCGTGCGGGACGGCCGTCCGTATCTCGCCGAAGCGGCCACCGGCCGGCATCTGGAAACCCTCACACCGACCGCCCTGAACTTCCTGTGGAACAACTACACCCCGCCCCTGGCCCGGTTCCTGGCCGAGATCAGCCGGGCTACCGCGCCGCAGGTCACCTGGTTCGACTGGGGCGCGGCCTGGACCCTGCCCTTCACCCCGGGCCTGACCTACCGGCGGTCGATCCTGGTGGCGGCGCGGTGGAAGGTCCGCGCCCGCGACCTCCCCGCCCGTACGGCGGCGACGGGCGAGTGGGTGGAGCGGCTGCGGGCCTGGATGGTGCGGTTCCGGGTGCCGGGCCGTGTGCTGCTGGCCGAGGACGACCAGCATCTTCCGCTCGATCTCAGCCGGTCGATGGATCTGGATCTGCTTCGGGCCCATCTGGACGCCAGTCCGTTCGGCGTCGCGTCCCTGCACGAGGCCCCGCCGTCCGACGCGGACGGCTGGATCGGTGGCCGGGCCCACAACCTTGTCTTCCCGCTCAAGGTCCGCACGTGACGGCCGCGACGGTCCCGCCGGGGACTCAGGACCTCTCCGAGGGCGCCCTTGGGATGGCGCTACTGCACATCGAACGTGGCGACCTGACCGCCGCTCGGCAGAACCTCGTGCTGGCGGTCGCGGGCGGCGTGAGCGCGGGGGCCAATGCGTCGCTGTTCCACGGCGCCCCCGCGCTGGAGTTCGTTCTCGGCCGCGCCGGCCGTGCGGGCGGTGGCGTCCACGCGGCCGTCGACCGTGTGGTGGACGCCCGGCTCGCCGCCGCCCGCCGACGGCGGGAGTCCGGTGCGCTGCCGCCTCTCGCGGAGTTCGACCTCATCCGCGGCCTGTCCGGACTGGGCGCGTTGCTGCTGGTCCGGGGCTCGGCGCCGTCCCGGCTCACGGACGTGCTGGCGTACCTCGTCGCCTTGTCCCGACCCGCCCACACGGGCGGTCGGGAGCTGCCAGGATGGTGGTCCGCGGCGGGACCCGACGGCAAGGAGATGAACGGCGGACACGGCAACAACGGCGTCGCGCATGGCATCGCCGGGCCCTTGGCGGTGCTCTCCCTCGCCCACCGGGCGGATGTTCATGTGCCGGGGCAGCTCGACGCCATCGGGGTGTTCGCCCGCTGGCTCGACGCGTACGGCGGAAGCTACTGGACCACCCGCGCCCAGATGGACGCCGGAGAGCTGCCCGTGCCGGAGCCGGCCCGCCCGTCCTGGTGCTACGGACCGCCCGGCGTCGCCCGCGCCCAGCAGCTCGCCGCCCTCGCCCTGGGCGACTCGGTCCGGCGGCAGGCCGCGGAGGACACCCTCGTGCGCACGCTGAGCAGTCCGGTGCACCTGGCCCGGATCACCGACGCCACCCTGTGCCACGGCTGGGCCGGGCTCGTGACCCTGACCCGCGCCGTCGCCGCCGACAGCCCTGTCCCGGACCGCTTCAGGCCGCTGATCACCGACCTGAACACGCGGCTGGCGGACGATCTGCACCGGCTGACCAAACCGGGGTTCATGGAGGGCCGCAGCGGCGCCCGGCTCGCCCTCGACGGCACCGACTCCACCGGCTGGACCAGTGCCCTGCTGATCACCTGACCCGAACCGGCACCACCGACAAGGAAACCCTCATGGACCTCGATGACGAGAATCTTCCGATCACCCGCGAAACAGGCTGGTGGCACGCCACCGTGGCGTTACCCGGCGGCGCGGTGAGCCCCGAATCCGCACACGCCCTATCGGCCGCGTTATCCGGCCGGCGCTTCCACTTCCTCCGCAAGGACGGCGGGCTGCGGCTGCGCACCGAGCACCCCGCCGCGGATCTCCTCGACCGGCTTGTTGCCGACCGGGTCGTCAGTGCCTGGGTGACCGGGGTCTACGAGCCGGAGACCGAAGCGTTCGGCGGGCCCGACGGCATGGACGTCGCGCACGAGGTGTTCTGCGCGGACAGCCGGGCCGCCCTGGCAGAGACCGGCGAGCCCGGCGGACGGGAGCGCAGCGTGCTGCTGCTGTCCACCATGATCCGCTCGGCCGGGCTGGACCCTTTCGAAGCCGGGGACGTGTGGGCCAAACTCGCCGCCCTCCGCCCGCCCGTCACCCCGCCCATCGGACCGGCACTCGCTACGGCGGTCACGTCGATGCGCCGCCTGATGAACGCCGACGCCGCCCGGCGCCCGAACCCCGAACCGGACTGGGCCGACCGCGTCGAAGCCTTCGCCGACGGCGGCCTGCGCCTGCGCCGCCTCGCCGCCGACGGGCACCTGACCCGCGGCCTGCGCGCCGTCCTCACCCATCACGCGATCTTCGCGTTCAACCGTGCCGGGGTGTCTGCCACCGAACAGGCAGCCACCGCGTGGCTTGGCCGCCACGTCGCCTTCACCGAAGAAGAGGCACCCGACGTGTCCGCCCGCCGAGCCCCGTCCCCCGGACCTACCCTCGCTCGAATGGAGATCACCGTGACACCCGATTCCCCCTCCACCACCCTGCGCGAGGCCCTGGCGGACCGCCTGGTCGACAGCGGCCACCTGCGCACCCCTGGCGTGATCGATGCCTTCCGCACCACCGACCGCCACGAGTTCCTTCCCGGCGTCGACCTGGAGGCGGCGTACAAGGAGGACGCGGTGCCGATCAAGCACGACGAGGACGGAGAGATGATCTCCTGCATCTCCGCGCCCTCGATCGTCGCCACCCAGCTCGAACAGCTCGGCGCGCAGCCCGGTCACACGATTCTGGAGGCCGGGGCCGCCACCGGGTACAACGCCAGTCTGCTGGGTCGGCTCGTCGCCCCGGGCGGGCACGTGTGGACCGTGGACGTGGACCGGGACCTGGTCGAGGGCGCAGAGAAGAACCTGGCTCGGGCTGGGGCCGACGACGTGACCGCCGTGCTGGGTGACGGCGCCGCGGGGCTTCCTGAGCACGCTCCGTTCGACCGCATCCAGTTCACCGTGGGCGCGGGCGACGTCCCGGTGAAGCTCCTCGACCAGCTCGCCCCCGGCGGCCGGCTGGTCCTGCCGATGCGCATCCGCGGCAGCATCTCCCGCAGCTTCGCCTTCGAACGTGATGGCGACACCTGGAAGACCGTGTCCTGCGAGATGGCGACCTTCATCCCGCTGCGCAAGGGCGTCTGCGACGACATCTACACCCGCGTGCGCATGGAGGGCGAGGGCAACGTCCACCTGGAGACCTTCAGCGAACAGGAAGTGGACCGCGACGCGATCCGCACCGTGCTCGACCAGAAGCAGTCCAAGGTCTACACCGGGGTGAAGCTCCGCCAGGGCGACCCGTTCGAGTGGATGTACCTCTACCTCGCCTTCGTGCTGCCCAACGGCCTGTCCCGCATGCCCGGCTCCCGCCCCGGTTTCACGCCGCATTTCGGCTGGGGCTCCATGGCCGCGCTCGACGGTGACTCCCTCGCCTACCTGACCATCCGGGAGGGCGAGGACGACAAGGGCCGGTTCTGGGAGATCGGCGTCGTCGGCCACGGCTCCCACGCCGCCGAGCTGGCCGAACACCTCGCGGGCGAAATCCGCAACTGGGAAGAAGGCTGGGGCAACACCGCCCCGGACCCCACGTTCCGCATGGCCGTCGGCGACGCCCGCCACCAGCTCACGGCCGCAGACCCGCGGTTCGTCATCGACAAGACCTACAGCCGCCTCACTGTCGACTGGCCCCGCAAGGGCTGACCTCGTGGTCCCCGCGATAGCCAGCCGCATCCCCCTGGTCCGCCGCCTCAAGGCGCCGGCGCTCCCTCTGGAGGAGCGCATCACCCACCTCACCGGGCTGACCGTCGCGCCCGCCGGTGCGGGCCACCACGACTTGGTGGCCCGCGCCAGCGGGGTCCTCAACTACGCCGCGCTCATCGCCTCCGACGTCGGGATGCCCGACCTGGCCGCCGAACTGTGCTGGCGGCAGCACCGGACCTTCGCCAAGGCCGGAAACCTGACGGGGGCCATCGCCGTGATGTCGCTGATGCCCCTGGTCAACGTCGCCCGTCTCCTGACCCGCGAAGGCGACGGCGAAGCCGCCTACGACGTTCTTACCCGCCTCTACCGCGCCGCCCAGAAACGCGGGACCACCGAGATCCACGGCCGCACGGTCGATCTCGCGGCGCTCATCAGCACCGACACCGACCACCGCAAGGTGTGCGAAGAACTGTGGGCGACCCTGCTGATCGACGGCGCTCGCGCCCTCGCGCGGATCGGCCGCTGGGCCGACGCCGCCGACGCCATGAGTGCGCACCGCGGCATCGGCAACCGCCTCCTCGACGGCCGCCAGATCATGGTCATGGCGCTCATGGAACGCGGCCTCGACCAACAGGCACTCGACATGATCGACACCACCACACCCACCGAGCCATGGGAGACCACCATCGCCGCACTCCTGCGCGCACACTGCCGCTCGGCGCCCTCCCCGCTGCCCGGCCCGGACCTCTACGTCGTACTCCGCGAGACGACGACACTGCTCAGCGTCCCCGAACCCTCGTACGCCGTGTTCCAGACCCGATCCGCACTGGCCGCGCTAGACCTCGCCCAAGATCGAGCCGGTGAGGATGCCCACCCGCTTACGGAAGCCGTCGCCACCACCGCCGCCCTCGACGCCTACGCCGCCCGTGAAGCCCTGCACCACCCCGTGGCCCGGCGATCCCTGAACGACACACAAAAACAGCGGCTCAGCACAGTCATCGCCGAAGCGGGACTCGGGAACGGATGCCTGTCCCCACAGCACCTGGACGCCGTGACCGATGCTGTGGAGAAGGCCGAAGCCGCGCTAGACGATCTTCTCTAGGCACCGCTTCATCCGGTCTAGAACGCTGGGCCACCAGGCGGATTCAACGGGCCCCGATGGTGGGTGGCTTCCGGAAGGCTGACCGGGTACTGCGGGGGCTCGGCCGCCGTACGCCTACGGCCCTCGGCGGCCGGAGGAGTGCCACCAGCCGGTGTTCTGGTCTTCAGTTCGTCGTGAAGTCCCCGTTCCCGGTGAACAGCGGATCGGGCAGCGGCCTCGGCCTTGGCGACGGCGTGCCGAAGGTCGGTCGCTGTCCGAAGGTCGCGGTTCTGAGCGTCACGACGAGGTCGGTCTCCGGCCTGCCGGATGGACTCGGCTTCGGTGAGGACGTCGGCGTGTGTCTCGGCGGGCCCCGCGACCGTGACAGCGCGACGAAGCTTGTCATGACGCTCGCCCAGCTCCCGCGCAACGGTCGCGCGCTGTCCGTGCAGCACCTCCCGTTCGCTCTCCGCACGTGCCCGGTCGTCCCCGCGGAGAAGAGGACGGCCGAAGCGGGTGGTGGCAGTGAGCTGCTGTTCGACTCGTTCAAGCTTCTCGTGCGCTCGTCGGTCTGCCTCGGTGCGCTGCTCGATCGCCTGGGTGAGGGACTGGATGTCGCGGATCGCGGCGGCGCGCTCGGTGAGCCGCTGCTGACGGCGGTCGACCGCAAGGGTCTCGGGGCCGGCTCCGGCTGCGGCCTGTTGTTCGGCGGCGGCTGCTCGGGCTTCCGCTTCCTCGGCCGCCCTGCGGGTCGCTCGGCTCGCGGTGGCCGCCCTGCGGAGGGCTTCCCGTAGGGCGTCATCGCTGAGGTGGGCGTACGGTCGGTCGGGCGACTGCACGGTGCGAACGCTCCCGTCTTCGTCAAGGGTCGGTGTCCGTGGAGAGTCCGCGGACTCGTGATGCTCTGCGCCGGTGCCGGGCGCCCGGGGGACCGGGAGGTCCTGCACGACCTCCCGGATGTGCGTGGGGACCATGTCCTTCGGGAGTTCCGTGAGGATCATCCGCTCCTCCGTGCCCGTTTCGATTTCACGGATGAGACCGGCGACGGCGCGGTCCAACCGCTCTTGGTCGGTCACGGGGTCACCGGCTGCTGCTCGGTCGGCGTCGGTCTCGTAGACGGCCAGCGGAAGGAAGAGGTGGCTCTCCTTCTTGTCCCGGCTCATCATCGTGTAGAGGGCGTTCGGTCCGGCACCGGGACCGTAGACCAGTGCTTCCTGGGCGCTGAGGCCCTGGCTCTTGTGCCCGGTGATCGCATAGCCGAGGCTCAGTCCGCCCTGGGCGATGTAGTCGGCATCGATCCACTCGGCGTGGTCGGTGTGCCCGTCGGGCGTCTTCTCCCGCCACTCGACCAGAACGCGGCGCTGATCGTCCACGGCGTGGACGAGTCCGCGGTGGCCGTTGAGAACGTCCTGCTGCTGGCCTCCGGTCTTCTTGGACCGGTAGTCGTTGGTGCGCAGGAGTACCTGATCGCCCACGGCGATCGTCAGTTCGCCACCGCCCGGAAGCGCGTAGGCGTACTCCGGGCCGGTCAGATGACCGCTGGCCTTCCGAAGGGCTCGGGCCCCCACGTTCAGTTCCTCCACCACTCCGTTCGTGGCCGCGAGCATCAGCAACTGCTGTACGGCGGTGTGGTCGTCGTTGTGGGCGGCGCGCTTGTCCGCCCACACGGTGAGCATCGCGGCCAGCGTCTCGTCCTTGGTGGGGAGCGCGTGGACGCGGCCGGTGCTGGCGAATGCGCGGAGGGCGTCCGTACGCAGGTCTTCCCGCCAGAACCGGAGCGCACGACGCTCGACGGCATCACTCTGGCGGTAGTTTTCCGTAAGTTCGAGCCCGGCGACCAGGTGGTGGACGGCGGCGAAGTGGCCGCCGACCCCGGGTGAGTGGAGCTGCTTCGGGTCCCCGATGCCGACGACCTTGGTTCCGGTGGTCGCGGCGTGCGCGAGGAGTTCAGCCACGTCGCGGTCGTCGCACATGGCTGCTTCGTCCACGACGAGGACATCCACCCCGGCCAGCCCGGGGCCGCCGCTGCGGATGCCGGTGAGCCAGGAAGCCAGGGTGCGGGAGGTGATGCCGGCCTCCGCCTTCAGGTTGGCGGCGGCGACCGCAGCCGTGCTCGTGCCCGCGACGACCAGTCCTTGTGCCTCCCACGCCTGCCGGGCGGCGTCCATGATCGTGGTCTTGCCCGCACCGGCGACGCCGACGACGGCGTCCACGCCATGCCCGGCGGTGAGCAGACGTTCCAGTACGGCACGCTGCTCGGCGGAGAAGTCGAACCCCTGCTGGATCTCGACGGTGGAGATGGTCATCGCCACCGTGTCCGGGCTGACGACTGCGGCCTGTTCGTCACGGCGACGGGTGGTCTCGGTGACGATCATCGTCTCCGCCGCAACGATGTCCGCGGTGGTGTAGCGGTCGGCGTGGCTGTAGTGCTGGGCACCCTTCGGGTTCAGCTTGACGGCGTACCCCGCCTGTCGGAGGACGGAGTCGGTGAGGCGTTCGGCCTCCTCGGCGTCCGCGACTCCGTACGGGAGGGCGTCCAGGACGGCGGCGATGGCGGCGGCGTGGGTGAAGTCCTTGGAGTTGCTGGTCAGTCCGGTCTTGGGATCGAAGACCACGGCGCACAGCTCGTCCAGGCCGGGGTTCTGCTTCGGGCTGTCCTGTGCCAGCGCGTTGGCGGCGATAGCGTCGGGGTCGTCGCCTGCGGCCCGGCCCTCGGCCTGCCAGTAGTCGCGCAGTACGTCGTCCGCTACCGCGGCTTCTCCGTTCTTCGCGGCCTTGGATGCCGTGGAGGCGGCGGTGCGCTCGCGGGTGGTGGCGCTGTCGTAGTCGATGCCGAGCTTGGTCAGCAGGTCGCGGACCTGGTTGTCGCGCTTGCTGAAGAGGCGGATGGTGGCCTCGGGGATCGCCGCGATCTCCCAAGCGCCCGTTCGTTCGTCGCGACGGAAGGAGATGCCGAACTCGTCGGTGAGGTCGCGCCGGATACGGGCGTTCATGAGGGACTGAGTGGCGCGGGCGTGCCGGTGAAGGTCCCGGCCTCCGCTGGCCATGGTGGACCACTTGCCGTCGATGCCCTTGACCATGTTGGCCAGGGTGAAGTGCAGGTGGAAGTGCGGGTCACCGTACGGGGCTCCGTCCACGGGCCGGGCCGCGCGGTGCACCATCATCCAGCCGGAGAACCCGCTCGTTGCCACGGTCTCGGCCTCTTCGCCGTCGCCGTGGTGGCCGCGCATGGCGTAGGCGGTCCACCGCTCCAGGGCGCTGATGGACTCGCGGCCGGCTGAGGTGTAGATGCCCTCCACCCGCTCGGCGATCTCCTCGGGGGCGTAGGCGAGGAACGTGGACTTCGACTTCGTGAGGTCGAGGGTGACGTCGGCGCCGCGGTTGCCTACCTCAACGCGCCCTTCGAGGAGGGCCGCCTTGATCTCCTGTGCGTCCCACACGTCCGCGGGCGCGAGCCCTGCGGCCTTGGCCATGGCGATGGCTTCGCGGACGTCCATGGGCAGGTCCCGGAGACGTCGTTCGGCCTCGCCCGCGGTCTGGGCGTACCGACGCTTCATCGACTCGGAGGTGAACAGATCGGCAGGCGGCTGCCCGGTAGCCGCCGAGCGGGCCTTGACGGCACTCAGGAGTGCGCGGGCGTCCAGGTGGCCGCCCGCCTCGGCGGCGACCGCCTTCTCCAACACGTCCTCGCCGTACAGGGTGACGGCGTCGACGCCGACGGCATCGGCGAGTTTGAGCACGGTGGACGCCGGGATTCGGTGCGATTCACCGAACCGCTTGAGCTGGCTCTCCATCCTGCGGAACGCGTCCTGTTTCCGCTTGGAGTCGAGCAGGGTTACGGGGTTCACACTGCGTTCGGCAGCGAAGTGGCGAATCGCGCGGACCAGCGGGGCGGCGGGGAGCTTCGCGGCCGGCGCGATGGCGAGCTTGGGTTCCACGAGGGTCTGCGCGGTCCGGGGGTCCTCGCCGTGCATGAGGCGGCGGGCGGCCTGGAAGTGCTCCGGGCGCAGCACACTGCCGGGAGTGATGTCGAATTCGGTGAGACCGTTGCCGATCCACATCAACGGGCGCTCGCTGGCGTTCAGGTGGTAGTCCACCTGTCCGTCAGCGGCCGGCCGGGGAAGGGCCTGTTCGCCGTACAGGTCGTGGGCGTCGAGGCCGGCTGCGGAGGCGACTTCGACGGCGTCGAACCCGGTGAACCGTGCCGTGCCCTTGCCGCGGATCAGTCCGCGGGCGCGGAAGAAGCTGCGCTTGGCCTCGTGGGAGCCGAGCAACGAGGCGACGGTGACACCGGCCGCGTCGGCCTTGGCCTCGATGGCGGCGACGAGAGGGGCGGCGTCGACCGTGGTGGACTTCCCGCAGCCGTGACCGCCGGTAAGACGGTACTCAACCTGCTCGTCGGACGGGCCGATCATGGTCACCCACCCCACCGGCCCGCTCACCCCCCATGCTGATTCAGCCAGAACTGGTCATCTTGGCCGATTGTATCGTCACGGAGTGACGATACCTTGGTCCTCAAGAATCCTTGTGGTCAGGATTCTTGAGGGTTCTTCACTGGAAACTCGGGCTGTTACCGGCGGCTTCCCGGGTTCGGACCTTGACTGCGAGGGCAGTGTCGGACGACCTCAGAACGTCAGTGAGCGGTGACGACTCGGAGAGCATCCGGCGGTACGCGATGCTGCCCTGAAGGACGTCGACCGTTACCTCGATCGCCCGGCACCTCGGCGTCGGCCGTTCCACTCTCTGCCGGATGCTGGCCGCGTACGGTGCTGTCGTCCGAGAGGCCGAGTTCGGGGCGGAGGAGCTGGCGGGCGAGGATCGCGTACTTCAAGGCGGTGGTCTCGGAGAGGCGGGCGACGGCGTAGTTCCTGGCAGCCAGCGAGCATGCGGCCAGTCCCGCTGTTACCGGAATCGGCTCGCACTCGGTTGTCAGTAGCGGGTGCTTACCTCGATGGCAGCACTGTCGGAATGACAGGCGCCGTTCGATGCGAGGAGGCCGTCCGTGATACCCGATCCAGTTCTCCCCTTGACTCGGGCCGATTCAGCCCCTTGGCGACTGTGGGGCGGAGCGGCCACCACCGCAACGGCAATCGCCCTCACGGTGGTGTCACTCGGCACTGGCTCGTCAGCACTCTTCCGCGGGTCAGCCGCTCTTTCGGCCCTCCTACTACTCAGCTCATACTGGATCGTGAAGCCGTGGTTCGTTGCCCGCTCGGAGACTTGGCATCGGGTCATCACGTTCGTCCCGATGACCGCGTACGTGGTGGCACTTGGCCTGGTCGTGACGGCTGCGGCCAGTTTCCTGCCGGATGAGCCAGTTGAAGCCGGTCTGGCACTGGTGATGATCTGGTGCTTCCACATTGGCGGAGGCGTGCAGGAACCGACCTCGTTCGCCTACGAGCGCCTGAAAGGGCGGCTCACGTGGGCGGCGGCCCTTCAGATATGCGCAATGGCCTGCGGCACCTTGGGCCTCATCTGCTTGGTCCGCAGCCTGCCGATCCCCGCGCGCTACTCACCTGGAGTCTTCGCCACCTCTCTGAGCATGGCGATCGGTCTGGCAGTCGCGTCGTCGCGAGTGTTCGCGCGCGTGCGAAGGCTCGCGACGGAACTGGACAGCCGTGCGCAAAAGTTGGAGCGGTGCTTGGACAGACTGAGGCGCGGCTCGGTGACGGATCGAGAAGACCTTCGGTACGCCACCGAGGATGCTTGGGACGACCTGAACAGAACGCTCCGCAACAAGGTGGAGACGGGGTTCCACCAGTACGGGACTTTCGTCATCCCCTCCGAAACACGGATGGCGTTGGAGGCTCTGGTCACGGAGGTGATCATCGATCCCGATGCGCCGCCCTACCAAGACGCGGTCGCACAGTTGAACGTGTTGCGAACCGCCTGCCGCACCAAGATCGACACCTTGGCATGAAGCATGGCAAGTGCGTCTGATCCTGCCCCGTCAATTGAGCACAGTCATCATCAGATTTCGGCGAAGCATCCATCTGCGGCCATTCGACCGTGCCACGATGGGAGCGCTCAAGAGAGGCGTACGCGAGGCTGCTCGGGAATGGCAAGCCCCTGCTGGTCTCCGTTCCCCCGGGGTCGGCGTGCCGGAGGAGCGAAACCCAACCGAAACCCTCACCGCGAACCCGACACACAAGATTCTTGGGGGGCAGCCGGTACCTGCGGGTCGGCTCCGCGCGGATCTGAAACGTCGGCGGGTCCTCAGCTCATGGCCACTGTTGTCAGGTGGTTGGGCTGAGGCTGCCTTGTCTCGTGCTCGACTGCCGCGAGTCGGATTGGGTTCAGACCCGCGTGTTGCCGAACTTCAAAACCCGGCTGATGCTTGTCGTCATCGCCGTACTCTTCTCCCTCGTGGTCGCTCTTGCGACAGCGTTCCTCTTCTATGCCGCCAAGGGCAGCCCCTTGACGGCGTTGACCGTGGGAGGAGGTGCGTTCGTCGCAACGATGACTCTGTTCCTCGGCGTGTTCGCCCTGCTCCTCCTGTAGGACTCACGTCTTCGCACCCCGGGTGGCTGGCACGTGGGGCGGGTCAACAAGCCCGCCCCACTCTGCGCCTTGGCACGAGGCCAGGGCCTGCGTACCAGTCACATGACTCAGTGGGGCCAATCACCGAACGGGATCGGCGATTGGCCTGCCGCTGCACGGGACGCCTCGTCCGTTCCGCACGGCGTGCAGACGGCGACCTGCCGATCGATGGTCAGACGGGAACGTGCGGGACGTTCACCGAGCGGGCCGCCGCAGCGGGGACAGCTTGCTTCGGGCACGGGTCACTCCTCGGGGTGCTCGCGGGCGGATTTGAGGATGAGGTTCCAGGTTGGGCGGGAGTAGGTCTTCTCCGTCTGTTCCTGGAGCTGGGGGATCAGTTCGGCGTTCGTCGCGCGGGGGTTCTCCGCGATGGCCCGCCGTGCGAAGGTCAGCCGTTCGTCTCCCTGGTAGGGGTAGGCCAGCCCGCGGCGGCCCTTGGGCCGTCCGCCGGCGTGACCGCGCCCCTTTCGGTCGGCGAGGTACTGCCACAGCCGCCACCTCTTCCACTTCGGGCGCCGCCGGGTCGGAAGCTCGTCCCAGCCGTCGGGCGCGGGCCACCCTTCGGGCGGGTTCTTGACGTAGTGGGAGACGGTGGCGGAGTCGGCGAAGCCGCAGACCTTCGCCGCTTCGGCCGGCCCCACCTCTTCCTCGGGGTCGCCGTCGAGCTTCGGCGGGTTCGTGGTGTTCGCGGCGGCGCGCTGACGCTGAAGCTCGTGGTGCCACTTCGCCCAGGTGTCGGCGTCCCAGTGCATGACGCCGTCGATGGTCTCCGTGACGGGCGGGTGACCGTTGTTCTCCCGGTCGGTCCAGAGGTTCTGAAGCGTCGGTTCACTGATGTTGTGGACCTTGCGTAGGTCCGCTCGTGAGTAGAGCGTGCGGCCGGTCTTGCGGGGCACGGTCGTCTCCTGTTCGGGGTCGTGGTGGTCATGGGAGGTCGTCCGGTTCCGGTGCCGGCGCCCACGTGCGGCTGCCGGTGGGTTCGAGCCGGGTGAGGGTGGCTATCTCGTCCAGGGGGACGGCGGCGGCCCAGTCGGCGCGGCCGGGGTGGTCGGCGGGATGGTTGAGCACAAGGTGCCGGCCGGTCGGACGGAAGTCCTCGACGATGACGAAGCTGTCGGTGTGCTCGGCTCCGATGCTGTTACCTCTCTTGAGCTGGGCGAAGTCGCCGGGCTGGGGACAGTCGGGGTGTCGATCGCATAGCATGGTGGGGTTCTTTCTGGTGAGAGAACACTGACGGCCAGCGCCTTGTTGCCCTTGTGCGCTGGCCGTCGCTCTTTGTCTGGATGGTGCTGCGTCAGTTCGACGCTCGGCCGGTCGGAGGTTGCCCTGCTCCGCGGACGGCGAAGTAATTAAACCACCTTTACTGTGACGTGGTGGGGCCCTGGCTCGAAGGACGGCGCTCATCAGAAGAGGGCCTGCTGATCAGCCGGGTGCTTGCCCCGGTGGCTCCGCGGCCGGTCGATACGGAGTTCGTATCGGGGGCGGCCCCGGTGCGGTGGGACGTGGGCTTCGTGGCGGTAGCGGCTCCAGGCCAGGCGTGGGGCGCCCTGTTCCACCCACCCGGCCGGGTACAGAGAGGTCGCCTGGTGCCATAGGCGTCGGTTGCGGGGAACCTCCTGCCGTTCCTTGACCCTGGTGATTGGCGGCAGGGTGCGCCAGCCGGGAAACGCGTGGTCGTGGGCATCCTCGATCGCCGTGTTGTCGGCCTTGCTCCAGCGTTCGCCGCGGTGGGTTGGTCCTTCCCAGTCGCAGCGGAGGCACCCTCCCCGGAACTCGTCATCGGCTTGGCTGCCGGGGCGGCTGCGGGTGAGCAGGGTCGGGGTGTGGTGCCCGGGTGGCGTGAGGTCGTGGCCTAGGTCGGAGTACGAGCCGCCCGGGTGTCCGGCCTGGATGTGCCAGGTCTCCGCTGGGTTCTGTTTCTGGAGGGCGCGGGTTCGTGCGTTGCGCACCTGCCAGTAGTAGGTGTGTCGTGCCCGTGCGCCGATCGGTTGGGGGGTGGTCTCGGTCACCGTTCTCCGCTCCTGACGGCAAGGACCTCTCGCAGCGGATCGGCTAGTACGGCCTGTTCCGCGGGTGCGTCGAGGAACCGGGCGCCGTACGCGCGGCGGACTGCGCGGCGGGCGTCCTGGTGGCGGTCGGAGGAGGGGCAGGACTGGGACCGGGTGAGGATGTCATAGCCGTGCCGGGTGAGGACGTCGGCGATGATCGACCGCACCTCCACGGGGTCAAGGTCACTGAGGTCCGTCTCCGCGGGGGCGGCGAGGAGTACGTGGATCAGCTCGGATGCGCTGAGGCGGGGGTGCAGGGGAACGCTGATTCGGTGGACGCCGTCCCGGCTCGGGGTAGCGGCTCCTCGGCGGGTCGGCGTCCTGGTGGTGCTGCGGGATTCTGTCGTCTCGTCCATGGTGGTGCTGACCTTCGAGGGGTGTGTGGAGGGGGTCAGAAGAGGGCGTGATTGGCGTGCGCGGCGGCGGTGCGGAAGGCGTGGGCGGCGTCGGCGGCGGTGCGGTCGGGTTCGGCGCTCCACTTGTCGATCACCTCGCGGTGCAGGGTCTTCGCGGCGGCGGGCTCGTCGGCGTCGACGGGGTGGCCTGCGAGGGTTTCGGCGAGGATGGCGTACGCGCCGTCGCGGGCGCGGTGGATGCGGTCCCAGTCGTACGTCCGGCCGGCCGCTCCCCGCGCTTGTCCGGCGGCGACTTCGAGGGCGCCGCGCGGCCAGCACGGCAGGGTGGTCGTGCGGCCGGGGCTGGCGAACAGGCGGGGGCCCTGGTGGATGCCGACGTGTTCGATGTGACAGGCGGCCCATTCCAGGATTTCGGCCGGGGTGTCCGCGATGACGATGCTCTCGGGGCTGTAGCGGATCGGCATGGTGATGTCCTCCAGGAGAACAGGGGCGGCGGGGTGCTGCCGCCGCCCCTCGGTCGGGCTGTTAGTGGTATGCGGGGATCAGTTGGCGGACCTTGTCCTCTCCGATGCACCCGCCCTTGTGACGGCGCGCGCTCGGCGGCTCGCCGTTGCGCCCGCGCAAGTGGCTCCAGAACTTCGGGCCTTGCCAGTCGCACAATTCGCGGCTGAGGAGCCAGTGGTTATCGCTGCCGGGGAACCCGGTGAGGACTGCCCTCCAGTGGTGGGCCCGGAGTCCTGCGAACGCAATCTGGGCGCCCGCGATGTTGCGATCGTTGACCGGCATCCGCGGGTGCAGAAGAGGCACCGGTCCACACAACGGCGTGGGGGCCTCGGCGAGAACCTGGTCCAGGGGCACGCTGCCGATCCGACCGGCGGCGTACTGCTCCGCGAGATGGGCGGCGGCCATGTCGGTGCCGGGGGTCCCCTTGGGCGGGCGGCGGAGGTTGCGTTCGCCCTCGGTGGTGAGGACGAGCCAATCCCGGTGCCACCTGTAGGCGCGGCCGATGACCTGGTCTTTGCCGATGATCACCGGGTAGCGGCACTGGATGTCGGGGGCGCCGACGCGGTACGTCGGGACGGTGATGGTCACGGGCCGTTCGGGGAGTTGCGTGGTCATGGTGGTGCCCTGTTCTGGTGAGAGAGGGGCCCGCCCCTGCGCGCTCGGCCGCTGGGGCGGGCGGGGCGTGGTTACGCAGCCTCGGCGGGGGCCTGCGTGGTGGCGGTCCATTCACGGCACGGGGTGACGCTCAGGTCCGAAAGGACCGGGTCGAGACTGCCGTTGTCGGGCACCCATTCCCAGTCGACGCCTTCGACGCCGGGGAGGTCGGTCCAGGTGAGCATGTACGAGCGGCCGGAGGTGCGGGGGTCGCCGCACACGGCCTGTGCCTCGCGGCGGGTCATCGCCCAGAGAGCGCGCTTGCGGGAGCGGCGGGAGTTCTTCGAGGTGATGAGTACCAGCGCCGCATCGTCCTGCCGGTTCACGCATGCGGCCGGGGTTGGCGCGAGCATCGGCTTGAGTTCGGGGGTGTGGTGGTCAGCCCAGCGACGTGCTTCTGCGTCCCACTGGCTGGAGTGACGCATGGGGCACGCTTCGGCCGCCTGTACCGACTCCTCGACCGGCGCAGACTGCTCGGCCCGCTCCTGGTGTTCAGCCCCCTGGGCTTGGGGCGTCTGCTGCATCTCGTCGGCGCTCTTGCGTCCCGACACCTCGTCGTACGGGGCCGTCCACGTTCCGATTCGGTCATCCGTGCCGCGCCGTACGATGCGCTGACCGATGCCGTAGTGGATGTGCGGGATCGTGACCGACTTCGCGTTGACCCGCAGGACCTCGTACCAAGTGCCGCGGCGGAGTACGAAGTCACCGCGCTTGAAGTCGGTCTTCGACCAGACCTTGAAGCCCTTGACCTCGGCCTCCTTGATGACCGCCTCCCAGTGGTCGATCTCCTCGGTCAGCTCCTGGTGCTCGATCTCCAATTCCGGGTCCGCGGGGGTGCGGAAGTACCCCTTGGCGGACTCGCCGCGCTGCCACTTCTCGACGGCGCGGAGGTCGGCCCGCAGCGTGTCGATACGGCGGAGCGTGCGGCCGGGGTTCTTTTTGAACGCCTCGTAGTTCGCGGCGGCCTCCGCCCGGCCGGTCCAGTGGTCGGCACGGTCGTTCTCGTCGATGCTCTTGCGCATCGAGCTGTTCATCCGCGCGTGATCACGGCGGGCGCGGGCCTCGGAGTGGTGACCGACGATGGTGGGCTGACCGTAGGCGAACCGCTCGGATATGTCGTGGCTCTTCTTCCACGCGGCCTGCGAGTTCCGGGCGGCGTTGTCGGCGTATCCGCCGAACCGCTCGGCTCGGGCGTCGGCCCTCTCCTCCCGGTCCTGCTCGGCCTCGGCGAACGAGCGGCGGTCCGCGTTGTCGATGGTCAGTGTGACCTCGAAGCCCGCGGTTCGAAGGCGTTGGGCGAGGAGTTCGAGCGAGGGCGTGTTGGTGGCGTGGTCGCGGCTGTGCGGGAGGTACCAGCAGTCAAGGTTCCTGCTCCATCGGAAGGGCTGGCGTCCGGTCCTTCCGTACTTGCGGAGCCGCAGGATCTCGGACGATCCGTCGCCCCGGCTCGTACCCTCGATCAGGGTTCCTTCACGGCGGGTGTGTGTGATCTCGATAGTCACTGAACCGGTCTTTTCTGGTGAGAGTCTTCGGTCCGGCCTGGCCGGACCTTGCGTTGGCAGCGGTGCTGCACCACGGACGCGGGCCGTGAGGGACGATCGGCTCGCGCGCCGTCGCGCCCTGCGCGACGGCAGGGGCTGCCGCGCCCCCGCGGGGCGCGTCCTTCGCGGTCCGGTGCCCGTCGTTGGTCGGCGGAGCCGGCCGACGGCGGTGAACGCACCGGACCTGCTGCTGCCGCCCCGAAGGGGTGTCCGCTTGCGTACTGAGGGCCTGCCGGTCCGGGGGTGTTGCCCTCCCCCGGACCGGTGGGGCCGTGGTCAGTTGCGGTGGAGCGTGTGGCGCGCGGCCGGGTCGGCGTCGGCCAGTCCGGTGCGCTCGCGCCATGCCTGACGCACGGCGGCGCGGAGTGCGTCCCCGTCGTCGTAGGCGAACCGTCCCCGGCGCAGGCTGCGGGCGATGTCGCGGAACGTGTCCGAGTGCATCGTGGTCAGCGTGTCGTCCAGCCGCGTCAGTTCGTGCGGGAACATCGCCTGGACGCTTGCGCCGGGCTGCGGGGCACCGAGGGTGAAGTACCAGACGAGTACCGTAGTCGCCTCGTCCGCGAGTTCCGGTCCACCGAAGGGGCCGACGACGACGGCCGGAAGGGTGTCGAACTGGTGGCCCTGGAACCAGGGTCCGGCCACAACGAGCGTCGAGGTGGAGAAGCCCTGAGCGGTGGGAGTCTGCCGGGTGGTGAACATGTCGTGTCCTGTCTGGTGAGAGATTCCGGTGGGGCCGATCGGCCCCACCGGGGGTGTCAGTCCGGGGTGTTGCCCTCCCCCTCCGACACCACTAATTAAACCATGTTCTTGGGTGGAGGTCAACCAGCCGGGACAAGTTCACGGCGGCGCTCGGCGGCTTCGGCAACGGCGTGGGCGATGGCTCGGCCGGTCTCGATGACGCGGACGGCGGACTCGTGAACCGGTGGCTTCTTGCCCTGGGTGATGACGCCCGCGAGCGGGGGCATGACGGCCGGTCCGGGGGTGACGCCGAGGATCAGCGCGGCGACATGAGCGGCTGAGGCGACCTCGGCCGCGTGCTGCCCGGGAAGTGGGGCGTCGACCTCGGTGATCCGTCGCCACGCGTGGCCGTACAGCAGGATGCGGACGGCGTTGTCGGGGGCCTCCCGCGTGAAGTCGAACCCTCCCGCCTGCTCGGGGTCTTCGCGATACCGGTCGCGGTACTGGCCGACCAGCACATCCCGGATGGCGTCGGCGTCGAGCTTGGCGGCGGCGGGCAACTCGTAGGCGTCGCCGTCGGTCTGGCTGATGTCGAACACGGGTCCGGCTTTGAATCCGGACACCTTCCGCGCCTCCCCCTCGGCGGCGGTGCCGGTGGCGGCCTCCCGCCCACTCTCGACGGTGCCCTCCTGAGCACCTTCGGACCGTCGCCGGATCGGCGTCCATATGCGGATGGAGCTGGAGCCCTTGAGCGGGTGACGTCCAGCCTTGCGCCAGTCCCCAGAGCTGAGTACGCGGGTGGCGTGCGGGCACTGGGCGGCCACGGCAACGCAGTTGACGGGGCTGCGATCGTCAAGGGTCGCGGCCGTGCGCATGACGGTGGCCCAGAATTCTTCACTGCCGACCATCGCGCCGTACGCGCGGTCCATCACGGCTTCGAGGTCACCGCGCATCTTGGCGCTGTAGGCGCGGCGCTCTTCGTCGGTCATCTTCGACTTGCGGGGCATGTCGCGTCCTGTCTGGTGAGAGATTCCGGTGGGGCCGGTCGGCCCCACCGGGGGTGTCAGTCCGGGGTGTTGCCCTCCCTCTCCGACACCACTAATTAAACCATGCTTCTACGGGATGAGCAACCCCTTAAATCCCGTACAAACCCGCTTCGTTGCTCACTGCGTGCGCGGCCAAGACCTCGTCCTCAATGTCTTTCCAGAGTTCGAGGATATCGGGGGCAATCTCGTTGTCACTTGCCGCGCGCTTGACCCTGCGCCACTCAATGGCGATCTTGAGTGTGCAGAGTTGAGAATGGGTTAGCTCCCACCGGCGGTGGTCCGGGAGTTGATCGCCGTAGACCATCGCCACGGCGTTATCAATGTGCTCGACGCTGGGCCACACGCTCTGTGTTGACTGGACAGCAAGAGCACGCTTCAGGGTGCAACGTAGGTGCGGAGCCTGCACGGTCCATCGCGGTTGGATGACGAATATGTCGGCGCTCACTGGATGGCCTTTCACTTCTTGCAAGGGGGCGGCGCGCTGCGGGAAACGCACCACCTGAAATCTCGGGGCTAAAGGGCGTAAACGTCGACGTATTCGCCGTGCTCGCCTTCGGGTGTCTGGACGTGGGGAAGGAATCGGCTCACCGCGAACACGACGGCGTCGGCGATAATCCGGGGCGTGTCGTTGAGTACGATGTTCACCGCATCCCCGTCAAGACCAATTCGCACTTCTCCCGGCTCAAGGTCCATGTAGACATAGGCGCTCGTCCCGTCGACCCGGGCTCGGGCCCCGGGAAGCCGCGCGGCGAGGTCGCGGGCAAGTTCTTCGATGCCCCGCCGCGCCTCGGCCTGCTGCCGGTTGTGCTCCTTCACGCGCTCGTGAACGCCACGGTGCACATGGATCAGGTCGCGGGAGATCAGGTTCGCGATGCTTCCCGGGTCCTCCGTCATGGCGACACGGACGCTGTCGCGCTCTCCCTTGCGGAACGGGTAGTCCGTGAGGGGGAACGCGCCTCGGATGTGCAGATGACCGGGGTCGTCAAAGCGCTCGGAGAAGTGGAGCTGTCGGCCGTCGAGGTGGGTGAGGGTGGCGGCGTGGTCCAGCTCCTTGACACCGTGGTACGCCTGCTGCGGTCGCCAGTTCCCGCCGAGTTCGACGGCGACCGGGTGGGCGAGGTCTGCGACGGTGGGCCGCTGTTCCATCTCTGTCTCCTGGTGAGAGGTGTTGTCGGTGGCCGGTTGGCCTTCCGTGTGCCGGTCGGGGGTTGCCCTCCCCTTCCGACATAACTAATTAAACCATGTTCTAGGGGTCTCGGTCAACCCAGATACAAGCCCTGACCTGCCCTTTTCCCCAACCACCAACCCGCACCCGCCCGGCCGGGCCCGGCCACAACGAGCCTGGGCGGGGTTCCCTCCTCGGTCGGACAGCTCCGCCGCACCAGGGTTCCGGGCGCGGTGTCCAGGCTCGCGAAGCGACCGCGAAGCGGCTCGGCCTGGACACCGTGAACGGGTTCCTGGTACGCCCCCCGGGTGTCCGACCGAGGAGGGAACCCCGCCTTCACCACCCGCACCACAACGGCGCGGCACCCAACCAACCAGCCCCCCACCCCCTCCGAGTAGGACCCGCCGGAGGCAAAAAATCCCTGACACCAGCACCAACGATGCATCACCACAAGGTGGGCTGCTCAGCGGACTCCCAGCTCGTGTGAGAGGTCTGTGGGGCCGGCGCGGTCTTGGCGGGGGAGGCTGCGGTGTGGGGTGCTCTCACCGCGGGGCAGTATCCTCCTTCTCCTTCCCACTGGTGGGTCGCATCACGTTCGGCACGTTCATCTTGTTCAGTGAGCGTGATCGGCCTCCGGTACAGCCGCCATGCGCTGGAGTTGAGCGGCGGCAGACGGCGGGCGGCGGCCTTCTGATCGTCGCGGCGCTTGTACCGTCGGCGGACCTTGGCGAACCGCGCCTCGTAGGCGGCTTGGTCGCTGGTGTGCAGGCCGGCCGGGTGCAGACGGGCAAGTTCTAGGGCGACTTGGCCCATCGGGCTAGGGGTCAGGACGCGGGCGCCGTCGTCCTGGCGGACGGCGACGAGGAACCGAGCGGCGAACAGCTCCTTCGTCCTGTCCCGGCTGATGCGACGACCGCCGCTCCACACGCCGTGCCGTGCCGCCTGCCGGGCCCGCCCGGCTCGCCAGTACAGGCGGCCGGTCTCGGCGGCCTCCAGCACCTGGGCGTGTCCGGCCGTCCATCCGAGTGCGGCGACGTGCCTCTCCGCAAGGTGCTGGTTCACTGCCTCTTTGTTGGTGCGGTTCTCGCTGTCCATACCGGTGGCGGACCGTTCCGCGGCCTCCTGCCACGCCTCCTCTCGGCGACGGACGCTCTCCCGCTCGGCGCGCTCGCCAGCCGTCAAGGTTCGCTGCAACTCAGCCCGCAGATCGGCCGCCGTCGTCTCGACGCCAGCGGCCGACTGGGCAAGCACGGCATAGTCCACAGCTCGCCGGGCGCAGTACACCAGTGCGCTCGCGGGCATGGCGGGGTCGTCGGCGTACCGCTCCGCGCGGTCGGCGCACTCCTCAGCTTCGACAGCTTCCCGGTGGGCTGCGTGCATGACCGCTTCCAGGTGAGCGGTGTTGCGGGAGCGGCTTCGGCACACGGCGGTCATGGCAGCGTCGGATGCGGTGGCGGCCAGGAGGGCGGCTTGCCTGGCCACCTGGAGGCACGTGCGCGGGGTCGGTTCTCCTGGCGGGCCAGGCCGCGTCTGCGGGTTGGCGCCGTACTCGTCCTCGGGCATGGGGTCGTCCTTGTCGTGGGGTGTCTCGGTGGAGTCGCGGTCGGGGAACCCGCAGAACCCCGTCGTGGGGTTGCCGCCCCTGGTCGCGCGGAGCGCGACGGACAGCGCCGTCGTGCCCGCAGGGCACGTCCTTCGGCCCGGCGTCCGGACGGGGCGGGAGGGCCGCCCGCGGCCCGGACGTTCCGGCCGGCTGCGAGCCGGGCCACGCTGAGCCGTCCCGCAGGGACGTCCTTTCACGGTCGGTGCGCTGGGGCCGGCCGCCGAGGTGCCGGTGGCTCCCCCGGTGGTGGGCGAGCGTGGTGTGGGCGGCTCGATGCCGCCCACACCACGGCCCGGCGGCCGGGGTCCGGCCGGACGGGGGCCTCCCCGCCCGGCCGATGGCCTTACGCCGCTACCGGCTGGCGTTCCGTGACGCGGCACCGGGTGAGCACGGTCTGTGCGGTCTCGCCATAGATGCTGTGGTCCTTGACCGTGCCTGTCAGCTTGACTTCATCGCCCTGGTCGGGGATGTCGGCGGCGGAGCTGAACCAGACGAACACGTTGCCGCTCGGGTCCTGGAACTTCACCAGTCGGCGGCGCTGCTCGTGGTAGCCGTACGTCCGGCCCTCCAGCTCGATCACGGTGGTGACGGTGGCGGCGGTGGTGATCCGCTCGCCCACGGTGCCCTGCGGCTTGCTGTTCTGGGCGGCCCGCTCGGTGGCTTCCTTCTGCTGGTCGCGGTACCAACCCGCGATGGCGGACACGAGCGTCGGCAGGTGGCGCGGGTCGACGGTCTCCACCTTGGCCAACTGGCCCACCTTGTGGCGGTAGTCGGAAAGGCTGCCGTACCCCTGGACCGCCCACGCCCGGACGGCGGCGGCGGTGCCCGTCGCGTCGGGGTCGGCGTCGAGCGCGGCCCGCCACTCCATCGGTGCCTTGCTGCTGAAGAAGTACGCTTCGACGCCGTCGGCGGTCGGCACGGTGTTCTTCCACTGCTCCGACCGGCTGTAGAACCGGCCTTCGGCCTTCACGATGGCTGCGGTAACCCGCAGCACCTCGACCACTGGCACCCGGAGATCGGCCGGGATGCCGCCCTCGTTGCCGTCCCAATCGGAATCCTTCAGCGTGCCGAATCGCCACAGCGCCTGAAGGCCCTTGATCGGCAGACCGGTGTACGGCTCGACGCACGTCGTGCCCAACTGCCGGAACTCGCCGTTCTCGTTGCGGGCAAGGTAGGTCGCGGTGCGGTGCCGGGCGACCGCGCACCCGTGACAGAAGTTCTCGACGGCGCGGTACTCGCGTACGGCCTCGGCGTCCTGCTCGGGCAGACCCGGGAAGAGACTGACGATCGTCTCGCCCTCCTCGTCGTGGTCCAGTCGTGCGAGGACGGTCCAGCCGTGGTGGCGCGGGATGTCACCGGAGATCGTCACGGTGACGGTCGGGCGCTTGCCGATCAGGCGGCCGTCGACGTCGTGGTAGTCGGCAAGGAACGGCGCGGAAATGTCGAGCGCGTAAGAGCTGAGCTGGTGGACGGCGGCGCGGGCATTGGTCGCCTCGACAAGCTGCCGGACTCGGGGCTCTGCCGTGGCGGGGACGGAGAAACGCATGGCTGCGCTGGTCATCGTGGGTGCTCCTGCTGGTGAGAGAAGAGGGAGAACACCCGGCCGGGGCGGGTTGCCCTCCGCGTACGGCCGGGGTTGGGCTGCTTGGCGGCCCGTGGTGTCGGAGGAGGTGTTGCCCTCCCCCTCCGAGACCATTAATTAAACCATGTTTGTGGGTGTGGGGCAAGCATCCTTGCCGGGTATGTCGAGTGCGGCGCGGTCGCGCAGGAATGCGGCGAAGAGGGCGGCGGTGTAGCTGTCGGCGGTGCCGTAGGTGCGGCGGCAGTCCAGCGCTCCGATGCGCTCGCGCCGGTGGTGGACGGGGAACGGCTGGCCGGGGGCCGGGATGGCGAGTGCGTACAGTCCGCGCGGGGTGTCCACGCGCAGGACGACGGCGGCGGCCTGGTGGTCGTAGGCGGCGGACCAGCGGGCGGGTCCGATGCCGAACTCCGCGAGTCCGCCCGCGATGGCGCGGGCCTGCATGATGTCGGCGGTGGTGCCGGGGTCGGGTTCGGCGGGGGCGGGGACGCATCCGCAACCGTGGTCGTCGGTGGTCTCGAAGAGAGCTGTACGGGTCACTGTGGGGCTCCTGGGGCGGCCGGGGGCGGGGCGGTGCCCGCCCCCGGCGTCGGGCGGCTGGGGGGTTAGGCGGCGGCTTCGTCGTCGCTCGCCGGGTCGTCGGCCTCGGCCTCCGGCTCGCTCGACTCCTCGTCGGTGCCGGGCTCCTGGTCGGCCTCCGGCTCGCTGCCACTCGGGAGCGCGGCGCGCGCCTTCTTCTTCGCCGGGTCGTACGGCTCGCCGTCCACTACCGACTGCTCGATGGGCGTGAGCGGGTATCCCAGCGACTCCAGCACCCTGAACCACTGGCCGGTGGGCTTCCGTGCCCACGGGGCGTGCTGGTCGTCAGTCCGCCACGCCGACCGTGTCGCGCTCTTCTCGCGGACTGCGGCGATGGCCGCGAACTGGAGCTGCGGGGCTCGGCGGGGGTCCTTGGCGACATGCCCGGCAAAGCTGCTCCGGTCCTTGGTCTGCTGGGCGTTCAGGCCAAGGAATCCGGCGAGGATGCTGGTGGTGCCGTCCTTGTTCAGGTCGTCGGAGACTCCCCACGTGCCGCTGAGAAGCGCCTCGTTGACGTGGCCGATCAGGGTGTTGGTGATGTTCTTCGTGAGGGTGCGGCGCTTGATCAGATCGGTGATCCACTTGCGGCGCAGGGCCTCTGAGGCGTCCCAATCGATGTTGCCCTTCTTGACGGCGGCACGGGCGGCACGGTCGGCCTCCTTCTCGGCGGTCGTCTTTGCGCTGCTGCTACCGCTACCGCTGGCGCTCTCGGGCACCGTGTGCCCGTACAGACCAGGGGCGGAGCAGTGCGGCTCGTACCGGTCCCCCCGGCGCTCGTCGAACACCCACACCAGTCCCTTGCACCCGGCGTGCTCCTCGGTGCTGATGCCGCGCAACCGCCAGACGGGCAAGGCGCGCTCCGACAGCTCCTCGGCATCCCTGATCTTCTGCCCGGCCGCCTCCAGCTCCGCGCGGTGCGCCTCGGCCTTGGCCCGCTTGTCGCGCTTGGTCCGCTCGACGGCAATGGCCCACTCGACGTCTCCGGCGTCCGCGTCATCCTGGGCGGCGGCCTCGGTGATCGCGGCGAGCGCTTCGGGGTCGTCGGCGAACTCCGTGATCGCGGCCAAGTGCTCAAACGTCCACTCGTAGTCGCTCGCGCCCGTGACGGCGGCGCTCAGCTTCTCGTCGGACCTGACCTTGACCAGGGTCTTCACGTCCTTCTGCCGCACACCTGCGGCCTTGGCGATGCGGCCGACCTGCGCGCCCGCCTCGGCGGCGCTGAACATGGCCTGATTCATCTCCGACGCGGTGAGGCTCTTGCGGTGCTGGGCGGTCGTGATCATGTCGAGGAACTGCCCTGCCGCGTCGCGGTCGTCGTCGTCCCACTCGTACGGAAGGTGGGTGAGTCCCGCGTCCTTGGACCCGTAGTAGCGGCGGTTTCCGTCGTTGACCTGGAGAACTCCGCCGTCAAGCCGCTGGATCTTGACGGGGATGCGGCACCCCTCTGCACGGAGGGAGTCCACGAACGACGCGCTGACATCGAGGTCTTCCCGGGCGTTCTTCGGGTGCGGGGTGAGCGCGTCGATCCGGACGACAGGGCGGGACGTGACCGGCACGGTCTCCAGCCCTGCGGCGACGGCGGCGGCGAGCCGCTGGAACCCGTCGATGATCTGCGGCACGTCACCGTGGGTCCTGACCACGTACAGCGGTTCCTGAACGCCGGTCTCCTTGACGTCCGCCAGCAGATCGGCCGGGGTCTCGATCTCGCGGAGATTGCCGGGGTGCGCGGCGAGTTCGGCGACGGTGAGGGTCGGCCACGGGGCGGGGGCAGCCTGGACGCCGGCCTGGGCCTTGGTGTTGATCATCGTTCCTTCTCTTCCTGGTGAGAGTTCCGTCGGGCCGCTCGGCCCGGTGGGGGTGCCGGTCGGGGGTGTTGCCCTCCCCCTTCCGACACCATTAATTAAACCATGTTCTACGTGATGGGGCAACTGGGGTTCGAGTGATCGCCGTCACTCGGGCAGTGGGCTGCGGCGGTGCGGATCATCGCGGCGGCCTCGGCGGTGGTCCGCTCGGGCTCGTCCCCCCAGCACCACAGCATGGTGCGGCGGTAGGCGTCTTCGGTGAGCCGCAACTTTCGCCACCGGACGCCGGGCACGGGGCGGCCATTGATGTGGTCGCTCAGAACCGTCAGAGAGTCGGTAAGGGCTCGCTGGAAGATGTTCCACGGTTCACCGCGCACTGACCAGCGGGGCCGGGCGGCCCGTACGCCTCGGTCCCATGCGTGCAGAACGGTGCACGGGGCAGTGCCGCCCATCCGGCCGGGCTGCCAAAGGTGGTCACCCTGGTAAAGCCCGACGCGTTCGATGTGGGCGGCGGCGGCCGTGAGGATGCGGGCGGAGGTGGCGGACGGCGACTTCAGGGACGGCATCGTCTTCTCCTGGCGGGTTGGTGACGGTCAAGAGCTGCTGCGCTGGGTGGACTTGCCCTCGCTGGTGCATTCGACGCAATGACACGGCGTCTGCCACTGCCACCCGGACGCGCAGATAATCGAGTAGGCAAGGGCGGCGGCTTCGCTGATCCGGCCGGTACCGGGGACCTTCGGGGTCGCGGCGGCCCACTCCTGGGGGAAGCTGTAGACCTGGAAGTAGTGACGACCGTTCTCGTCGGCCTTGGCGAACGTGGCCCATTCCATATACATGCGGGACTCCTCGGCGGGCGGTCGGGGGCCGGGGCGGCGCGCTGCCGCCCCGGCTGGGATGAGCCGTTCAGGCTGCGAGCGCTCCGGCCGCCTTGGCACCGATGCGGCGGGTGCCTCCAATATCGGCGCGGTTGCCTGCGGCGGCTCCGTCGCCGTACCCGCTGCCGCTGTACGAGCCGCGCGACGGACGCGCCTGCGGGTGCTCTCGGCGATAGGCGGCCTGGACCATCGCGTCCCGGTCGGCCAGCACGAGTTCACCGCTGCGGCCGGTGGCCGACGTCTCACCGCTGGCGGCGGCGCGAGCGGCCTTCTCGATCGCTTCGAGTCGTTCGATGACGCGCTCGATGAAGCCGATCGTCCACGAGTTCCGCCACGCCCGCGCGCTACGGACGCCGTACGGGACAACCTGGGTGTTGAGTCCGCCGATCATCTGGAGAACGAGCGAGGCGTAAAGGATCTCGGCGCGCTGGATGTCGGACTCGTAACCGACCACGTGGACGCGGCGTACGTTCCCGTGCACACCCATGTGGACGGCCCTGCAACCGACGGACTGAGCGATGAAGCACATGAGGCGGACGCGGGACATGGACCACGGATTGGGTAGGTCGACGCTGCGGTCAGTGATCTTGTCACGCGACGGCTGGCCGTCGCTCAACAGAGCCTCGTCAACGCCGTACTTCGCCATCATCTCCATCGCCCGCGTACGGGCAAGCTCGGCCTCCGCCTCGGAAGCGGCGGGGTCCTCGGCCTTGGCCAACAGCGCTTGAATGGTGGCCAGCTTGGGGTTCACGTCAGGCTGGGGGGTTCCCATTGCTCTGCTCCTGGTGAGAGGTGTTGTCGGTGGCCGGTTGGCCTTCCGTGTGCCGGTCGGGGGTTGCCCTCCCCTTCCGACATAACTAATTAAACCACGTTCTAGGGGTCTCGGTCAACCCAGATACAAGCCCTGACCTGCCCTTTTCCCCAACCACCAACCCGCACCCGCCCGGCCGGGCCCGGCCACAACGAGCCTGGGCGGGGTTCCCTCCTCGGTCGGACAGCTCCGCCGCACCAGGGTTCCGGGCGCGGTGTCCAGGCTCGCGAAGCGACCGCGAAGCGGCTCGGCCTGGACACCGTGAACGGGTTCCTGGTACGCCCCCCGGGTGTCCGACCGAGGAGGGAACCCCGCCTTCACCACCCGCACCACAACGGCGCGGCACCCAACCAACCAGCCCCCCACCCCCTCCGAGTAGGACCCGCCGGAGGCAAGAAAGAAGGTACGACCGGCTTCTGCGACCGAAGTTTGAGGTGTCCGCGGAGCCGTGCTTACGGTGCGCGCGATGAACACGTATTCGGTTGGGATGGAGAACGGGTGAGCACTTCGACGGCGTCGGTGAGCGCGGCGGAACTGCGGCGGCGGGTTCGTGCGATCGAGGAGATCCAGTCGCGGACAAGGGAGTTGGCGGCGGCCAGCGCCCTGGCCACGCGGGAGGCCGCGGTGGCGGCGGCGAAGACGAAGGAGGACGCCGAGGTCGCGGCGCGGGAAGCTGCTGCGGCGGTCCTCCGACTGTTCAACAACGACGCCGAGTTGGTCGCGCAGCTGCTCGGCGTCACGGCGGAGGAGCTGGAGCGCGAGGCGAAGCCTGTTACCGCCGCTCGCGCGAAGGAGGTGATCGAGGAGCTGCGTGCCCGCGCCGAGCGCCCCCGCCCGGTCCGCCGCGCCAGGAAGACCGGCGCCGCTGCCGCTGCACCGTCTGCTTCTGCCCCGACCACCGCGCCGGCCGGCGGCCTGGCCGATGCCGGCTGAGAACGGCTCCGGGCTCGGGCTCTTCCCGCTTGCTGCGGTGAAGGTGTCCGGGCGCGCTCCCGTTGACGAGCAGCTCTCGTTGCTCGGCGAACCGACGCCCGTACGGATAGCTGCGGTTGAGTGGGCGGCGTGGTTGGCCGACGAGTCGGTCCGGGCCCGGTACTGGGCGAAGGTGCACCGGAACCCGTCCACCGGGTGCTGGTTCTTCACCGGCGGGATCTCCAGCACCGGGCACGCAACCTTCCGGGCCACCTCGCGGCCCGGCCGAACGCGACGGGGGACGGTGCCGGGACACCTGTACGGGTACCAGCTCGCGCACGGCGTCATCCCGCGGCTGGGATGGGGCACCGACCTGACTGTCTGCCACACCTGCGATGCCCACTCCTGTCAGCAGCCGGCGCACCTGCGGCTGGGCACGGCGGCGGAGAACCGGGCCGAGTGGGTGGCCCGGCGGCGCGACCCGGGTAGTCCGCTCGCGGACCTCCGCGGCCCCGCTGGACGATCTCGCGCCATCGGCGCCGCCATCCGCGCCGGCCTGGCCCGCGACGAGACCGAAGATGAGATCGCGGCACGGGTGCATACCACAATCGCGGAAGGCCGCCCGCTGAGCCTCTGGTGACGACCGGGCCCGCCTCGCGCACCGGACGGACGATGTCACAGCGTTGCGTTACGGTCGGTGGAGCAGTTCTGAGGGCGTGACCACCGTCCCCGGGCCCCGCGGGATGCGGGTCCAGGGCGCTAGCCGGTCTCCACCGCCCGTGCGCCAGCGGGCCGCTGCTGCGGATGGGATACACCTGCCGCAGCCCGGCCAAGCCCGGTGCGGGCGGGGTGCCGTGTCCGGCAGCGCGGGATGTGTGGCGGGTTCCGTGGCGCCTCCCGCCGGCGGTCGGGCGGCTTTCGGGGCCGCGTCCTGCGGGCGGTCCGGTGGTCCGCAGCCCTGCCCCCCCCCGACGACGGACACGGCCCTGCCGGTGAGGCAGGTAGCCAACGCAGTGGGGGGTGTGCCCTCGTTGCTGGACGGGGTACGGATCTTCCCTCCCACCAGGGCATGACCGAATCCGGCCACCGGTGATCACTTTCGATCTTTCCCCGCGAACGACCGCGCCAGGCTGATGGGATGACGATCCGTCTACGCCCGCGACCGAGGAGATCCACCGTGATCGATGCCGCTCTGCTCGCCATCATCAAGGCCCTCGAACCAATCATCATCCCCCTGATCACGAGCAACCGTGACGTGAAACACGACATCAAGCCTCTCACCTGACCCGTCCCGACGATCCAGCACCCGGCGAGCGGTTCCAGCACCGTCGCCGCCCGGAGTCCGCCATGCGTATCGCCGCCCTGGTCCGGGGGTTCGCCTCGACATTCCTGAGGCCCCGGCCCCCGAGGACCGAGAGGGCCGAACCCCTCGCCCGTACGCAGATCCTCGCGCTCCTGGACGACCTGCCCGTCAGCGAGTGGCGCTACGACTGGGACCCCGACACCCTGCACATCGGCCCCATGGCCCAGGACTGGCGGGCCGCCTTCGGCTACGGCCGCCGCGAGACCACCATCGACGTCGTCGACGGCCAGGGCGTCCTGATCGCCGCCGTCCAGGAACTCTCCCGACGCCTGCACCACCTCGAAAGACAACAGGCCGCACAACCAGCCTGCCGCTGCACGCACACCACCGAACCCGAACCCGGAAAGAGGACTCCATGACCCTGACCGACGCCATCATCGCCCTGATCTACGCCCTCGGCCCCGTGATCGCCCCGCTCTGACCGCGCCCGCCCGAGCCCTGTGAGAAGGACCCGCCCATGACCGCCATCCGCCGCGCCGCGACAGCGGCCACCGCACTCCCCGCGTCTGTACTTTCCGCGTCCGCGTTCGCTCTGCTCGGGTCCGTGACCCTGGTGACGTTCGGGACCTCCGTACGCGAGATCTTCAGCCTCACCATCGGCATCGGCGCCTGAACCGGCGCCCTGCCAGGCCGGCCGCGCCTTGCGGTGAACCGGCCGTACCCGCCGTCCGGGAACGGCCGGTTCACCGCTTGCCAGCCCGCGTACCTGACCGCCACGCTCCGAAACGATCGCACCCCCTACAGAAGGGGGTGCAGCGTCGGGCGGGGGTGGCGGCATGAGGGTGCGCGGGAGCGGCCGGTTCGGACGGGTGGTGGCGTCGGCGCTGGGAGCGGTGCTGGTGACGGCCGGGCTGGTCGGCGGCGGGGCGGGGCGGGCGTCCGCGATCGTGGGCGGGTCGGATGCCCCGGCGGGTGCGTATCCGTATCAGGTGTTGCTCCAGTCCCGGGTTTCCGGCGGTTGGCTGCCCGGGTGCGGCGGGTCGGTCATCGGCGAGCGGTGGGTGCTGACCGCGGCCCACTGCCTGGAGAATGCCAGGGCCGACCGGATGCGGGTGGTGGTCGGGTCGAACACCATCGATCCGGCGGGCACGGCCTACGGGGTGCAGGAGGTGATCCGGCACGAGAACTACAAGGGCAACGCCGCCGGCGTCCCGAACGACATCGGCCTGCTGAAGCTGAGCACGCCGATCGTCTACACCCCGCTGGTCCAGCCGATCGCTCTCCCGGACCCGCCCGCGTACCCCGGCGGGAGCGCGACGGTGACCGGCTGGGGCCAGCTCAGCAGCGACGGCCCGTGGCCGAACGCCCTCCAGCAGGCCACCGTCACCACCCTGACCCTCGGCGAGTGCCAACTGCGCTGGTACGGCCAGAACATCACCACCGGCCACGTCTGCACCTTCGACAAAGCCACCGGCCTGGCCCCCTGCGAAGGCGACAGCGGCAGCCCGCTCGCCCAGAACGGCCGGCTGCTCGGCATCGTCAGCTGGGGCCACTCCGTGTGCAACAGCCGGTTCCCCGCCGTCTACACCAACGTCGCCGCCCACCACACCTGGATCACCAGCAAGACCGGCATCTGACTTAACCACCTGGCCCGGCCCGTGGCACCACCACGGGCCGGGCCAGGTGCAAGGATGACGCGGTGGACTTGACCCTCACTCTGCGGCTTCGTGACCTCCTCGCCACCTACAAAGGTCTGCGCGACGGCCCTGGCCTGACCCCCCAGAAGCGGGGGCAGGCGTTCAACACACTGATCGCCAACGTCCTCAAGGCGTGGGGACACGAGGCCCGGCCCAGCGTGATCGGGGTCCGCGGCAGGGACGAGACGGACGTCTTCTTCACGATCGGCCACAACTACATCCTTGAGGCGAAGTGGGAGGCCGACCCCCTCAGCGCGGACCCTCTGACCAAGCTCTCTGAGCGGCTCTCCACCCGCCCTCCGGGTACCCGCGCCATCGTCCTGTCCGCCACCGGCTTCAACTCGAACGCGCTGGAGTGGATCAACCGCCACAACGAGCTGCTCCTGATGGACAACTCCCACATCGAGGCCGCCCTGTGCGGGCTGCTCGACCCGAAGGAACTGCTGCACCGGCTGTACGGCGAGACCGCCGCTTCCGGCAACCGGCTGGTCCCCCTGGCCGACATCGTCGTCCCCCGGCACGCCGAACCGGACGTTCCCGCGCTTACGCGGGCAGCCGAGACGCCGCCGCCCTGGCCGATCGTCAAGACCAGCGCCGAAGATGTCGACGCCAGCGTGGAGTTCACCGGAGTCTGGCAGTCCGATCAGCACCCGAGCGGAATCAGTGCCGTTCCCGGCAACCGGCTCCTGATCACGACCAACGCTGGCGTCGTTGAACTCCACACCACGACCAGCAAGACCAAATGGGCCCTGGCTCTGCCAGGCACCGAAGACCGGGCCGTCGGCGGCATCGACGGCTCGGTGACCGTGCTGTGCCGCGGCGCGCTCGTACGCTGGCACCCCAAGACCCGCGACCTTCAGCTCGTGGCCGGCGGCTTCGGCGGCTACGCAACCCTGGAAGCTGGGCGGGACGGCACCCTGTGGGTCTACAACCAGGTCGGGGGATTGTTCGGCGGATCGGTCACCATCAGCCGTATCGGCGAACGGCCGGGCGACGAGACCCGCCACGATGTCCCTTTCCCCAACGGCATGCGGGCCGTCCACCTCGCCGATGAGCGGCACTTCCTCAGCGGCGCCGGGCACAGCACCCCTGTCGACGTCAGCAAGAACCCGTCCGCCGACAAGGAGGACTGGATCACCTCCGCCCTTCCCGACCCTCGCGCGGCCACCGGCCCGGACGAACACACCATCATCGCGGCCAGCACCTACGGCTCTCTCGACGGAAGCCTCCAACGCCTCAACCTCCGGAACGCGCCAGCCTGGACAGAACTCCTGACCTTCACCGCCAACCGGGCCACCGACCTCACAGTGAAGCGCACCAGCGCCGCTCGGGCCGAGGGCTGGCTGCTCGCCGACGCCTCCGGTAACACCCAGAAGCCCACGCCGGTCCTGGTCAAGCTCAGCCTTCCGACCACGAGCCCGAGCTGACCGAACAGCCGGCTGATCACTCTCAGCACTGGCTCGCCCTGCTCCACCACCGGCGGCGACGGCTGGACCTCGTCAACCTGCTGCCATGTGGTGCCGTGCGAGAGGACAGGTACCGCGGCCTCGCACGGCGCTGCCGCGTATGCCGCAGTCCGCGGCTCCGGCCGCTACTCCTCAGCGACGACAGCGGGCGCGCTGTCCTCCAAGCGCTGGCGGATGAGGTCGTACTTCTCGGGCCCCCACTCGGGTGAGGCGGCCAGTTCGGCGTCCACCCAAGCCTCTATGTTCTTGCCCAGTTCCTCATCGTACGTGTCCACGCGACTACCCCCTGACAACACCCCAGGTCAGGACTACCTGGTTGTGTTAAGTCATTGGCACCAGTGGTCAGCAGGCTAAGTGGCACGACGAATAGCCCACCGAGAGAAGGATGGGAACGTCGCGCCGCTTGGCCTCTTGCATCGCCTCCTCTCCCCATGGCCACCAATCCACCGGATTGGAGGCGTGCTGGAGGAGATAGGGCGACTGGGAGTCTGCCAGTCGGTTCATACCAGCATCGTCGCATGCTCTGGGGCGGCCGGCCCAGAGCATGCCAACCGCAACAGCAGGAGCGTCGACGAAGGGGCAAAGAGCCCTTCTCGATCCGGGCTCTTCCTCCGCTGTTCCAGCCAGGCCCACCGGGGTGCCCAGCTCTCCCAGCACTCCCGCACCTCCCGATGCACACTGGCCACAGCACACTCCAGGCCAGAGCGCCCCGACTGTACTGCCTTGCGCGGAGGCTACGGCTGGATTCGACCCGAGGACCACGCGCAGGCGAGCCACGCCTTGTTCGTCGTCTTCGCAGGTTCGTTCATCCGGGCGGCAGCTTGTACGACGGCGCCTCCCCTACCGCCGGGCGCAATCGCACAGAGGTAGACACCATTCGCGCAGGTACGCCCTGACGTTTGGCCACTTCGATCTTCAACGATAACGCGAGCAGGGCCGCGGTCAGCAATTCGGTCAGTGGACACCCCGTGCGTCATGCCCGATCGCCCACTCGCCCACGAGAACGCCCCATCTTACTGTCTTACGTCACAAGCATATGACGCACTGCCTTCAGCCCCTCAAGGCAAGTCCGTGGCGTGAATTCGTCAGCATGCGTCCGCGCGAGCCCCCAGCAACGTCATTTGAGGTCGCGCTTCAAAGCTGTCGATCAACTGGAAGCGAATCACTAACCCACGACCACCCCCTCCGCTTCAGCCCCAGAGATAAAGTTACAGTAACACCATTGACCGCAAGGTTTAACGTCGCCCCCATTTGGATAAGCTGCGGACCATCGCCAGAGAGGACGTAAATGATTGCAGCAATCGTGACATCTGGAACTGGTATCGCAATTGCAATCATGGCGCACTGGTTGAATCATCGAGGTGAAGTTCGCAAATCCCTCAGAAATGAAAGAATCAACTGGGTCAGCAATCAGCTGGAATACCTCTACGGTCCGCTTCTCATTTTGGCAGAGACCAACGAACTGGCATGGAAAGAATACCGAAGAATATACTTCCCGCTCAATCCGGAAGATTTTCCAGAGGGTCCACTGCCAGAGACGGTGTCGACGCGATGGCGTGTGTGGGTTGAGACGGTCTTTGCTCCAAGGGCCCAGCAGATAAGGGAAATCGTCACCGCGCGGGGAGATCTTATTATCGAAAGGGAGATGCCGGCAGTGGTTCTTGAATTCTGCGCCCATGCAGCAACCTACGATGCTCTATTGGCGGACTGGGACACCGCTGCCGTTAACGATTCCACGCCGATCCGTCACCCAGGAAGCAGTTTCCTTTCGTACGTGCGCGAGTCGTACATCACCCTTAAAATCGAGCAAGAGGAACTTTTGAGATGATCCGACCGCAATGAACACACAGATGCTCAACGGCGAATGAGCACAGAGGAGAAATCCTTGTGAAGGTCTTTCTAAGTTGGTCCGGAGAGCGCTCCAGGCAAGTTGCCGAGGCTCTCAAACGCTGGCTTCCTGATGTCATCCAAGAGATTGATCCTTGGGTCTCAAGTCAAGACATCGCCAAAGGAGGGAAAGGAATCGATGAGATTACCCATGAACTTGCCGCAACAGATTTCGGAATTATCTGCGTCACCCCGGAGAATGAAGCATCGAAGTGGATTAATTTCGAGGCAGGCTCACTCGCCAAGAAATTCGAAATTGCACACGTCGCCCCTTTTCTTATTGATATGAAAATTGCAGACCTAGCCGGCCCCCTGTCCAAGTTTCAGGCAACCGCAGGAGAAAGTCGGGACGACGTCCGAAAGCTGATTGGCGATATGAACAAGACATCCGCAGGACGCATGGTGGCGGAAGATCGCCTAGAACGGGCATTCACGCGGAGTTGGCCCGAACTGAAAAGGGCCCTCCAAGAAGCTCGGACAACATCACCACCAGAAGGTGCACGACATTCAATCGAACGGTCTGAGGCAGAGATGCTTGAAGAGATTCTCATGCTGGTTCGAAAACAAGAATATCGTGGGACTAGCCTAGAAGGAAAGGTCAATCAAGCCGAGGAAAAACTGTCACGCAGCCGGCGCATCAGCGAAGACGAGTTCATCTCATCATCGTTCGCGAAGGTTGGATGGCAGGTGATCGAGTCCTCGTGGGGAAATGCCGAGGTAATCGTTACGGCATGGCACCCGGAAGACGGTAGCGTATTCTTGTCGCGCGATTTCATTGAACGCATAGCCAAGTCTCTGGGCAGGTCCGTGGTCGTGATGAATGCGTCAGGAAACGCGTTAATCCGCAGTGGAGTCGACTTCCCCTAGCATGCGAAACTTCAATTCACCGGTCAAACTTCTCCTCCACAGGAGTCGGCATTTTTTCTGTTTTCTTGAAACGCAGGTTCTCAACCTTCTCTTCCTTGACCCAGGCATTCCATGCTTTAATGTAAATAGCTACTTGCTCACGCATGTTATACCGCCGCTTGGCGCCCCTCCTCTTCACATGAGGGACCTTGGTCAGAGCGAGCCGTGGATCTCCAATCTCAAGGTTTGCACCTGAGGTCAGTCCCTCGACCCAGCTATCTGCCTTCACTGCGGGGGCTGCCTCCGTCGTGACAAAATATCCTACCGCCACCCCAGTTTGACTCGCAAATACATGCTTGGAAATTTCGCGGCCCATCGCCACAGCCTCTCGATACATGGCGCTGTCTCCGCTTTGTGCCGCAAGAATCCGGCCATTCGCGATTCGAGCTCCACTGCCGCTCCACGAGGAGTCCGGAATGTTCTTGAACAGAAGAACGTGACGAATGGTGGAGTAAAGCACGGGAAGATACTTCTCACCAGTGGAATAGAGCGTGTCCACACCACTTCGGCGCTTCCCTGTATCAAGGACAGGGAACGCAGTTCTCGGAAGTCCTTCGAAAACATACATCCACACTGGATCACCAGCCTTGATAATGGCATTCAAGCGGTGCTGGCCGTCAAGAAGATACCCCGTATCAAGAGGTCCATCGAGCGCAATTCCCTGATGCGTTAACTGCCATTCCTTGCGGATAATTGAATCAGCCAAAAAATCTACTTGCCCCCAATCCAAGCGGCGATTGACCACTGTTCGGGACAGTAGAGTCTCCGCCATTTTCGGAGTGACTTGGACGAGACGCGGCGTGGGCGCATCCTGAGGAAGCCCGCTGTCGATGACCATCTCAAAAATATACCGACATCGATAAAGCAACGCCATCAGGGAGTTGAACTGATCAATTTCGAACGTTTATATTCAAATAGGTAACATCACGATCGAGTTCGCCACAACAGAGGAACTCCAGAGTCGACATATACCCACTGAGCCAAATCTGTCATCTTTTATCTTGATAATTACATTTCGCAATAGTTTGAGAGTCGAAAATTTGATTCAATCCTGCCGGGCGGCGCCGGCTAGACGAAAGGATGTCGTCTCCCCAGTAGGCACCTCGCCCCAGGCCGGGGAAGCTCACCGGGTTGAAGGCGATCTGGCCGTCGACCAACTCACTGCGAAGCGGTGAAGCTCTCGCATGTAATAGAGGTTGTCGTACACTCTGAACATGAAGCAGAGCAGAGCAGGGACCACCGAGAACATCTCCGTGTCCATGCCCGCCGAGCTGGTCATCGAGCTCCGCTCTCGAGCCGGCCGCCGGGGGCTGTCCAGCTACATCACTGAGGCTGTCAGGCATCAGCTGGCCATGGACGGGCTCGCCGAGATCGTCGCGGCTCACGAAGACGAGCACGGCGCGCTCACAGAGCAGGAAATCGAAGCCGCTCGCCGCGAGTTGTTCGGAGAAGAGCTCGCCAGTGATGCAGAGCGGGGCGCTGCGTGAAGGAGCAGCCGGCCCGGTCGCTGGTGCTCGACTCCGAGGCTCTCTCCCTGCTGCTGCGTAACGACCGCAAGATGGCGGCTCGCATCGAGGCATCCCGGCAGGTCGGAGTTACCGTGCTCGTGTCCGTGCTGACCATCGTCGAAGCCGTGCACGGGAAGACCGATCTGCCACGCTTGAAGTGGGTGCTCTCCAGGCTGCGGGTGGAACCAGTCAGTCGCGAGGACTCCCTAACCGCAGTGGAGCTGCTTCAGGATGCAGGCGGACTGCACGGACACAAGTACGCGATCGACGCCCTCGTCGCCGCACTCGCGCTCCGCGTCCCGGCCCCCGTGATCGTGCTGACTTCCGACCGCGACGATTGGTCAAAACTCTGCGGGAGCCACGTAGTCATCAGAGAGGTGTGAGCACTGGTTGACTACTGGGTTCGCGCGTTCCACTGCCACCAGCGACATGCAGAGTAACCAATCGACAGCAGAACGGGTACGTCGCGCCGGCCACCAGTCGACCGGATTGTCAGTATGCTGAAGCAGATACGGCGAGGTCACACCAGCCAGCCGGTTCGTACGAGCCAGCCGCTCACAGCGCCGGGAGCGGCGGACCGGAGCGGCACGTGTCGACCGACGTCCGCAGAGGCCGGCGAAGCGGCGCGTGGAGATCATCGAGGCTCAGTGCCCCGTCTCCGCCGAGGGCGGCCGGACCGCCCGGCCCCAGGGCGGTCAGCCGCCGCTCCCCGTTGCCCAGGTCGTACGGGAGGGGCCGGAGTCCGAGCAGCGCGTCGACGGAGTCCATGGCAACGAGCACGTTCACGTGCAGGATGTCGTGACCGGTGAGCCCGCCCGGCCGATCGCACCCCGTGACGCGCACGACGCAGCGGTTGCCGTCCGCGCCGGCGAGGTGGATCAGATCCGCGGGAGCGGGTCCCGTCATGAGGATGCTCGCCCTCGGCGTCGACGGGGCCGCCCGGCCCGGCGGTCCCGGTGTCAGGCCTCGGTGGTCGCGGCCATGCGCGCGAGCGTCTCGCGGACGCCCTTGAAGGACTCGGACCACAGGATCAGGTCGTCCAGGAGCTCGTGGAGGGTGGGCTCCTGGTGCTCGCCGGGGGTGATCTCGCCGGGCCGGGTGGGGTCGACGATGGCGAGTCGGTGAAGACGTTCAGGGCGACCTGGCTGCTGACCGTCGCCACCCGCAGCTCGGCCAGGATGCCGCGCAGGTGCTCGACCGCGCGGGTGGCGCCGTGGGCGCCGTGGCCGACGAACCCGGCCGCCTTGTGGGCCCACTCGGCGTGCAGGTAGTCGATGGCGTTCTTCAGCGGGCCGGGAACGGAGGCGTTGTACTCGGGGGTGACGAAGACGAAGCCGTCGAACCCGGCGATCGTGTCCGACCAGGTCCTGGTGTGCTCGTGGCGGTAGACGCCGAAGGCCGCGGGGGCGGGCTCGTCGAGGTGGGGGAGGCCAAAACGGCCGAGGGCCACCGGCACGGTCGCGAGGAGCGCGAGGACGACGGCGCCGGAGCGCCCTTCACGTCCTCGACCCGCAGGTGAGAGACGACGGCGCCGACGAAGAGCACCACGCCGATCGCGGCGGCGATGCCCGGCGGCCGGTGTCCGATGCCGATCAGCGGTGCGGGCGCCGGCACCGCCGGGTGCGGGTCGGGACCGACGCGGGCGAGCAGTTCGGCGCGGCGACGGCCCGCTGTCGTGGGACCGGCGGGGGCCGATCGTGAGCCCGGGCCGCGGTGGAAGTAGGTCACGAGGGGTACGGAACATGAGTGCGAGAATCTGGTACGGACCGCGAGGAGGGGGATTTCGTGGGGGACGAGGGTCGGTTGCATGTCAGTGCGGAACTGGCGGGGGTGCTGGAGCGGATCGACGCAATCGGCGGCGCGCTCGACGAACGGGCCGCAGCCGCCGAGGAGTTGGGAAGGCTGCCGGAGGACACGGCGCGGGCGCTGCTCGACGCGGGGATCGTACGGGCCGAGCTCCCGCTGAGCCTCGGCGGGTACGAGTTCGCGCCGCGACAGCTGATCGAGACGGCGGAGCGGGTCAGCTACCACGACGCCGCGGCCGGCTGGACCATGATGGCGCTACAGATGGTGACCGGGACCACCGCGGCGTACCTCACCGCGGATGCGGCGGCCGAACTGTTCCCTGACGTGCCGAACGGGACGTACGCGCTGGTGGCCGGGCACGGCACGCGCCCCGGCCGGGCCGTGCCCGTGGAGGGCGGCTACCGGGTCACCGGTCAGTGGCAGTTCGCCTCCGGGATGGCGCACGCCACCCACATCCACAGCGGGATCCAGGTCGAGGGCACCGGTGAGCAGTTGGTTCTCGCGATGCCGAAGTCGCAGGTCACCCTGGACGGCAACTGGGACGTGCTCGGGCTGCGTGCGACGCACAGCGTCGACTACCACTGCACCGACGTGTACGTACCGCGGGAGCACACGTACGTCGCGACCACGAACACCCCGGTCAACGGCGGCGCCCTCTACCGCCTCGGCCTGGTCAACCTGGCGGCGATCGGGCACACGGGGTGGACCCTCGGCGTCGGCCGGCGGCTCCTGGACGAGATGAAACGGGTGGCCGCAGCGCGGCGCGGTTCGCGGGGCGCCGCGGTCGACACCTCCCAGTTCCACGCGGAGTACGCGACGGCCGAAGCGAAGCTGCGGGCCGCTCGGGCCTGGGCGAACGACGTGTGGCAGGACGTCGAACACACCCTGGACAGAGGCGAGTTGCCGAGTTCGGAGCAGGACACCCTGATCCGTCTCGCGCTCAATCACACGACCTCGACCGTGTCCGAGGTGGGCCACACCGTGCACCGCTGGGCCGGCTCGGCGGCGATTCGCCGCGGCCCGCTCGACCGATTCCTGCGCGACCTGGGCACGGGCGCGCAGCACATCACGTCCAACCCGGTCGTGCTCCAGGGCTGCGGCGAGTGGCTGAGCGGCGGACGGCCGGACGCCCGGTGGAGTTTCCTCGACCTGGTCTGACCGGAGACCGGCCGGGTCGGGCGTTCCCGTTCTCCGTGGACCAACGGCGCCGCCTCGCGCCACCTCACCGTCGGTCGCGTCCGAGGGCCGTGAGCGTGCCTCACGGCTCCCGCCGGCCGAGGATCGACTCGTCGAACGCGATCTTCGTCCATGCCCTCGTGTTGAGGTCCTGCTTCCAGGCGCGGCGCTGGAGCCCGTCGGTCGCGAGGGTGCGGAAGTCCTTCCCGCCGATCCGGAACTCCGTCTCCTTCACCTCGCCGTCCTTGGCCCACACGATCTCCGGGACCCATCGGCAGTCGCAGGCGCGGGTCTCCACGGTGACGCCGATGCTGAGGCCCTTCCCTTCGACGAGTTCCTGCGGCAGCCCCTTGCCCTCGAACCTCACGGTCGCGAAGTCGGCTCCGCCGTCGAGGTCGGCACGGGCCTTCAGCGTCGTGGGGTTCTCTCCGCAGCCGCCGACCTGCAGTCCCACCAACGTCGCCACGTCGGCGGCCGGAGCCGCCTTCCGTTCGAGGACCTTGATGCGCAGTTCCTTGATCTGCAAGGGCCTGTCGTCGACGGGTTGGATGTCGATGGTGAAGCGCGTGCGGCCGGGGTCGCCCGCCGTTTCGTCGTTGATCACCTCGGGGTCGGGGGAGCCGTCCTCCCGCGCGGGGACCGTACCGAGGTCCCCGGGGGCCCGATTCACCACCCATGCCTCCCACGGGCACAGGTAGACGTCGCGGAAGTACTGCATGCCCTCGCTCTCCGCCTCGGACTGGCCCGCCCGTTCGCCTTCCGCCGATGAAGACCGTGCACCCGGCGCGGGGGAGGCCACCCGGGACGGGGACGGCGACGACGCACCGGGTGGGGTGGTGACCACGCTCCTCGGCGAGTGGCTCCCGGACACGTAAAGGGGCGGATTCTCCTCCTCGAACTGCTTGCCGATCCAGGAGAAGGCGCCGACGATCCCCAGGCCGATGACCAGGACGACGACGGGTGCCGGGCTCGGGTGACTCGTCAGACGCAGCCGGCGTCAGCTCCGCTTGTTGCCCCGTCGCGAGTTCGGGAGGCGTGCCGCCCGGGCGGTGCTCGGAGGGGTCCGGTGTCGACTGGCATGAGGTCTCCCGGAGCAGATGGAGCGGTTCCGGGGAACATCCCCGCCGAGCGCCTCGGGCACCTCGTCGACGAGGTACGAACCTTCCTACGGGATTGCTCGGCACGGGATCCTGCTCGTGTCGGAGGGACGGGGCGGAGGCGCGTTCGGACGGCGAGGTTCCGTAGCCGTCGGTCGCAGCTTGGTCACCGATTGTCGGATCGGTAGACGCGCGTGCGGGAACCCTGAAGGGTAGGTGCCAGAAGGCGTCGGTGGGATGCCACCGCGCATGGACCCACGAGGGGGAACCAGTGGGGGCAGAGCCGAACGACGCACGTCCCGAGCCGGTCGACCGGTCGACCGGCGGCGGCGCATTAGACGAAGGCCCCACGGGCCCGACCGGGTCGAGCGGACCCGCAGAGGAGCAGACCTCGGGAGCACCGGAACAGCCGCCCGCCGCCACCGCGCCCGCACCCGCGCCCGGCTTCGGCCCGCCGCCCGGCCCACCACCCGGTCAACCGGCCCCGCCGCCCGACGCACCACCCGGTCCGCCGCCCAACCAGCCGCCGCCGGGCCCGCCACCCGCCGCCGGACCACCCGCCGCCGCCGAGCCGCCCGCCGGCCCCGCACCCACCGCGCCCCCCACCACGAGCGGCGCAGCCCCCTGGACCGCACCGCCACCCCCCACCGCACCACCCGCCCACGGCACCGCCGTGCCCGGCCATGACGGCCCGCCAGCCGGCCACGGCGGCCCGCCACTCGGCTACGGCGGCCCGCCGCCCGGGTACGGGCCCCCGCCCCCCGCCGCACCGCCCTCCGCCGCCCCCCACGGCGCGGCGAACCCCGCACAGGCCGCGGCGACCGGCCTCCTGAACCTCTCCGGCCTGGGCCTCGGTTACGTCCTCCTGCGCAACTGGGTCGGCGCCGCGCTCTGCTGGATCGCCACCGCAGCCCTCCTGGTGGCCGCGCTCCCCGCCGACGTCGACGGCGTGCCCGTCGGACTCCTCGTCGGGTACGGCGTCTTCCTGCTCGCCGCAGCCGCCGACGGCGCCCGCCGCGGCCTGCGCGCGACCCTCCCCGTCGGCGAACCGTTCCGGCGCCTCGCGCTCCCGCTCGCACTGGTGTTGCTCGCGGTGCCCGCCGGCGGTTCGCTGGCGTACGGCTCGGCCCGCGACGAGGCGCGGGAACAGGCGCTGCTCGACCGCCTCGCCGCCGCCGACACGCTCGTGAAGTCCGCCGACGGCCTGGCCTTCGACAAGGCGGAGCCGATCTACCGCAGGGCCCTCGGCGAGTACCAGGACCTCGGCACGGAGCACCGGGGCTCACGGGCGGGCAAGCTCGTCCCCGAGCGGCTGGACACGTACTACGCGCAGATCTCGGTCCCGTACGGGAAGAAGGCGTACTGCGACGCCGTCGCACCGCTCACGTACCTGAGGGGGCTGCCCCGGACCGTCGACGAGGACCTCCTCGGCACCCGGCCCGCCAAGACCGACGACCCGTTGGCGCACTCCCTCTACGAGTGCGGGATCGCCGCGCTCGGTGTGGAGACGGTGACGCCGTCCGCCAGTGACAGCCTGAACGCGCTGTACGACACCTTCCCGGAGTCCGAGCACGCGGCCAAGGTCGGGCCGGCCGTGCGCACGGCGATCGACGCCCGCACGACCGCGCTCTCCGGTGACGCCCCGTGCAGCGCCACGAGCCAGCTGCGCACCCTGCGCTCCTCCCTCGCCCTGCTGACGGACCCCGCCGTCGGGAAGGTCGCGAAGGAGGCGTCGTCGGCCGTCCAGAAGGGCGTGTTCGCCTGCGGCACCTGGCAGTTCAAGGGCAAGGACTTCAGCGACGCCGTCACGACGATGACCCAGTACGCCAAGGACTACCCGACCAGCGCGCGGGCCGACCACGCCCGGTCGATCGCCATCGCGGCCGAGATCGCCGACGAGTCACCCGGAGCCGGGAAGAAGCTGCCCCCGGCCAAGCCGGCCGGCGGCTCCCGCATGGTGCTGGTCATCAGCAACGACGGCCCCGGCTCGGTCGAGGTGCTGTACACCGGGCCGGTCACCGGGCGGGCCACCCTGAAGTCGTGCGCGAACTGCACCAAGTACTCGGAGCTGTTCCTCCCGCGCGGCCAGAAGGTCAAGGCGTGCAAGGGCCCGTCCTCGAAGTACCCGAAGGCGACGCTGCTGCTGCCCGCGGGCAACTACCACTTCCTCCAGAAGCGGGCCGCCACGGGCACCTCGACGTTCGGGGACACCAAGTCGAGCAAGCAGAAGATCGAACCGGGCTACAGCTACACCCACTGCCTGTACGTGACCTCGCTGTTCTGAACCGCACCGGCCGCGGGGCCGCCCCGCCGGGGCTCCCGCGGCACCGGGCCTGCACGTCAGAGGTCGGCACGTCAGGGGGCCGGCACGTCAGGGGGCGGCACGTCAGGGGGCGACCGCGGAGGGTGTGGCAGGGTGGAGGGGTGAATCTGGACGACCTCGTCCGGCTCCGCCGGGCACGCGACCTGATGGACCGCGCGTACGCGGAGCCGCTGGACGTGCCCGCGATGGCGCGCGTCGCCCTGATGTCCCCGGGCCACTTCTCCCGCAGCTTCCGCGCCGCCTACGGGGAAACACCGTACGGCTACCTCATGACACGACGGATCGAGCGGGCCAAGGCGCTGCTGCGGCGGGGCGACCTGTCGGTGACCGAGGTCTGCTTCGCGGTCGGCTGCACCTCGCTGGGCTCGTTCAGCTCGCGCTTCACCGAACTGGTCGGCGAGACCCCGAGCGCCTACCGGGCCCGGCGGCACGACGCAGGAGCCGCCGTCCCCGCCTGCATCGCCAAGATCCACACCCGGCCGGTCCGGAACGGCCGGATCACTCCCCCGCGCCTAGCATGAAGCACATGGGCATCAACCTCTCGCAGTGCTTCATCGCCGTCGACGACCACGACAAGGCTCTGGCCTTCTACCGCGACGTCCTGGGGCTCGAAGTACGCAACGACGTCGGCTTCGAGGGCATGCGCTGGGTGACCGTCGGCTCCCCGGACCAGCCCGACGTGGACATCGTCCTCGAACCGCCTCTCGCGGACCCGGGCGCCTCCCCCGCCGACCGGGAGGCCATGGCCCGGCTGCTGGCCAAGGGCCACCTGCGCGGTGTCATCTTCCGCACCGACGACTGCGACGCCACGTTCGCACGCATCCGCGCCGCCGGTGGCGAGGTCGTCCAGGAGCCCGTCGACCAGCCGTACGGGGTCCGTGACTGCGCCTTCCGCGACCCCTCCGGCAACATGCTCCGCTTCAACCAGCCCCGCCGGGCCTGACCCCCCGGCCCGCGGCACCGCCCGAGCCACCACCCGAGCCACCGCGCGCAGCACCGTGTGAGGGGTTGCTCACACCGGTCCGGCGGGCCGCGGGACCGGTCCGCGACGCGTCTCCCCCGGGCCCCACCAGGGGTTCCGGTGAGGCGCACGGGTACTCCCGGGGCTCCTGTGACGGCGGCCCGCCCCGCCCCGGCGGGGTCTCACGTTGACGCGGCAACCTTTTGCGGGGAACGTGCGTCGAAGTCTTGTTACGTCCCGCGGTGAGGGCCGACGCGTTCTCCCGACACGGTTGATCACGAGGAGTCAGTACGGCAATGCCCTCCAGCGACCCCACGCCCTCCCCCCGTTTCAGCGTCGTCGTCCCGGTCTTCAAGGTCCAGGGTTATCTGCGGGAGTGCCTGGAATCCCTCCTCGCCCAGGACTTCACGGACTTCGAGATCATCGCGGTCGACGACTGCTCACCGGACCAGAGCGGACAGGTCCTCGCCGAGTTCGCCGCCCGCGACCCCCGGGTGGTGACCGTCCGGCACGAGTCCAACGGCGGGATAGGCCGGGCCCGCAACACCGGAGTGGAGCGGGCCCGCGGCGACTACCTCTTCTTCCTGGACAGCGACGACACGGTCACCCCGGGCACCCTGCGGGCGATGCACGACCGGCTCTCGCTCACCGACGACCCGGACATCCTGATCGTCGACCACGTCCGCACCTACTGGTGGAACGAGGTCCGCACGAGCGCCACCTCCGACCTGCTGGCGCGGACCGGCACCGAGGTGTTCCGGCCGGCCGACCGGACCGAGTTCCTGTCGATGTTCGCCGTGGTGTGGAACCGGGTCTACCGGCGGGACTTCTTCGTCGAGAACGGCTTCGCCTTCACCGACGGCCTGTACGAGGACGCCCTCGTCGTCTACACGACGATGCTCACCGCCGAACGCGCGGTCTGCCTCGACCACGTCTGCGTCGAGTACCGCCAGCGCCGCAACGGGAACTCCATGCAGACGCCGGGCCGCCGGCACTTCACGATCTTCGAGCAGTACCAGCGGCTCTTCGAATTCCTGGACACCCGCCCCGACCTGGACCGGCTACGGCCGATGCTCTTCGAGCGGATGATCAGCCACGTCCTGCACACCTTCGCCCGCGAGAGCCGGGTGGTGCGCGCCGACCGGCCCGAGTTCTTCCGTCGGGCCACCGAGATGTACAAGCGCCACGTACCGCCCGGCTTCACCCCGCCGGCCGGTGTGCAGGGCGCCAAGTTCCAGGCGGTGGCCCGGGGTTCGTACTCCGGCTTCCAGGCCCTCAAGCTGGTCAACGGCACTCGGCTGCGCGGCGCCGACGGGCTGCGCAAGGCCCGGCGAACGGTCGGCAAGCGCGCCTACGCCAGCTACTACCGGCTCCAGTTGCAGCGGCCGATCGACGAGAACCTCGCGGTCTACTCCGCGTACTGGAACCGGACGCCCGCCTGCAATCCCCTGGCGGTGTACGAGAAGGCCAAGGAGCTGGCGCCGCACGTGCGCGGGGTGTGGGTGGTGCGCGCGGACGCCGTCAAGAGCCTCCCGCCGGGCGTGGACCACGTCGTCGCCCACACGCCCCGCTACTGGGAGGTGATGGCCCGGGCCAAGTACTTCGTCAACAACGTCAACTTCGCGGACCACCTCGTCAAGCGACCCGGCCAGGTGCACATACAGACCCACCACGGCACGCCCCTGAAGCGCATGGGCATCGACCAGCAGCGCTACCCCGCCGCCGCCAAGGGCATGAACATGGAGAAGCTGCTCGCGCGCGCCGACCGCTGGGACTTCAGCGTCTCGTCCAACCGGCACTCCAGCGAGCAGTGGGACCGGGTGTACCCGTGCTCCTTCGAGTCGGTGGACGCCGGCTACCCGCGCAACGACGTGTACGCCCGGACGGACGGCCGCGAGGTGCTGGCGATCCGGGAGCGCCTGGGCATCGAGCCGGGCCGGATCGCCGTGCTGTACGCCCCGACCGCCCGCGACTACCAGGTCGGCTACGTTCCCCGGCTGGACCTGGAACGGGTCAGCCGTGCGCTGGGCCCCGGGTTCGTGCTGATGGTCCGCACCCACTACTTCTACGGCCAGGACCAGCGCCTGACGGAGCTGACCGAGCAGGGCGCCCTGATCGACGTCTCGCGCCACCCGAGCGTCGAGGAACTGTGCCTGGCGTCCGACGCGTTGATCACGGACTACTCGTCGATCATGTTCGACTACGCGGTGCTGGACCGGCCGATCGTCACCTACGCCGACGACTGGGACGTGTACGTCCGTTCCCGGGGCGTCACCTTCGACCTGATGTCCGGCGAGCCCGGCAAGACCCCCGGGGCCGTCGCCACCACGGAGGACGAGCTGATCGAGACGTTCCGCGAGGGCCGCTGGGACGACGAGCGCACCGCCGCGCTGCGGGCCGCCTTCCGGGAGCGGTTCTGCTCCTGGGACGACGGGAACGCCGCGGAGCGGGTGGTGCGGCGCACGCTGCTGGGTCAGGCGCTCGCCCCGGCCCCGCTGCCGATGGCGGAGCGGACCCTCGCGCCGAGCCCGCGCAAGGCCGCCGCCTCCGCCGAGCGCCGGGGAGGTAGCGGTGACGGCACCTGACGACCTGGCCCGCGGGGCGCGGCTGACGGCCCACGGCGAGGTCTCCACCGCCCTGGCGCTGCACAGTGACGAGGCCCTGGGCGCACTCGTGGACGCGGCCGTACCGCTCGGAAGGGGCATCGGCGGGAAGTCGTCCCTGCTGGAGGTCGCCGGACGCCGGGTCTTCGTGAAGCGGGTGCCCCTGACCGACCTGGAGCGGCGAGCGGAGAACGTCCGGTCCACGGCGAACCTGTTCGAGCTGCCGGACTTCTGCCAGTACGGCCTCGGCGGCCCGGGCTTCGGCGTCTGGCGGGAGCTGGCCGTGCACACCATGACGACGAACTGGGTGCTGGCGGGCGCACACGAGGGCTTCCCGCTGCTGCACCACTGGCGGGTGCTGCCGGACGCGACGCCGCTGCACGAGGAGCTGGCCGACGTCGAGGCGGTCGTCGCGTACTGGGGCGACAGCCCGCAGGTGCGCCGGCGCATCCACGCCCTGCGCGACTCCTCGGCGAGCGTCGCGCTGTTCCTGGAGTACGTTCCGCACCACCTCCACCACTGGCTCGGCACGCAGGTGGCGGCGGGCGAGGAGAGCACGAACCGGGCCTGCGCGATGGTGGAGTCCCAGTTGGCGGCCGGCATCTCGTTCATGAACGACCGCGGGCTGCTGCACTTCGACGCGCACTTCGAGAACGTGCTGACCGACGGCCGACGCCTCTACTTCGCCGACTACGGCCTGGCGACCTCGTCCCGCTTCGCGCTGTCGCGGGAGCACGCCGACTTCTCCGAACGGCACCGGACCTACGACCGCAGCTTCACCACCGCCTACCTGGTGAACTGGCTGGTCACCGCCCTGCACGGCGACGACCCGCGGGACCGCGAGGCACGCGAGGCACGGGTGCGCGCGTACGCCGGGGGCGAGCGCCCGGTGGGGCTGCCCGAGGCCGCCGCGGCGATCATCGCGCGGGACGCGCCGCTCACCGCGTTGATGGCGGACTTCTTCCGCGAGCTCCAGCACCGGAGCCGGAAGACCCCCTACCCGCAGGACGAGGTCCGTCGGATCGGACGCTTCTGACCCCGTCCGGCACCGGGCCGGCGGGTCGCGCGGGCAGCCGAAGGCCCGCGACCCGGACGTTCCGGGCCGCGAACCGTCACGCGCTCACGACGAGCCGCGGGCGGGGTGGATCAGGGCTCGCGGGGTGCCCGGACCTTGTCGTCCGTGGTTCCCGTGGCCGGGACCTCCTTGAAGTCGACCTTGCCCATGTGCTTGGTCATCGACTTCATCAGGCCCCAGACGGCGACCGCCATCGCCGCGAAGACGATGAACCCCAGCACTCCGGGGGTGACCTTGTTCTTGTCGACCTCGGCGGCGAGGGGGACGAGGTTGGCGACCACCTGGCTCGCGCTTGCGCTCACACTCATGTCAGGCATTCTCGCGGATGCCCGCGAAGAGGTCGTCCTCGGGGAGGGATGTATCGACGAGCGACTTCGCCAGCTCGTACTCCTCGGTGGGCCAGACCTCCTTCTGGAGCTCCATCGGAATGCGGAACCAGCCGCCCTCCGGGTCGATCTGCGTGGCGTGCGCGATCAACGCCTTGTCCCGGATCTCGAAGAAGTCCGCGCACGGCACGTGCGTGGTGAGGGTCCGCTCGACCCGCTCGAACTCGTCCCAGCGCTTCAGCCAGTCCCCGTAGGGGGATTCCAGGCCGCGGTCGAGCATCGCCTGGTGCAGCGCCTCGGTGCGGGGCCGGTTGAAGCCCTGGTTGTAGTACAGCTTGTCCGGCTGGAACACCGGCCCGAACGCGTCCTCGGAGAACGCCTCCGCGTCGCCCGCGCCGTCGAACGCGATCATCGTGATCTTGTGGGTCATGATGTGGTCGGGGTGCGGGTAGCCGCCGTTCTCGTCATAGGTGGTGATCACCTGGGGCCGGAAGTCGCGGATCTTCCGCACCAGCCGCCCCGCCGCCGCGTTCTCGTCCTCCAACGCGAAGCAGCCCTCGGGCAGCGGCGGCAACGGGTCGCCCTCCGGCAGCCCCGAGTCGACGAACCCCAGCCATTCCTGCTGGACGCCGAGGATCTCGCGCGCCTCGTCCATCTCCTTCTTGCGCACTTCGTGGATGTTGTCCTCGATGTACTGGTCACCCTGGAGTTTCGGGTTGAGTACGGACCCGCGCTCGCCGCCCGTGCAGGTCACCACGAGCACGTCCACCCCCTCGGACACGTACTTCGCCATGGTGGCCGCGCCCTTGGACGACTCGTCGTCCGGGTGGGCGTGCACGGCCATGAGTCGCAGCTGCTCAGTCAAGACTCGATCCTCGTCGAATACGGCGCCCCGATGAGGGGGCGCGATGGGCGGCTTCTATAGTGACCGAATCGGGGGGCGAATAATTCCGGGACCCCGTCCCGTCACCCCCACCAGGAGGACGATCATGAGCGCGGTCCGTGAGCAGCTCCCGGAGGGCCGGTACGGCCGCTCCGCGGAAGAGCACGTCGACCGCAAGCTGAAGATCATCGGTTCGGTCCTGGGCGTGGGTCTGCTGGCCCTGGTCACCTGGATCGGGTACGGCTACATCACCGGCAAGGCGGTGAGCGCCGAGCTGATCCGGTTCAAGGTGGTCTCGGACAGCGCCGTCGAGGTGCACCTGGAGGTCCGCAAGGACGCCTCGGTCCGGGGCTACTGCACGGTCCGCTCGCAGTCCGAGGACGGGGCCGAGGTGGGGCGCGCGGACTTCCGCTTCGACCAGCGGGCCGATCGCATCGACGAGGTGATCACCCTGCGGACGACGGCCCGGGGCACCTCCGCCGAGCTGGTGGGCTGCGAGTCCGACGGGTAGCACCGGCTCCCGCGGGGCCCTCCCGCCCGGTCGGTGAACCGCGGGTGACCGCCCGCCGACGCCGTGTTTGTCGGCGGGTGCGGGTGCGCATGCTCTCTGGGAGGGCCGTACGAGATCCGCACGGCGCTGGCCTGCGTTGATGTAAGTCTGATGCGATATGTCCTCCCCCTGCAGCGCCGAAATTGTTAGGCTCGTGGTTTCGCCCACCGGTAGGCACACCCTGTTCCGGTAGGGCGATGCTTTGTATTCCCAGTACCGACGAGGAGCACCAGTGACCCAGACCAGTGAGAGCGTCACCTGGCTTACGCAGGAGGCGTACAACCAGCTCAAGGCCGAGCTGGAGTACCTGTCTGGTCCCGCCCGCACCGAGATCTCCAAGAAGATCGAGGCGGCGCGCGAGGAGGGAGACCTGCGCGAGAACGGCGGGTACCACGCGGCCAAGGAGGAGCAGGGGAAGCAGGAGCTCCGGGTCCGCCAGCTCACCCAGCTGCTGGAGAACGCGAAGATCGGCGAGATCCCGCCGGACGACGGCGTCGTGGAGCCCGGCATGGTCGTGACGATCGCCTTCGACGGCGACGAGGACGACACGCTCACGTTCCTCATGGCGTCCCGTGAGTACCCGTCCTCGGACATCGAGACCTACTCCCCGCAGTCGCCCCTGGGCGTCGGTGTGAACGGCAAGAAGGTGGGTGACGAGGCGACGTACGAGCTGCCCAACGGCAAGCTCGCGTCCGTCAAGGTCCTCGCTGCGAAGCCGTACTCCAGCTGACCGTACGAACGGGGCTCCGGGACGTTTCCCGGGGCCCCGTTGCTGTGTCCGCGTAGTCCCGGGGGCGGGGCCCTTTCGGGTGCGTTCCGCTCCGGGTGCGCTGCTCCGCTCGGGTGCGCGGTGCGCTGTCCGGTGCGTTCGGCTCCGGGTGCGCCGTCCCCCTCGGGTGCGCGGTGCGATTCGCGCAGTTCCCCGCGCCCCTTGATGGGGCGCTCCTCGTCGCCGCCCGCCCGCCCCTCGGAGCGCCCGCACAGGGCAGCGCACCCGAGCCAGAGCGGCCCCGTAAGGGGCGCGGGGAACTGCGCGAAACACACCGCGCACCGCACGGAACAGCGCACCATCAGGTGGACGCACCTCAGGGGCGCGGGGAACTGCGCGAGTAAGCACCTCGCACCGCACGGAACAGCGCACCGCCCCCGGGCAACGCGGACGTTGAACCGAACCGGTTCAGGCCGCCGCGTTGCGGTACTTGCGGACGGCGAGCGTACGGAAGACCACGATGATCAGCACCGACCAGAGCAGGGACGCCCAGACCGGGTTCTGCATGGGCCAGGCCGAGGACTCGACCACCCCGGGATTGCCGAACAGCTCACGGCACGCCTGCACGGTCGCACTGAACGGGTTCCAGTCGGCGACGTGCTGGAGCCACGGCGTCATCTTGCTGCTGTCCACGAAGGCGGTCGAGATGAACGTCACCGGGAAGAGCCAGATCAGCCCGCCGGAGGTCGCGGCCTCCGGGGTCCGGACGGACAGGCCGATCAGCGCACCGATCCAGGTGAACGCGTAACCGAGCAGGAGCAGCAGGGCGAACCCGGCCACCACCTCGGGGACGCTGGTGTGGGTGCGCCAGCCGACGAGCAGCGCCACGATCGCGAGGACGAGCAGCGTCAGCGCCGTCTGGACCAGGTCGGCCAGGGTCCGCCCGGTGAGGACCGCGCCGCGCGCCATGGGGAGCGAACGGAAGCGGTCGACGAGTCCGCGGTGCATGTCGTCGGCGATGCCCGCGCCGGCCCCCGCCGTGGCGAAGGTGACGGTCTGGGCGAAGATGCCGGCCATCAGGAACTCGCGGTACACCTCGGGGCTGGTGGAGCCGCCGATGTTCATGGAGCCGCCGAACACGTACGAGAACAGCACCACGAACATGACGGGCTGGAAGATCCCGAAGATGATCATCTCGGGGATGCGGGACATGCGGATCAGGTTCCGCTTGGCGATGACCAGGGAGTCCCGGACGGACTGGAGGGCCCCGCCGGTGCCCTTCGGTGCGGCGATCTCCACCGCTTCGGTCACGGCGCTCACTGGTCGGCCTCCTGGGCGGTCGTGGTGGCGGCGACGTGGCCGGTCAGGGAGAGGAACACGTCGTCGAGGGTGGGGCGGCGCAGCCCGATGTCGTCGATCTCGATGCCCCGCACGTCCAGCTCCCGGATGACCTCGGCGAGCAGCTTGGCCCCGCCGACGACGGGCACGGTGAGCTTGCGGGTGTGCTGGTCGGTGGTGACCTCGCCCTTGCCGAGCGCGGCGAGCACGCCGGAGGCGTCGGCTATGTGTTCGCGCTGGTGGACGACGACCTCGACCCGCTCGCCGCCGGTGCGGGCCTTGAGCTGGTCGGAGGTGCCGCGGGCGATGACCTTGCCGTGGTCGACCACGGCGATGTCGTGCGCGAGGTGGTCGGCCTCCTCCAGGTACTGCGTGGTGAGCAGGAGGGTCGTCCCGCCGGTGACGAGTTCCTGGATGACCTCCCACAGGGCCTGGCGGTTGCGGGGGTCGAGGCCGGTCGTCGGCTCGTCCATGAACATCACGGGCGGGGAGACGACGAGGGCGGCGGCGAGGTCGAGCCGGCGGCGCATGCCGCCGGAGTACGTCTTGGCCGGGCGGTCGGCGGCCTCCGCGAGGCCGAACCGGTCGAGCAGTTCGCCCGCGCGGACCTTGGCGGCCTTCGCCTTGAGCTGGTAGAGCTGGCCGACCATCTGGAGGTTCTCGCGGCCGGTCAGGTACTCGTCCACGGCGGCGAACTGGCCGGAGAGGCCGATCGAGCGGCGGACGTCGTTCGGGTGCTTGAGGACGTCGATGCCCGCGACGACCGCACGACCGCTGTCGGGTCGGAGCAGTGTCGTCAGGCAGCGGACGGTGGTGGTCTTCCCCGCGCCGTTCGGGCCGAGCAGGCCGAGGACGGTGCCTTGGGGGACGTCGAGATCGACACCGTCCAGCGCCTTGACGTCACCGAAGGTCTTGACCAGACCTTCGGCGTAGATGGCGCCTGGCATGTGGTTACTCCCAGTGGTTCGGTCGCCCGTGGCCGGGTGACGCATCAAACGAAAAACATGAAATGCCCGAGATGCCCAAGTGTGCACGATCGCGGGGCGTGGAAAATCCCCGTGCGACACAGCGCTGCGCAGCCCTACTCTGCGGAGTCGCCGCGAGTGACCCAGGACACGCACCATAACGCGATGTATCGCGTTTGCTCAACTGGTTTTCCGCGACCGTCGGCGAAACGGGGGACGGCGCAGGGGATCGGCGGTGACGGGTGGACACACGCACGCGCCGGGCCCGTCATCCGTATGACGGGCCCGGCGCGTGCGGGCGGGAGCCGCTCCGGGCGTCAGGCCACGGCCTGCCGGACGAGCGCGGCGAGCGCCGCCTCGGCCCTCTCGCTCAGCTCGGTGACGGCGTACGACGTGGGCCACAGGCCGTCGTCGTCCAGGTTGGCCGCGGGGGTGAAGCCGAAGGTCGAGTAGCGCTCCTTGTCGACGTGCCCGCTGCGGAAGAAGCACACGACCTTCCCCTGGTGGGCGTAGGCCGGCTGTCCGTACCACAGCTTCGGCGACAACTCCGGGGCATTGCTCGTGACGACGAGGTGGAGGCGTTCGGCCAGGACACGGTCCGCCGGTTCCATCTCCGCGATCTTCGACAGCACGTCGAGTTCCTCGGCCGCCGCCTTCTTGCCGCGACCGCCGCGGCTCTTCTCCTGCTTCAGCTCCGCGGCGCGCGCCTTCATCGCAGCACGTTCCTGCTCGGAGAAGCCACCCGTGGTCCGCTCCTCGTGGGTGCTGCCGTCCGCGCTCATCGCTGTCACTCTCCTGCTCGTGATCGGTGGGAAGTGACGTCGACGCTAACCGTGGGGGGAGAGCCCCGCTTCTCGATTCCTGACCGGTTCGGGTCGACGGATCGGGGCCGGTCGGAGCCTCGTCGAACCGGTCAGGAATCGAGAAGCCCGCGCCCGGTGGACCCGCCTAGCGTGAGGCGCATGAACATCACCATCCACTACGCCTTCCTCCCGCACACCGACGCCGAAGCGGCCCTGGGCTTCTACCGCGACGTCCTGGGCTTCGAGGTCCGCAACGACGTCGGTTACGAGGACCTGCGCTGGATCACCGTCGGACCGGCCGGCCAGCAGGGCACCTCGATCGTGCTGCACCCGCCGGCCGTCGACCCCGGCCTCACCGACGAGGAGCGCCACACCGTCCTGGACCTCATCGGCAAGGGCGCCCACACCCCGATCACCCTGGCCACCGACGACCTCGACGGGCTCTTCGAGCGGCTGCGGGCCGCCGGCGCCGAGGTCGTCCAGGAACCCGTCGACCAGGACTACGGGGTCCGTGACTGCGCCTTCCGCGACCCCACGGGCAACATCATCCGCGTCAACCAGCTCGTCTGACGTTCACGTACGGGAGCGACGGGGCCGGCCACGAGTCGCAGCCCCGTCGGCCCCGCCGGCGGGAACGTTCATTCGATGATCTTGTACCCGGCGGTGCGCAGCGCCTCGCGGACCTCCGTGCAGTGGTCACCGCCCTTGGTCTCCAGGTGCAGTTCGACCTCCGCCTCCGTGAGCCCGAGCCGCGGATCGGTCCGTACGTGACTGACGTCCAGCACGTTCGCGTCCACCGCCGACAGCACCCCGAGCAGCGTGGCCAACGCCCCCGGCCGGTCCGTCAACCGCAGCCGGACGGCGAGGTAGCGCCCGGCCGCCGCCATCCCGTGCCGCAGGATGCGCTGCAACAGCACCGGATCGACGTTGCCCCCCGACAGCACCGCCACCACCGGCCCCTCGAACGCCCCCGGCTCGCCCAGCAGCGCGGCCACCGGCGACGCCCCCGCCGGCTCCACGACCTGCTTGGCCCGCTCCAGGCACAGCAGCAGCGCGCTGGACAGTTCGTCCTCGGAGACCGTGCGCACCTCGTCCACCAAGTCGGCGACGATGCGGAACGGCACCTCGCCCGGGCGCCCGACCTTGATGCCGTCGGCCATCGTCGCCTGGTACCCGATCGACACCGGCCGGCCCGCCGCCAGCGAGGGCGGGTACGCCGCCGCACCCGACGCCTGGACGCCGACGATCCGCACATCGGGCCGGAGCGCCTTCACCGCGACCGCGATGCCCGCCGCCAACCCGCCGCCGCCCATGCCGACGACCACGGTCCGCACCTCGGGGCACTGCTCCAGGATCTCCAGCCCGACCGTGCCCTGCCCCGCGACGACGTCCCGGTGGTCGAACGGATGGATGAAGACGGCGCCCGTCCGGCGGGCGTGCTCCTCGGCAGCGGCCAGGGTCTCGTCGACGACCTGACCGTGCAGCCTCACCTCCGCGCCGTACTCGCGGGTCGCAGCGATCTTAGGGAGCGGTGCACCCACGGGCATGAAAACGGTGGCGCGGACGCCGAGCAACTCCGAGGCGTGCGCGACGCCCTGCGCGTGGTTGCCGGCACTCGCCGCGACGACCCCCGCGGCGCGCTCCTCCGGCAGCAGACCCGCGATGCGCACGTAGGCGCCGCGGAGTTTGAACGAGCCCGTGCGTTGGAGGTTCTCGCATTTGAGGTGAACCGGGGCACCGACCAGCGACGACAGATGGCGGCTGCCCTCTATGGGGGTCATCCGCGCGATCCCCTGGAGCATCTTCCGGGCGCCGCGGACGTCGTCCAGCGTGACGGGCGGATCGCCGGGGAGAAAGGAGTCAGCGGTGGCATAGCTCATGACGCAAGTCTCGCAGCTCACGCCGGGCGTCCCGGCGGGCGCGACGGGTTTCCCCAGCGCCCGTACGGGGGACCCCCGCTCCGCGTACTGTGTCCCCCAATTCTTTCCGTACGCATGAAGTGAGCCTTCGGCCATGCCCACAACACCAGAAATGTCGATGGACATGATGACCTCCGGCGACACCGGTCTTCTCGACGCGCTTCAACACGAAGTGGCCCTCTTCGCCCGCCGGGCGGAGCAGACCCGCCTCGGCGGCGTCGGGCAAGTGCGCAACTCCATGGACCGTGCCGCGTACCTGCTGCTCAACCGCCTGGACAAGGAGGGACCCATGGGCGTCAAGGCACTCGCGTCGAGCATGGGCATCGACTCCTCGACGGTGACGCGCCAGGTCGCCCCGCTCGTCGACACCGGACTCGTCAAGCGCACCTCCCACCCCGAGGACGGCCGTGCGGTCGTCCTCCAACTGTCACCGCGTGGGCACGCCCGCCTCAGCGAAGTGCGCTCCTCGCGCCGGGAGTTGATGGCCCAGCTCACCGAGGACTGGGAACCCACCGAGCGTGAGGTCTTCTGCGCCCTCCTCACGCGCTTCAACACCGCGCTCTCCACCAGGATGGCCGCGCCCGCACCGGAAACGGAGGTCATCAGCCGCTCCTGAACCACCGCGCGGCCCGCCTCGACGGGTCCGCCACGCGCAACCGTGCGACGGGCGGCAACTCCCGTTCACCCGACCCGGGTTCTCCTCGCCACCCCCTCCGGAGCCGACGCCGACTGGACCCGGAGGTCCGACGAAGGAACCCGGGCCGACCGTCGCCCTCTTGACCCCGGCCCCGCACCCGGCCCGATAGTGGGAGCACGGGCCCGGCGGGCGGGCCGGGGACCGCCTCCCCGCACCGGCCGACGCACCCGCCGACGGAACGTCCGGTCAGGAGGCACGATGCGATGCGGCACCGGCGTTCCGCCCACGATGCCCAACGGGCCGCGGAATTCGAGGCGTTCGCCGCGGGTGCCGGCGGACGACTGCTGCACCTCGCGACCCTGTTGACGGCCGAACCCCCGGACGCCAACCCGCGCGCCCGACGCCTGCTCGTCGACGCCCTCGCCCACACCTACGCCGCCTGGCGGCAGTTGCGCGGCGACGATCCGTACGCCCACGCCCGTGACCGACTCGTCGTCCGCTTCGCCGGGGACGCCTGGCACCTCTGGCGCGCCAAGGCACCGCTGCCCCCTGCCGGGACACAGCGGAGCGGCGCCGTCCTCGCCCGGCTGACCACCCACGAACGGCTCGTCGTGGTAATGCGGTTGCACGAGGGGGTCGCCGAGGAACAGACCGCCGCACTGCTGGGGCTGTCCGAACACCGGGTACGGGCACTGTGCGCGGGCGCCGTCGCCGAAGTGCTGCGCCCCCGCCGCGGAAGTCCCGTCGCCCTGCCCGAGGCGGCACCCTCATGACCCCCCGGACGGGGCCGTGAGCCGCGCCGAACGGGACGAGGCCGCCGTACGACGGCTCCTCGATGCGCCCCCGCCTCCCGTGCCCCGGCAACTGCGTGCGGAGGCGGCGGAGCGCGGCGGCCGGCTCCTGCGCCGCAACCGGGCCGTCCGGCGGGCGCTGTGGCTGCTGCTGTGCGCCACCGTGACGGCGGTCGCGGTGTGGGCGGCGGTGGCCGACGAGCCCACCGGACGGCCGGCGGACACCACTCCGCCGCTCACCGGCTGGTGAGCGGCGGAAGGGTCGAGCGGGTGAGCTGCGCGGGCGCCCGGCGAGCGGGTGCTCGCCCGGCCCGACGGGCTCAGCCGAGCGCCTGCTGGAGGTCGGCGAGGAGGTCGTCCACGTTCTCGATGCCGACCGACAGCCGGACCAGGTCCGCCGGCACCTCCAGCGCCGAACCCGCGGCCGAGGCGTGGGTCATCCGGCCCGGGTGCTCGATCAGCGACTCCACCCCGCCCAGCGACTCGCCCAGCGTGAACAGCCGGGCCCGGTCGCACACCGCGACGGCCGCCTCCTCACCGCCGGCCACCTGGAACGACACCATGCCGCCGAACCGCTTCATCTGCTTCGCGGCGACCTCGTGCCCCGGGTGCTCGGGCAGCCCCGGGTACAGGACCTTGGTGACCCGCGGGTGCCGGGTCAGCATCTCGGTGATCCGCCCGGCGTTCTCGCTGTGCCGGTCCATCCGCACCGGCAGCGTCTTGATCCCGCGCAGGACCAGCCACGAGTCGAACGGACCGGCGATCGCGCCCATCGCGTTCTGGTGGTACGCCAACTCCTCCGCCAGCTCCGCGTCCCCGGTGACCAGGGCGCCGCCGACGACGTCCGAGTGACCGCCCATGTACTTGGTCAGCGAGTGCACGACCACGTCCGCCCCGAGCGCCAACGGCTGCTGGAGGTACGGCGTGGCGAAGGTGTTGTCCACCACCAGCCGCGCCCCGGCCTCCCGGGCGATCTGCGCCACGACCGGGACGTCGGTGATGCCGAGCAGCGGGTTCGAGGGGGTCTCCACCCAGATCACCCGGGTCTTCGGGGTGAGCGCGGCACGGACCGCCTCCGGGTCGGATGTGTGCGCGACGGAGAACTCCACGCCCCAGCGCGCGGCCACCTTCGCGAACAGCCGGAAGGTCCCGCCGTACGCGTCGTCCGGGATCACCACGTGGTCCCCGGGCGAGAGCAGGGTGCGCAGCAGGCAGTCCTCGGCCGCGAGCCCCGAGGCGAAGGCGAGACCGCGCACCCCGCCCTCCAGCGCCGCCAGGTTCTCCTCCAGCGCGGTCCGGGTCGGGTTGGCGCTGCGGCTGTACTCGTAGCCGCCCCGCAGCCCGCCCACACCGTCCTGTTTGAACGTGGACACCTGGTGGATCGGCGGGACCACCGCCCCGGTCAGCGGATCGGCGGTGTTGCCCGCGTGGATCGCGACGGTTTCGAAGGAATGCGTGGAGTGCGAGTCGCTCATGGGCACCGAGCGTAATGCGGCGCGGACCGGACGGGTCACCGGGACGGGGTCCGTCATGTGACAGGTTCGCCAATTGTCGGACGCGTCTGGTTCGCTTGTACGCATGGAGATTCTCTGGTTCCTGATGGCGCTGGCCCTGCTGACGGCGGTGCTGGTGCCGTTCCTGCGCCGCGGGCGCGGGGGCGGCGGCATCCAGCTGGTCAGCCCCGACGCGCCGGACGCCGCGGACCCGGCGTCCTACGGCTTCCTGCTCCAGGAGCAGCTCGACGTGCGCATGCCCGGCCCGGACACCGATCTGGTCGACGTGCTGGACGTGGTGCGCGGCACCCAGGACTGGCGGGCCGCGTCCCAGCTGCTCGCGGGCACCGGTGCCGAGGGCGAGCGGCGCTGGCAGCGCGTCCAGGCGTTCGCGGGCTCCGCGTCCCTGGAACTCCAGCAGCGGCCCGGCGGCACCGGCGGGGCGGGTGCCGGTGCGCAGTGGCTGCGGTCCTGGCGCACGGATGCGCCGAAGGACGCGGGGGGCGCGGCGGTGCAGGCCGAGTTCCTGGTGCAGCAGGCGTTCCGTACGGCGACGCCCGGCACCGACGAGTTCCGGATCATCCTGGAGGAGGCCCGCGCGGCCTGCGGGCAGGCCGCGCTGCTGGCCCCCGGCGACCCGGTCCCGTACGTCATCGAGCTGAGCATCGCGCGGGGCCTCGGCTACTCGCGGCCGGAGTTCGAGCAGCTGTGGCTGAAGATCCTCGACCGTGCGCCCGCGCACATGGGGGCGCATCTCGCTGCGCTGCACTACTGGGGTGAGAAGTGGCACGGCTCGCGTGAGCTGGCGCACTCCTTCGCGGAGGCCGCGGCGGCCCGGGCGCCCCGGGGTTCGCTGCTGTCGGCGCTGCCGCTGTTCGCGGTGTACCAGCACCTGCCCGAGCTGGCGCTGGTCAACGACTTCTACGGCACGGAGGTCGTGCGCAACGCGATCGAGGGCGCGCTCTTCGCGGCTCACTCGGCGCGCCCCGACGACCCGATGCTGCCGCACGTGCGGCACCTGCTGGTGTTCTTCCTGGTCCGCTCGGAGCGGTGGGGCGAGGCCATGCAGCAGTTGGTCCACGTGGACGGGCACGTCGGGGCCATGCCCTGGACGGTGGCGGCTGATCCGGCTGCGGACTACGCGGTGTACCGGGCGTTGGCGGTCGCGGGCTACGAGGCGAACGGGGGCAGTCCCGCGACGCTTCCGCGCTGAGCGCGGTCCGGGCGGTTCCTGGTCGGGCCCGCCCGGAGCCTGCGGTGCGCTGCCCTGCTCGGGTGCGCTGTCGTTCCGCGCAGTTCCCCGCGCCCCCTATCGGGTGCGATCGCCTAGGGGTGCGCTGTCCTGCTCGGGTGCTCGGTGGTTTTGCGCAGTTCCCCGCGCCCCTGTCGGGGCGCTCCGCCGGTGGGGTGGGGATCTGCGGGTCACGGAGCGCAACACCCGCAGGTGACGACGCACCCGCACCAGGGCGCCCCGACAGGGGCGCGGGGAACTGCGCGAAACGACAGCGCACCCGAGCAGAACAGCGCACCGCCAGGTGATCGCACCCGCGCAGGACAGCGCACCGGGAGGTGGTCGTACGCGGCAGGGGAATGGTTGGGTGGTGCCGGTCGTTGGACCGGAGGAAGTGGCAGCCCCCGGAGGAGACCCATGTTCCTGCACAGCCGTACCCCGCAGCTGCCGACGCCGGAGCAGGCCCTGAAGGGACGCCCGGAGCCGGCCTACGACGTGCCCGAGCGCCACACCGTCCTCGGCAACCCCTTGCTCGGCCCCTACCCGGAGGGCCTGGAGGTCGCTGATTTCGGCCTCGGCTGTTTCTGGGGGGCGGAGCGCAAGTTCTGGCAGACGGAGGGTGTCTGGACGACCCTCGTCGGTTACCAGGGCGGCTACACCGAGCACCCGACGTACGAGGAGGTGTGCGCCGGTGTGACCGGTCACACCGAGGCGGTGCGCGTGGTGTACGACCCGGCCGTGGTGTCGTACGAGTCGCTGCTGAAGCTGTTCTGGGAGTCCCACGACCCCACGCAGGGCTTCCGTCAGGGCAATGACGTCGGTACGCAGTACCGCTCGGCGATCTACCCGCACTCCCCCGCGCAGGCCGCGGCGGCGGAGCGCTCCCGCGAGGCCTACCAGCGGGTCCTGTCCGCGACCGGCCACGGCACCATCACCACCGAGATCCTGCCGGCCGAGGGCCGCGAACTGTACCCCGCCGAGGGGTACCACCAGCAGTACCTCGCGAAGAACCCGAACGGGTACTGCGGCATCGGCGGCACGGGCGTCGCCTGCCCGATCGGGGTGGCCCCGGCCGACGGCTGAACCGCCACGATCCCACCCCCGACCGCCGACCAGTTCACGCCGGAGTGCGGGCACTGCGTTGATTCCGGCGGGGGAACGGGGAGGCTCGGCCCGATGGCCGGGGCGCGGGTCCCGGTGCTCTCGTCAGGAGAGGACACCGCATCATGGCAGTGCGCAGACTGCTCTCCACCGCGGCCGTGGCCGCACTCGTGGCCGGCGCCGGGATGACGCTCGCCCCGACCGCGCAGGCGGACGCGACGGCCGCCCCGATCCCCGCCGCGAACGCACAGGCGGCGGAGGCCGGTTGGGTGTACTACGGCTACCGTCCGAACCTCGGTGAGTGCATCCGGGCGGGCCAGGCACTGGTGGCCTCGGGGTGGACCACCGCCTACTGGTGTGACGACGGCCCGTGGGTCACCCTGCTCTACGTGTGGGAGTGAGCCCCGCCGCCCCGGTGCCGTGCGGTTCAGCGGCCGTACTCGTCGGGGCGGTGCTCGACGTACTCGACGACGAGGCCGTCCGCGTGCCGGGCGGTGAAGCCGGAGCCCGTGGGCACCCGGTGCACGGGGACGAGGATCTCCGCGCCCTCCGCCTCCAGCCGGGCCAGGTACGGGGACACCGAGTCGACCAGCAGGGTCCCGTGGGTCGCACGGAACGGCGCGAGCACCTCGTCGGTCCCCTCGATCAGGAGGAAGGCGCCGACCGCGGACAGCGCCAACTGCTTCTCCGGGTAGGTGAACCACAGGTCCCGCTCGGTGTCGAGCAGCCGTTCGTAGGAGGACGTCAACGCTTCCAGGGTGCCGGGGCCGGTGAACACCCGGAGGAACACCCGGGGTTCGGTGAGGTGTGAGGAGTCGGGGGAGCGGCGCTCCAGGACGGTGTCCGGCGTCGTGTGCGGTGTCGTGGTGTGCTGGGTCATGGCGTCAGCCTCGCCGCCGGGGCGCGGGCCTGCCAGTGGCCCGTTCCTACGGTGACCACAGGTCATAGGCTCGGCGCATGACGTCGAACGGTGCGCAGTCCAGTCCCGCCGTCCTGCGCCGCCGACAGCTCGGCGCGTTCCTCCGGGCCCATCGCGAACGGTTGGCCCCCGGTGCGGTCGGGCTGCCGAGCGGTGCGCGCCGTCGGACGCCGGGGCTGCGGCGGGAAGAAGTGGCGGCGCTGTCCGGGGTCGGCGTCGCCTGGTACACCTGGCTCGAACAGGGGCGGGTGGAGACCTCGCGGGAGGTCCTGGAGTCGGTCGGGCGGGCGCTACGACTGGACGCGGAGCAGCGGGGGCACGTGCTCCGGCTCGGCGGCTACGCACCGTTGACGGTGGCCGAACCCCCGAACGGCGCCGACGGCACCGAGGGCGCTGCGGGCACGGGGCGGTTCGGCGGGGCGGGCGGGGTGCCCGGTGCGCTGCGGCGGATGATCGACGCCTGGGAGGGGTCACCCGCGCTGGTGCTCGATCCGGTGCTGGGGATCGTCGCGTGGAACTCCGCGTACCTGCGGGTCTGGCCCGACCCGGGCGGGGTGCCCGAGGGCGGGCGGAACCTGTTGCTGCTCCTGCTCGGCGACGGGGCCCACCAACGGCTGTTGCTCGACTGGGAGGAGGTCGGGCGGGACCTGCACCGGCACTTCCGGGCGTTCGCGGACGGGGCGCCCGACGATCGGCGGGTGCGGGAGGTGTCGGGGCGGTTGGCGTCGCTGCGGCCCGACCTCGCGCACTGGTGGCGGTGCCGCGAGGTGGCGAGTTTCGCGCCGCGCACGGTGCGGCTCGCCGCGGGGGGCCGGGGCGACCCGGTCAAGTGGGAACTCTCCCTGGTCGCCCCGGCGGTGGGGGGCGGCGGGCTCAGCGTGCTGGTGCAGACCCGGATCAACCAGGGTGACCGGGCCGAGTAGGCGGGTCAGTCGGTGAGCGGGGCGGGCGCGGGGCGGAGCTTGCGGGCGGTGGTCGAAGCGTCGTAGCCGTCCGGAACGCCCGGCACCAGCACGGTGCGGCAGTCGAAGTTGCGTACGCGCAGCGGCAGGAGTTCCTGGTAGGCGTCGGAGTCCCACCAGTCGCGGGCGGCGGCGGTGTCGGGGAACCCGATCATCACGATCGCACCGGGCCAGGGTCCTTCGATGACCTCGGGCTCGACGCCGTGCACCAGGAAGCGTCCGCCGAAGGGGTCCATCGTGGCCTGGATGCGCTCGATGTAGTCGGCGATCTCGGCCATGTCGGGCGGGGTCTCACGGGGCTGGAGGTGGCAGATGGCGTACGTGGTCATGGTCCCGTCCCTGCAGCTCGGGCCGCCCGCCCCGACCGCGGGTCGGAGCGGGCGACTGCTTCGGTGTCGATACTCGTACGGGGTCGCGGCCCGGTCGATTACCCCGGAGGTAAGGGGTGTCGCCGGTGCGGCGAGAGGCCGTCAGATCGTGGTGGTGTCGATGACGAACCGGTAGCGCACATCGCTGCGCAGCACCCGCTCGTAGGCCTCGTTGACCTGGTCGGCGGGGATGACCTCGATCTCCGATGCGATGCCGTGCTCCGCGCAGAAGTCCAGCATCTCCTGGGTCTCCTGGATGCCGCCGATGTTCGACCCGGCGAGCGACCTGCGCCCGCCGATCAGGGCGAACAGGTCCAGGGAGACCGGCTCTTCGGGGGCGCCGACGTTCACCAGGGTGCCGCCGGTGCGCAGCAGGGAGAGGTACTTCCCGAAGTCCAGGGGTGCGGACACCGTGGAGACGATGAGGTCGAAGCGGTCGCGCAGCTTCTCGAAGGTCTCCGGGTCGCTGGTGGCGTGGTAGTCGGTGGCGCCGAGCCGCAGGCCGTCCTCGCGCTTGCCGAGGGTCTGGCTGAGCACGGTGACCTCGGCGCCGAGTGCGTGGGCGATCCGGACGGCGAGGTGGCCGAGGCCGCCCATGCCGATGACGGCGACCCGCTGGCCGGGGCCGGCGTTCCAGTACCGCAGCGGGGAGTACGTGGTGATGCCGGCGCAGAGCAGGGGTGCCGCGGTGTCGAGGGGCAGCGCGTCGGGGATGCGGAGGGTGTAGTTCTCGTCCACGACGATCTGTCGGGCGTAGCCGCCGTAGGTGGGGTCGCCGTTCTTGTCGCGGTCGTTGTAGGTGGCGACGGGGCCGTTCGCGCAGTGCTGTTCGAGGCCGGCGCGGCAGTTGTCGCAGGTGCGGCAGGAGTCGACGAGGCAGCCGACGCCGACGCGGTCGCCCACGGCGAAGCGGGTGACCCCGGCTCCGGCGGCGGCGACGGTGCCGGCTATCTCGTGGCCGGGGACCATCGGGAAGATGCCCTCCTGCCAGCCGTTGTTGACCTGGTGGATGTCCGAGTGGCAGATGCCGGCGTACTGGATGTCGATGAGGACGTCGTGCTCGCCGAGGGGGCGCAACGGGACGGTGGTGCGCTCCAGCGGGGCCTTGGGCGTGGGAGCGGCGTAGGCGGGAACGGTGGTCATGGCGTCTCCTCGGTCCGGCGCGGGCCATCGGTTCCGGCGGTCCGCGCTGTCGTGCGCGTTCGGTAGGTGCACCGCGTACGGGGGCCGCGGTGTTCGTGGGGTTCACGAAGTTCGTGGTGTTCGTGGTGTTCATGTGCGGAGTCAGGGATGACCCTCCCCCATAGAACACCTGGCCGAACGTCGGTTCGTGGGCGCCCCCCTCCGAACCGTGCCGTGGGGGCGCCCGCGGTCATCTGCCGAGGTACGCGTCGTGGAGGGACACCGTCGAGGTGTTGCCCTGCCGGTCGGTGACCTTCGCCCGCAAGGCGACGCCCCGGCCCGCGGCGGGGTTCTGCACCGACACGGCGCCGTCGCGGATCGTGAGCCGTCGCCAGGTGCGGCCCCGGTCGTACGAGGCGTACACGTCCAGCGAGGCGAGGTTGCTGCCGGCCGCGGAGCCCTGGACGGTCACCGGCACGGACTGGACGCGGCCGGCCGGTGCGGTGCTGTCCGGGGCGAGGACCGCGCCGAAGCGGACCGTGGAGGCGGCGATCGGAGTGGCCCCGGTGGTCCGCCGGGTGCGGAAGGTGAAGCGCGTGTCGATGCGGGTGGACACCCCGGCGATGCGGTCGGAGCGGACGGCCGAGGACGCGAGCGTGTACCTGCCCTCCGCCGCGGGGAGGGTCAGCCGGGCGGCCTGGAGGGAGTCACGGCTCTCGGCGATCTCGGTGGAGCCCCGGTGGAGGGTGGTCCGCGCCGAGGTGAGCGTCGAGGTGCCGGCGTGCCCCTGGCCGTCACTGAAGAGGGGGACGGCGGCGCTGAGCTGGTTGCCGTTCCGGGTGAGGCCGTGGGCACCGCCGAGCCGGGGGCCGAAGATCCCGGTGTTGAACCTCCTGGTGTGGACGCGTCCGGCCGCGAAGGACTGCGTCGCGCCGAGGGTCTGGACGGCCTCCACGATCGGGAGCCCGTCGGCGTCCCGGGCGGAGAACTGGGTGACGTCGAAGCCCCAGGTGGCGCGCTGCCCGGTCGACAGTCGCAGGGTGCGGGTGCCGGGCAGCGGCTGCGCGGCTTCGGACACGGAGGGCTGGAGGGCGTTCGGCGACTCGTACCGCACGCCGATCAGTGCCTGCTCGCCCCGGCCGGGGGAGCCCACGGCGAGCTTCACCGTCGCGAAGTCGGATGCCCGGTGGCGCCGGATGTGGCCGGTCGGTGCCTTTTTCCCGGTCACCACCTGTGCGGTGGCGTACTGGGTGGTCGTGCCCTTCACCCAGTGGGTGTTCCACTGGCTGCGGACCGGGTGGGCGGTGGCCGGTGGGCCCGCGTGGGCGATGCGCACGTCCTCCCAACTGTCTCCCCCCAGGAAGTGCGGACGCCTGTCGTCGCCCCCGAGCGAGAGGGTGAGGAAGACGGACGTCTGTCGCGCGGCACGGTCGGGCACGGTGATGTCGATCGGTTCGGCGGTGCGGGCGTCCACGGTGAGGGTGGTGCGGCGGCTGAGGTCGAACTGCGGTTGGAAGACGCGGTCGGTGCCCCGGAACGGCCCGTCGGGGGTGGAGAAGGTGTGTTCCAGGGAGTAACGGCCCTTGGGCAGCCGCACGGTGGTGGTACCGGTCGGGCTGGAGATCCCGGTCCGGGCGGTGTGGACGGGTCCGCCGATCCGGTTGATCGAACCCCAGTGGTCCGTCGCGGGGGCGCCGTCCCGGCCTATGGCCTTGACGGTCACCTCGTAGGACTCCACCTCGCGGTCCACGGTGGCGGCCGTCCGCACGCGCTGCCCACCACCGGTGGCGACGACGTACGCGCCGTACGTCCCGTTGTTGTCACCGCCGATCCGGGTGTCGGCGGTGAGCGGGACGGCGGCGGTGCCGCCCCGCGGGACGGTGATCCGCTGGGCGCCGAGGGCGAAGAAGCCGTCCGGGGCGGGCCGGCCGGCCGGGTCCCGGGTGCTGAGCGCGAGGTCGAGGGTGACGTCCCGGTCGCCGAGGTTGCGGTACGTCAACTCCCGGGTGACGGGGGTGTCGTCGGTGTGCGGCCAGGACGCGGTACCGAAGGCCAGGGAGACCGGCTCGGCGATCACGGTCTGCTCGATCGCCCGGTCGGCCCGGACCCGACCCGATCCCTGCTGCACCGGGGAGTACGGTCCGCTCTCGGTGGAGGCCACCAGCGCGGCCTTGAGCTGGGGGGCCGTCCAGTCGGGGTGGCGCTGTTTGAGCAGCGCGGCGACGCCCGCCACGTGCGGGGCGGACATGGAGGTGCCGGTGCTGGCGAGGTACCCCACCGGGTCCTGGCCGAGGTCCCGTTCGAGCGAGCTGCCCGGTGCGGCGGCCGCGGTGACGGCGACACCGGGGGCGGTGACGTCCGGCTTGATGCCGCCGTCACCGACGCGGGGGCCGGTGCTGGACAGGGGGTCCAGCCGGTCCTCGTGGTCGACGTTCCCGACGGTGAGGGCGGACTCGGCGCTGCCCGGGGAACCGAGCGCCGACTCACCGCCGTTGCCCGCCGCCGCGACGAACAGGACGTCCCGCTCCGCGGTCAGCCGGTTGATGTGGGCCTCCAGCAGGTCCGTTTCCGGGGTGTCCAGACTGGCGAAGCTGAGGTTGATCACATCGGCGCCCTGCTGGACCGCCCAGTCCATCCCGGCGAGGACGGCGGAGTCCTCGCCGTACCCGTCGTGGTCCCTCATGACCTTGCCGCTGAGCAGACCGGCACCGGGCGCGACCCCCTTGAAGCTGCGGCCCGGAGGCGCGGCGGCGCCGGTACCCACCGCGATGGACGCGACGTGCGTGCCGTGGCCGTAGCGGTCCTCGGTGTCCGGGGAGTCGGTGAAGTTCTTCTCGCCGACGAGGCGGTCCCTGAGGTCGGGGTGGGCGGCGTGCACTCCGGTGTCGAGGACGGCGATCGTGACGCCCTTGCCGGTGAGCCCGGCGGACCACGCCTTCGGGGCGCCGATCTGTGGCACGCTCCGCTCCAGGGCCGGCGCCCGGACCCCGTCGAGCCAGACCCGGCTCACGCCCCGGGCCGCGTACCGCCCGCCGGCCCGCTCGTCGGTGAGGGCCTCCCACAGCTTCGCTGCGCCTCCCTCCGAAGTGGTGAGCGCATCGGAGTTCAGCGTGCGCAGGGAGCGGCGCAGGGTCGTGCCGCCGGCCGAACGGGCCGCGGAGCGGGCCTCCGCGGCGGCACCGCGGTAGCTGACGATCACCTTGAGGCGGCTCCCCCGGCCCGCGGGTGCGCCGTGTGCGGCGGCCCGGGTCAGCTCACCGGTGTCGAAGAGCCGCGGGTCGAGGACGCCGCGGTCCAGGAGGCGCTGGGCATCGGCCGGGACGACGAGGGTGCGCCCCCCGACGTGCCGGCTGTGCGCGGTGACGTGGGACCGCCCCCTCGCGGCCTCGAAGCCGAGGACCCGGCCACCGGCGCCGATCACCACCCGGTCGCCGGTGATCAGGGTGATGCGTTCCGTGGACGCGGGCCCTGCGGCGGCCCGGGCGGGGGCGACGGCCCCCGCGGTCGTGCTCGGGGCGGCCGACACCGGGGTGGTCAGCCCCGCTGTCAGGGCCACGGCCGCCGCGGCGGCGGCGACCGAGGGCCAGTACCCGTTCTGACGCCTGTTCACGTTCCCCCCTGGAAGTGCACGGAGCGGATGAGCTCACGTCATACACACGCCGGACGGGTCGCAGATGTTACGGCCGACACGCAGGGGCGGAGCCAGGGGCAGCGGAAAGGGCCGCCGCTCCCCTGGTTCGGGGAACGACGGCCCTGTGCCGCAGGCGTACCGGTGCACCGGGCACGGCACCGGCCGAGCCGGCGTCAGACGGCCGAGCCGGCCTTCCACTGCGCCCAGCCCATGTTCCAACCGTTGAGGCCGTTGTCGGGCTTGATGGTCGAGTCACCGGTGTTCTTGACGACCACCACGTCACCGAGCAGCGAGTTCTTGAAGAACCAGGAGCCGGGGGTGTTCGGGTCGCCGGCGCCCTTCGTGTCGGACAGCCCTATGCAGCCGTGGCTGGTGTTGACGCTGCCGAAGATGGACTTGGCGCCCCAGTAGTTGCCGTGGATGAAGGTGCCGGAGGTGGACAGGCGCATCGCGTGCGGCACGTCCTTGATGTCGTACTCGCCCTTGCCGTCGTCGTCCGTGAAGCCGACCGTCGCACCGTTCATCCGGGTCTCCTTGAACTTCTCGGAGATCACCATCTGACCCTCGTACGTCTTCGTGGTGGGCGCACCGGCCGAGATCGGGATGGTGCGCACGACCTTGCCGTCCTGGGTGACCTTCATCTGCTTCGTCTTGGCGTCGACGATGGAGACCTGGTTGCGGCCGACCTTGAAGGTGACGGTCTTCTGCTGGACGCCGTAGACGCCGTCCGCGCCCTCCACGCCGTCGAGGGCGAGCTTCAGCGTGACCGTCGCGTTCTCGGTCCAGTACTTCTCGGGGCGGAAGTCGAGGCGCTGGGGGTTGAACCAGTGCCCGACGACCTCCTCACCGCTGCTGGTGGAGACCGTGACGGCCTCCTGCACGGCCTTGCGGTCGGTGATCGCCTTGTCGAAGTTCAGCGAGACGGGCATGCCGACGCCGACCGTCGAACCGTCCTCCGGGGTGAACGAGCCGATGAAGCTGTTCTTCGGCGCGACGGTGGTGAACGACGCGTTCTCGTGGGACGCGCGGCCCTCCGCGTCGGCGGCCGTGGCGGTGACCTTGTAGCGGGTGGCCCGTTCGAGTTGGGCGTCGGGCTTCCAGGACTTCTTGTCCGCCGATATCTGCCCGGCGACGGCCTTGCCGTCGCCCGTGGTCATCGCGACCTTGGTGAGGGTGCCGTCGGTCACCGAGACCTTGGCGGCGTTGTTGATGCTGGCGTTCCCGGCGCCGTCCTTGGGAAGGATGACGATCTTCGCCTCGGACGCCTTCTCCGCCGCTGCCTTGTCGACCTGTGCCTGCGGCTTGCCCGACGCGTTCGCCCCCGCGTCACCGCCGCCGTCCCCCGATCCCCCGTCACTGCACGCGGTGAGCACCAACACCCCGCTGAGCAGCGCGGACGCGGCCATGACTCCCCTGCGCCGCCTACTGTCCGTCATCACAAGCCTTTCCCTCGTCACCGATTTCCCCGCACACACGGCAGCCCTGTCCAAGTACAACGCGCTGACCACGCCTTCCGGTTCCAGCGTCGATCAAGCTGTGGGGCACACCACGTCCGCCGACACCGGCCCGTACGGGGCTCGTTCCCCGTGCTCCGGCGCGCCGCACGAGCGGCCCCGTTCACCCCGGGGCGGCTCCCCCGGAAAGGGCGCGAGGCCCCGGCGGCGGATGCCGTCCGGGGCCTCGTCCGTCCGTGGTCGGCCGGAGCCGGACCCGAATCGGCGCACGCCGTCGGGTCCTACCGGAGGTCGCCGCCCGCGTCCTCGCTCCCCCCATCATCGTCGTCCTCGTCCCAGTCCGTTCCTTCGGGGTCGTACTCGGCCTCCGCGACTTCCTCGCTGCTCCAGGAGGCCCGCAGCAGATCGATCCCGGGCACCTCCCTGACCAGGTCGAACGGGTCCACGAGATAGGCGAGCGCCTCCGCTGTGTCCTGTTTCACAGCGAGTTCGGCGCGGGCCCGCTCGGTGGGGTCGATGTGATCGTCCCGGGCGATCAGCCGGAGAGCGCCGCCGGTCAGCGCGTCCCCGTCGCGGACTTCCACCAGCAGATCGGCGTGCAGGCGCACATAGTGGGATGTTTCGGTGTTGGTCATGGTTCGGAGCGTAAGGCCGAGGAGCCCCGCGACTTTCCTGCGACCCGCGGGGTTCACTAGCATCGGTCCACCCGGCCAATTCGCCAGCGTCACAAGGGGATCGATATTCCGTGTCCGCCGCCCGCCGCTCGTTGCTGACCGCAACCGCCGCCGGAACCCTCCTCGGCGCCCTGTGGTTCGTCCCTTCCGCCAACGCGACCGACGGAGAGCCCCTCACCCCGCCCCGGTCGGCCGCCGACGCGTCCGTCAGATCCGAGGGCGCCCCCCTCTCTCCCGTCACGTACCGGGCGCCGAGCACCAAGGGCGCGGAGGACGGCGCACGTCTCGCCGACACGGGTGCCTTCGACACCGCCCCGTACGTCTACGGGGGCACCGCGTTCCTGTGCGTGGGCGCCGGATTCGTCGTCTACTCGGTCCGCCGGAGCCGCACCGCCCCCTGAGGCACCGCACCCGGGTAGACACCGGGTCGGCTGCCGAACTCGCCGGTCGGCACGGGGCGGAGGTGGTGGCCCACCGGCTGGAGGCCCCGGTGATCCGGGGGAGGCGGTGGCGGCGCCGCCGGTGCTGGAGGAGTTCGAGGCGCCGATCAAGGCGGGCGTGCCGCAGCTGCCGCCGGCTCCGCCGTGCCGGGTGGACCGGGAGGTCGAGGACGGCGAGGTGCTGGCGTTCGGCGGCGGGGCCGTGGTGGTCGCCGTGCCCGGGCACACCGACGGGTCGTTCGCACGGCATCTGCCGAGCCCCGACGTGCTGTTCACCGGGCACACCGTCCACCACGTCGGTCGGACCTCGCTGGGCGTCTTCAACGCCGACCGGACCCGGGCCGTGGAGTCACTGCACCGGATGGCCGCCCTGGGCGTCGCCACGGCTGTCTTCGGGCACGGTGACCCGGTCGTCGGCGGCGCGGCGGACGCCCTGCGGGGAGCAGCCGCCGCGGCCGGGTGACACCAGGCCCCCGTGGGGTGGCGGGGCGTCAGGCCAGCGGGCCGGTCACCGACTCCGCGGCGCTGACCAGGTGTCCGTCGCGGACGAAGGCGTCGGCGGCGGCCAGGTCGGGGGCGAGGAACCGGTCAGGTCCCGGGCCGCCGACCCCGGCCCCGCGCGCCGCGGCGATCACCGCGCGGGACGCTTCGGCGGGGGTCAGACCGGCACGCAGTTCGATCGCGCGGGTGGCCGCGTACAGCTCGACGCCGAGCACCCGGGTGAGGTGGGCGACGGCGGTGCGCAGCTTGCGGGCGGCGGACCAACCCATGGAGACGTGGTCCTCCTGCATCGCGGAGGACGGGATCGAGTCGACGGACGCCGGCACGGCGAGCCGCTTCAGTTCGCTGACCAGCGCGGCCTGCGTGTACTGGGCGATCATCAGACCGGAGTCGACGCCCGGGTCCTCGGCGAGGAAGGCGGGCAGGCCGTGCGAGCGGTTCTTGTCGAGGAGCCGGTCGGTGCGGCGTTCCGCGATGGAGGCGAGGTCGGCGACGGCGACGGCGAGGAAGTCGAGGACGTAACCGACCGGCGCTCCGTGGAAGTTGCCGTTGGACGCGACCCGACCGTCCGGCAGGACGACCGGGTTGTCCACCGCGGCGGCCAGTTCCCGTTCCGCGACGAGACGGGCGTGCGCGAGGGTGTCCCGCCCGGCGCCCGCGACCTGGGGTGCGCACCGCACCGAGTAGGCGTCCTGCACCCGCGGGGCCTCGTCCTGGTGGTGGCCGGTCAGCCCGGAACCGCGCAGCACGGCCAGCATGTTGGCGGCGGCAGCGGCCTGACCGGGGTGCGGGCGGATGGCGTGCAGGGCGGGGGCGAGCACCTGGTCGCTGCCGAGGAGCGCTTCCAGGGTGAGGGCCGCGGTGATGTCGGCCGAGGTGTAGAGCCGGTCGAGGTCGGCGAGGGCCATCAGCAGCATGCCGAGCATGCCGTCGGTGCCGTTGAGGAGGGCGAGCCCTTCCTTCTCCCGCAGTTCGACGGGGTGCAGGCCGTGCGCGTCCAGCAGCTCGGCGGCGGGTCGGACGGTTCCGTCGGGCCCCTCGGCGTCGCCCTCGCCGATCAGGGTCAGGGCGCAGTGGCTCAGCGGGGCGAGGTCGCCGGAGCAGCCGAGCGAGCCGTACTCGTGGACGACGGGGGTGATGCCGGCGTTCAGGAGGTCGGCCAGGGCGTGGGCGACCTCCGGGCGGACGCCGGTGTGCCCGGAGCACAGGGTCTTCAGCCGGAGGAACATCAGCGCGCGCACGACCTCGCGTTCGACCCGGGGGCCGAGCCCGGCGGCGTGCGAGCGGACGATGTTGCGCTGGAGGCGGGCGCGCAGGTGCGGGCCGATGTGCCGGGTCGCGAGCGCGCCGAATCCGGTCGAGACGCCGTACACGGGTTCGGGTCGGGCGGCGAGGGCCTCGACGATGCCGCGGGCGGCGGCGAGGGCGGACTCCGCCTCTTCGGACAACCGGACGCGTGCGCCGTCGCGGGCCACGGCGAGCACATCGGCCGCGGTGGTCCCCGAGGCCCCCAGCACCACAGTGTGCATATCCATATTCAGGAGCGTACGCAGTGAATTGGAGCTTGTCACGAGGTCCGCGGGCCCCACTGGTCCGCCGGGGCGGGCCCGGATCGACGCATCGGGGCACCGGTACACCGGTGTACGGGGCCACGACCACCCGGCGGACCCGAACCGGCGGGCCGGGGCCCGACGCCCCCACGAACCGGGGCCCGGTGTGCCTGACGGACCCGTCCCGGCGAACGGGGGCCTGGGATGCCCGGCGGACCGGTGGACTCGGCGGATCATCGGCCAACTGGACCGGCGCCCCCGCGGCCCGGCGAACCTGTGCCCCTTAAACCGGAGCCGGTGGCACGGGACTGGGGGCTCCGGGACCCGGGGCTCGGGGCGCCGGGTGGACCCGGATCGGTGGACGGAGGACCGGCCGGGCCAGGCCCGGTGGACCGGCGGCCCCACGGCCCCTGAACCCGAAGCCCCGTGAACCTGCGGCCCGGTGAACCGAAGCCAGGCAGACCCGAAGTCAGGCGAGCCGAGGCCGGCCCGGCGGAGGGGCCCCGTCGACCGGCGGAACAAGCGCCCCCGGACCGGTGGCCCGGCGACCTCGCGGCCCCCGCGACCTGGGGGCGGACCCGGAGCCGGGTAGACCGGAGCCGGCGCGGTGGGCGGTACCGGCGGACGGGGGCCCGACGAACGGGCCCCCGGGGGTCACTTGGCGTCGGACTCCGCACGGACGTACGCCACGAGCGCGTTCGCGTGCCCGTGACCGAGCCCGTGCTCGGTCTTGAGCCAGGCGACGAGTTCCATGTGCTTGCTCAGCGGCGAGGAGCGGATCAGCTCCAGCCACTCGGCCACGGGGCGGCCGTACTTCTTCTCGATGGCGGGGAAGTAGCTGGCCGGGCCGTTCCCGGGTGCGGTCATGGTGTCTGCCCTTCGGACGCGGACCGGGCGGGCGGGCCCGCGCGTCGCATCTGCTCGTGGTCGTCGTGGTCGTCGTGGTGCGTGGTCGTCCGTCAACTGCCCGGCGCGGTGTTCGTCCCGGGGTGGACCGCCCCCGGCCCGCTTTCTCATCCGTACACGGACATGATCCACGTCATACCTCGGCACGGCGCCGCGCGGCTACCCGGACCGCGCCGCGGGAAGGGTGTCCTGGCAGAGCGACGGACGCAGGAGCACAGCAGCACAGGAGAAGGGACCACGATGCTCGGCGAAACGGCCCGCACCTGGCTACGACGGTGGGACGAACAGCAGGAGCGCTACAGCCCGGACCGCGAGGAACGGTTCCGGGTGATCCTCGACGTCACCCGGTGGTCCCTGGAGCGGGCCTCCCCCGCACGCCCACGGATCGTGGACCTGGGATGCGGCACGGGTTCGCTCACCGGCCGCCTCGCCCGCGCCCTCCCGCACGCACAGGTGGTGGGCGTCGACGCCGACCCGATGATGCTGGGCCTGGCGGAGGAGGCCGTCGCCGGCACCGGTGTCCGGCTGCTGCTCGACGACCTCAACTCGCCCGGCTGGGCGGACCGGGCCGCCCCGGACGGCCCCTGGGACGCGGTCGTCTCCTCGACGGCCCTGCACTGGTTGGAGCCGGCGGACCTCGACGCGCTGTACCGCCTGTTGGCCGGGCGGCTGCGGCCGGGCGGCGTCTTCGTCGACGCCAACAACCGGGCCCCCGAGGGCTCCCCTGCGGCCCGCGCCCTGGCCCGCCGGGTGCGGGACGCCCGCGCCGAACGGGTCGGCAAGGCCGACCGGGAGGACTGGGACTCCTGGTGGAAGGCGTTCCTCGCCGCTCCGGAACTCGCCGACCTGGCACGGGCCCGTGAGCGGCGGCCGATCGCCCGGCGCGCGTTCGCCCCGCCCCTCGACCTGACCACGGGCGAGCAGACCGGGATGCTCCGGGCGGCGGGCTTCGCGACCGTCACCACGGTCTGGCAGTGCGGCGACGACAGCGTCCTGGTGGCCCTGCGCTGACAGCGGCGCACCGGGCCGAGCCGGGGGCGCCCGCCGCCCGCTAACGGTCCAGCCAGCGACGGAAGCGGCGGCGTTCACCGACGGGGGGAGCCGGTTCGCCCGCCGGCGGCGCGGTGTCGTCGGCCAACCGGACGACCGGGTCGTCGGGCCCGGAGCGGCCGGCGACCACGGGCGTCGGGGACCGGGCCGCCTTGGCCCGGTACTGCGCCGCGTCCGCGAGCCGGAACAGCCGGCGGGCGGAGCGCACCTCGCCGATGGGGTCACCGGTGGAGGCGACCCCGCAGGCCACCCCGTCGCCGAGGCCGGCCGCGCGCCGGCACAACTCCTCGGCCACCCGCACCACCCGGTCCGCCGGGGGGCCGACCGCCAGCAGACAGAACTCGTCGCCGCCGAGCCGTGCGGCCAGCGTCCCGGGCAACATCGCCCCGCACAGGGACAGTACGGAGCCGAATCGTTCCAGCAGCCGGTCCCCCACCGCGTGCCCCTGGGTGTCGTTGACCCGCTTCAGCCCGTTCAGATCGCACACCACCAGGCTCACGACGATCCCCTCGGCGTGGTGACGGTCCACCGCGTCGTCCAGGCTCTCGTCGACGGCGCGCCGGTTGGCGAGCCCCGTGAGGGAGTCGGTGAACGCCAGGCGGCGGGCCTCCTCCAGCCGCTCGGTCTGCGCGAGGCCGGCCGAGACGACGGCGGCGAGCACGGTGGCGAAGTCCGCGTCGGCCGGACCGAAGACCGGGGCCCCGGCCGTGCGCGCCACGTACAGCTCGCCCCAGGCCCGGCCGTGCAGCACCAGCGGAGCCACCACGCAGCAGCCGCGGCCCCGACGGCGCAGGGCGGCGACCCGCTGGTGGCAGTAGTGCGCGCTCCCGGAGGTCGACCCCTCGGCGGTCTCCACCCAGGCCCGGGGTTCACCGCCGCCGGCCCAGCGTCCGTGCAGGAACTCCGCGATCTCGGGGAACTCGTGCACGGGGTACGCCTCGTGCTCCGGGAACTCCTCCTCGTCCGGGGTCCGCTCGCCCGCGTTGACGAGGACCCGGAGCCGGCCCAGGTCCCGTTCCCACACCGACAGGGCGGCGAAGTCGCCGGCGAGCGCCCGGCGGGCCCCCTCGGCCGCCGCCCGCCAGGAGTCCCGCGGGGTGCGGGCCGCCGCCATTCCCTGCGCCAGCTCCACCACACCCCGTAGCCGCACTTCCTCACCACCCATCACACTAGATTAAGGATGTTTGCCATATTTTGGGGCATTGGGGTACCCACGGAAAGGGCGCGTGGCGGGCGGGCGCCCTACTCGCCGGGCCAGTTCGGTGACCGCTTCTCGTTGAACGCCGCCACCCCTTCCACCCGGTCGCCGGAGAACGCCACCGAGCGCCAGGCCGCGTCCTCGACCTCCAGCGCGGCCCGCAGGTCCAGCCCCTGACCGAGGCGCAGCGCGCGTTTCGCCGCGCGCAGGCCCACCGGGGAGTTCTCGGCGATGCGGGCGGCCAGCGCCAGCGCCTCGACGGTGTCCTCGCCCTCCTCCGTCAGGACGTCCACCAGGCCCAGGGCGTGGGCCTCCACGGCCGGGAGCCGACGGGCGGTGAAGATCAGCTCGGCGGCCCGGGCGGCACCCACCCGGCGCGGCAGCAGTTGGGTGCCGCCGCCGCCCGGGACCACTCCCACGGAGACCTCCGGGAGCCCCACGACGGCCGAGGGGTCGGCCACGATCAGGTCGCAGGACAGGGCGATCTCGAAGCCGCCGCCCAACGCGTAGCCGTGCACGGCGGCGAGGGCGGGCACCGGGAGGTCCAGCACCGCGGTGTACGCGGCCCGGGTCACCGGGCGCTGGCGCAACAGGTCCCGGTCGGTGAAGGCGTTGCGTTCCTTGAGGTCCGCCCCGACGCAGAACGCCCGCGGATGGGTGGAGGTGATGACCACCGCGCGGACCCCGGGGTCGGCGCCCAGCGCCTCGCAGGCGCCGGTGAGGGCCCGGGCCAGCTCCGTGGACACGGCGTTCATGGCCCGGGGCCGGTCGAGTCGCAGCTCCGCGACGGCGCCGTGCCGTTGCACCGCCACGAAGTCCCCGAACCGCTGCGGTCGCTCGTCCACGTGGACCTCCCTGGTCGTTAACGCTCGTTATTCGAACGGATCATTCCAGGTCGGCGGCGAACGCGACACGGGGCAGCGGAGCGGTACGGGGCACGGGGCCCAGGCCGTACGGGGGACGGGGCGCGCTGAGCGAGCGTCAGCCGCGGCGGGTCAACAGCCAGGGTTCGACGACGCCCAGCCCGCGGACCGGCCGCTGCCACATCGGCTGGAGCGCGAAGCGGTACGAGGGCGCGTCCTCCGCAGCGGTGGCCGCCGCGGCCTCCGTCTCGGACTTGGGGGCCTCGCCGGTGCGGGTCAGCTCCTCGGCGAACGCCCCGTCCACGAGGACGGCGTCCCGCGGCGCTATCGAGGTGAGCCGGCTGGCGAGGTTCACGGTGGTCCCGAACACATCACCCATCCGTGTGGTGACCGTGCCGAAGGCGATGCCGACCCGCAGTTCGGGCATCGTCTCGTCGTGGGACATCGTCTCGATGAGCCGGAGGGCGATCTCCGCGGCGATGCCCGCGTCGTCCGCCGCGTACAGGACCTCGTCGCCGAGGGTCTTGATGAGCCGCCCGCCGTGCGCGGCCACCAGATCGGCCGCGGTGGTCTCGAACGCCTCGACCAGCTCGCCGAGTTCCTCCTCCTCCATGCGCCGGGTCAGCCGGGTGAAACCGACCAGGTCGGCGAAGCCCACGGCCAGCCGGCGGTCCACCATCTCCTCGTCGTCGGCGGCCTGCACGACCCGCCCGGTGGCGGCGGCGAGCTGCCGGCGCCAGACGTAGACGAGGAACTCCTCCAACTCCGGCAACAGCAGCTCTATCAGCGGATACGTGACCTCGGTACGGGTCATCCCCGGCTCGGGGGGTTCGGTGAGCCCCTCCAGGAACGAGTCGATCTGCCACTCGGCCAGCCGCGCGGTGGTCTGACCGGTGGACCGGGCGACCTGGATGGCCATCGGTTCGCTGAGCAGTCCCGCCTCGACCAGACCGGCGAGCCGGCGCAGGGCCAGGACGTCGGCCTCGGTCAGCGCCTTGGCCTGGCCGATGTCGGCGAAACCCATGGCCCGCCAGAAACGGGACGCGAGTTCCATCGAGACCCCGGCGCTACGGGCCGCCTGGAAGGGGGTGTAGCGACGCTCGGCCCCCAGGATCAGCTGTTCGAGGCGGAGGGCGAGGGGATCGTCACCCCCGTCGGCGCCGTCCGCGGCATCGGGAGGATCGGCCCCACCGGAGCCACCGGAACCGCCGGAGCCGGGATGCGGGGCGGCCGGGCGGTCGCGGCCCGGGTCGTGGGCACTGCCCCTCCCGGCTCCCGAGCCCGTGTCGTCGACGGTCACGCCTGCTGCCTTCCGATCTGCCGCGTGGTCAGGGCCTTCCGAGGAAGCACCCAAACACACACAGTACGACAGCTGTGCCGTGGCTCACTCCCGACCGGACGGTCCGTTCCCGCGAACCGCCCGGAACCCCTCCATCGCCGCAGTCACGAGCCGTCAGCCGGACTCCGCCGGACGCAGATGGACGATGTCGCCCGCGCCGACCGACTGGAGCCCTCCCTCGTCGGTGGCGATGACCAACCGCCCGTCCCCGTCCAGGGCGACCGCTTCGCCGGAAACCTCCCGTTCGCCGGGGAGCAGCGCCCGCACCCGGCGCCCCAGGGTCGCGCACCCCGCCGCGTACGTCTCCTGGAGGCCGGACGCCACCGGGTCGCCGCCGGCCGCGCGCCAGTCGCCGTACCACTGCTCCAGGGAACGCAGGACGGCCCGTAGCAGGGGGTCCCGGTCGGTGGTCCGCGCACCCGCGAGGAGCAGGGAACCGGCACCGGGCACGGGCAGCTCGTCGGCGGTCAGGCTGACGTTCAGTCCGATCCCGAGGACGACGGAACCGTCCCCGGCCCGTTCGGCGAGGATGCCGCCCGCCTTGCGCTCCTCGCCGTCGACGGTGACGAGCAGGTCGTTGGGCCACTTGAGCGCCGTGTCGACGCCGGCGGCCCGGGACAGCGCGGTGGCGACGGCCACCCCGGCGAGCAGCGGGATCCACCCCCAGCGGTCCACGGGCACCGCGCCGCGCCGTTCGTCCCCCGGAGTGAGCAGCACCGACACGAACAGACCGGAGCGCGCCGGCGCGCTCCAGCGGCGGTCGAGGCGGCCCCGGGCCGCGTGCTGGGCCTCGGCGACCAGGACGGCGCCCTCGGGGAGCGAACCGGTGCGGGCCGCGCGGGCGGTGAGGTCGGAGTTGGTGGAACCGGTCTCGCGGACCACGTCCAGGGAGGTCCACAGGGAGTCGGGGCGCACCAGCGCACGGCGGAGGGCCGCCGCGTTCAGGGGTGGCCGGTCCAGGTCGGACCAGCGGTGGGCTTCAGCATCCGGGGGCGTCATGCAACCCACCCTAGGTGTGGTAAACGCCGCACTGCCGAACGGTATCCACCCCACTACGCTACGAGAAATCAGCCCCGGTCACCCGTCCGGCTGCCCCGCGAGGACGCGACGACCCGCCGGCGTCCCGGGGCGCCGGCCGCCCTTCTCCGCAGGGAGCCGCACCCGATGTCCAAGCCGGAAGAGCCCCGTACGACCGTGTCCGCCCCCGCACCCGCGGCGGACCCGGCGATCGACGTCCACACCACCGCGGGCAAGATCGCCGATCTGCGGCGGCGCGTCGAGGAGGCCACCCACGCCGGGTCGGCGCGCGCGGTCGAGAAGCAGCACGCCAAGGGCAAGCTGACGGCCCGTGAACGGATCGCCCTGCTGATGGACGAGGGCTCCTTCGTGGAGCTGGACGAGTTCGCCCGGCACCGGTCCACCGCCTTCGGCCTGGCGGACAACCGCCCGTACGGGGACGGCGTGGTCACCGGGTACGGCACCGTCGAGGGCCGGCCGGTGGCGGTGTTCTCGCAGGACTTCACGGTCTTCGGCGGTGCCCTCGGCGAGGTCTACGGCCAGAAGATCGTCAAGGTGATGGACTTCGCGCTGAAGACGGGCTGTCCGGTCGTCGGGATCAACGACTCGGGCGGCGCCCGCATCCAGGAGGGCGTGATGGCGCTCGGGATGTACGGGGAGATCTTCCGCCGCAACACCCACGCCTCCGGGGTGATCCCGCAGATCTCGCTGGTCGTGGGGCCGTGCGCGGGCGGCGCCGTGTACTCGCCGGCGATCACCGACTTCACCGTGATGGTCGACCGGACCTCGCACATGTTCATCACCGGACCGGACGTCATCAAGACGGTGACCGGTGAGGACGTCGGCTTCGAGGAGCTGGGCGGGGCGCGCACCCACAACACGGTCTCCGGGGTCGCGCACCACATGGCCGGCGACGAGAAGGACGCGGTCGAGTACGTCAAGTCGCTGCTGTCGTACCTGCCGTCGAACAACCTGAGCGAGCCGCCGGTGTTCCCGGAGCCGGCGGACCTGGAGCTGACGGACGAGGACCGGGAGTTGGACGCGCTGATCCCGGACAGCGCCAACCAGCCGTACGACATGCACCGGGTCGTCGAGCACGTCCTCGACGACGCGGAGTTCCTGGAGACCCAGCCGCTGTTCGCGCCGAACATCCTCACCGGCTTCGGCCGGGTGGAGGGCCACCCGGTGGGGATCGTCGCCAACCAGCCGCTCCAGTTCGCGGGCTGTCTGGACATCGACGCGTCCGAGAAGGCCGCCCGCTTCGTCCGCACCTGCGACGCCTTCAACGTGCCCGTGCTGACCTTCGTGGACGTGCCGGGCTTCCTGCCGGGCGTCGGCCAGGAGCACGAGGGCATCATCCGCCGGGGCGCCAAGCTGATCTACGCGTACGCCGAGGCCACGGTCCCGCTGATCACGGTGATCACCCGCAAGGCGTTCGGCGGCGCGTACGACGTGATGGGGTCCAAGCACCTCGGCGCGGACCTCAACCTGGCCTGGCCGACCGCGCAGATCGCCGTCATGGGTGCCCAGGGCGCGGTGAACATCCTGCACCGGCGCACCATCGCGGGGGCGCCCGAGGAGCAGCGCGAGGAGGTGCGCCAGCAGCTCATCCAGGAGTACGAGGACACCCTGCTGAACCCGTACACGGCGGCCGAGCGGGGGTACGTCGACGCGGTGGTGGCCCCCTCCGAGACGCGTCGCCAGGTGGTGCGGGCCCTGCGTCAGCTGCGCACCAAGCGGGAGAGCCTGCCGCCGAAGAAGCACGGCAACATGCCGCTGTAGTCGCCCCGCCGCACCCCGAGGAGCCGTCGTGATGATCAAGGTAGTGAAGGGCAACCCCACGCCGGAGGAGCTGGCCGCGGCCCTCGCGGTGGTCCGGGCCCGGGCCGCCGCGCCCGCGGCGGCCCCCGGGGAGCCGACGGCCGGTGCGGACGCCTGGTCCCACCCGTCCCGGCTGGCCCGCACCCGGTTGCCCGCGCCCGGCCCGTCCGCCTGGACCCGCACCTACTGGCCGGGGTGAACGGGACCCGGGGCGCCCGCCGCGGCAAGTTAGGTACCCGTACTCAGGCGGGGGCTCCCCCGGCGCAGGAGCATCGGAAGCATGTTGTGGTCCGACCCCGAGAACGAACCGCCCGAGGACATGCGCGCCATGCAGGGCATGCTGCGCAGAGCCGGGCTGGTGCTCGCCCTCGCCATGATCCTGGCGATGGTGGCGCTCGGCCTGCGCTGACGGGTCCGACCGGGGCCCGGCCCGCCCGCGCGGCGCGCCCGGGCGCTCCCTCTACGCTGGGCCCATGAGTGCAGCCCGCCACCTCGTCCTGGCCTCCCAGTCCCCCGCCCGCCTCGGTCTCCTGCGCCAGGCGGGGCTCGACCCCGAGGTGGTGGTGAGCGGGGTCGACGAGGACGCCGTGACCGCGCCGACCCCCGCGGAACTGGCCCTGGCGCTCGCCGAGGCCAAGGCGTCGGTGGTGGCCGCCCGACCGGAGGTCATCCGGGCGGCGGCGCTGGTCGTGGGCTGCGACTCGGTGCTCGACCTGGACGGTCAGGCCCTCGGCAAGCCCGCGGACGCGGAGGAGGCCACCGCCCGCTGGAAGGCGATGCGGGGGCGGGCCGGCACCCTCCAGACCGGCCACTGCGTGTACGACGCCCGCAGCGGGCGGTACGCCTCGGCGGTCGCGTCGACGGTGGTCCGCTTCGGCGAGCCGACCGATGCGGAGATCGCCGCCTACGTCGCCTCGGGGGAGCCGCTGCACGTGGCGGGCGCGTTCACGTTGGACGGGCGGTCGGCCCCGTTCGTCGACGGCATCGACGGTGACCACGGCAACGTCATCGGGCTGTCGTTGCCGCTGCTGCGGCGCCTGTTGGCGGAGCTGGGCGTGGGCATCACGGACCTGTGGGTGGCTCCGGCGCGCTGACGGGTGCGCACCGGTCAGGGACGGGGTGCCTTCTCGCCGTGCACGGCCGTGTACTCGGCTGCGAGCCACGGGCCGAGGTCGTCGATGAGCATCCCGAGCACGGCCGGATCGGGTGCGGGCGCCCGGCCGGTGTCCGCGGCGAGACGCATCTGCCGGGCGCGCTCGGGGTAGTAGCGGCCGAAGAGCTCGGCGGACCGGTCGAGGTCGCTGGTCCAGCCGCCCCACCGGGGCATGACCAGGGTGAAGCCGGTACGGACGAGGCGCCGGCCGACGCGACGACCGAGGGCCCGGCGGTCGGCGTCCGAGGCGACCTCGGCCGCGGCGGCCCGCCAGCGCGGAAGCACGCGCCCGAGGTCGCCGTTGGTCTCCCGCGCGAGCAGGGACGTGGGGCGGTACCGGGGCAGTTCCCCGGCGAGGTCGGGGCCCAGCAACGGGGTGCAGAGGCAGGCGATGAAGAATCCGCCGTCGTACCGTTCGAGGTCGCTGAGCAGGACCCGCGCACTGGTCAGCAGGATGCCGACGCCGTCGATCTGCCCGAACGCGAGGTCGAGCCGGGCTTCCGTCGCCCGGGCGGCGGCGCGGTCGACGTCGGAGGGCTCGTCGTGGAGGACGAGTTGGAGGTCGAGGTCCGAGATCCCGACCGTGGCGGTGCCGCGGGGAATGCTGCCGTAGAGGTAGGCGCTGTGCAGGCGCGCACCGTCGAACGTGGCGCTGAGCTGGGCGCGGGCCGCGTCGACGACGGGGACGAACGCTGCCGGCACCCGGTCCAGGGCGCCCTCGCGGGCGATCGTTCCGTCCGGCTCCAGCCCTCGTTCCGTCATGGGGCCACTGTGCCGTGCGCGGCACGCCCCCTGCGAACCCGACGACGAGTGCACCCCGGGGTTCCCCGGTAGCTCCTGCACCCCACGAAACTGAGGAACCGGTGAACGACGCCCCCGGCGCCGACCTGCGCCCGCTCATCACCCCGCACACCGGCACGATCGATGAGATCCGGCCCACCCAGCACGGCCACGGGTCCGACCTGACCGCGATCGTGCAGTGTGCGAAGGGGCCCTTCTTCATCAAGGCGATGAAGAACCGGCCCGGGGGCCGTCGCGACTCCCTGGTGCGCGAGCGTGCCATCGCTCCTCACGTCCGAGCCGTCTCCCCTGAACTGCTCTGGCAGGTCGAGGACGCGGCATGGCTCGTCCTCGGCTTCCAGGTGGTGGAGGCCCGTCCCGCCGAGTTCCCGCCCGACTCGCAGGACCTACCCCAGGTGGTTCGGCTCGTGCAGCGCATCACCGCCCTTCCCGTACCCGCCGTTGCCGCCGACTGGGCCGAACGTCGCTGGCACCGCTTCGCGGCCTCCGAGGAGGAAGCACGTCAATTCGAGGGAGACGCGCTCCTCTACACCGACATCACCCCGTCCAACTTCCTGATCGCCTCCACCCGTGCGTGGGTGGTGGACTGGTCCTGGCCCACGACCGGCGCGGCGTTCATCACTCCGGCCCGGCTGGTCCTGCAACTGATCGCCGCAGGACACACCCCGCGGGCCGCCGAGGCATGGGCTGCGCAGTGCCCGGCATGGGTCGACGCCGACCCCGCTGCCGTCACGGCGTTCGCCGTTGCCGAGCAGCGCATGCACCGGGCGTTCGCCAAGCGGCGGCCAGCCGAGGCGTGGATCAGGGACATGCTGTCGGCCGCCGACGCTTGGGCGGGTCACCGCAGTAAGTAACGCCGGGCACGGTGGTCCCGACGTGGTCCGGGTCCTCCCCTGCGTGCTGGGGGGGCACCCCTGTCACCCCAGGGGGGCGGGGTCTGCCCCGCGCGGCGGCGGGTGGGGCGTTCGGCGCGCCCTTCGGACGTTGGGCCATTCGTAGGGATTCCACAAAGATTCACGATCCTCCGCAGTGCCCTCTCATAGAGACCTTGGCCACACAACCGGGCTAGGGTTCGGAAGAGGATTTCCGCACACCGCCCGTGACTAGGAACTTCACACCGAACGAGACCCGTTCTCACGCTCCGTGTGGGCAACCTCACCAAGGGGGACGGGTCGTACGGCCGTGTCGGCAGTCCCTAAACTCGGTGTGTTCCGGGAAAAGTCATGCGAAGTGATCGGCACGGGGAACCCGTAGACCGCTCCGGGCCGTGGTACCGGGCCGGGTACCGGGCCGGTGGTCCGGGGTTCGGCCCCCGGCGGAAACTGCTAGGAGGGAGCCATCGTGCGGAAGGTGCTCATCGCCAATCGGGGCGAGATCGCGGTTCGAGTGGCCCGGGCGTGCCGGGACGCGGGGATCGCAAGTGTGGCGGTCTACGCGGAGCCGGACCGTGATGCCGTGCATGTCCGGGTGGCGGATGAGGCGTTCGCGCTGGGCGGCGACACCCCCGCCACCAGTTACCTCGACATCGGCAAGGTGCTGAAGGCGGCGGCGGATTCGGGTGCGGACGCCGTGCACCCGGGCTACGGCTTCCTCTCCGAGAACGCGGAGTTCGCGCAGGCCGTGCTGGACGCCGGGCTGACCTGGATCGGTCCGCCGCCGCAGGCCATCCGCGACCTCGGCGACAAGGTCGCGGCCCGCCACATCGCGCAGCGTGCCGGCGCCCCGCTGGTCGCCGGCACCCCCGACCCGGTGTCCGGGGCGGACGAGGTCGTCGCCTTCGCCAAGGAACACGGGCTGCCCATCGCGATCAAGGCGGCGTTCGGCGGCGGCGGGCGCGGGCTGAAGGTCGCCCGGAACCTGGACGAGGTGCCGGAGCTGTACGAGTCGGCCGTCCGGGAGGCGGTCGCCGCGTTCGGGCGCGGCGAGTGCTTCGTGGAGCGCTACCTCGACCAGCCGCGGCACGTCGAGACCCAGTGCCTCGCCGACACCCACGGCAACGTCGTGGTCGTCTCCACCCGTGACTGCTCCCTCCAGCGCCGCCACCAGAAGCTGGTGGAGGAGGCCCCGGCGCCCTTCCTGACCGACGAGCAGAACGCCCAGCTGTACTCGGCGTCCAAGGCGATCCTCAAGGAGGCCGGCTACGTCGGCGCCGGGACCGTCGAGTTCCTGGTGGGCGCCGACGGCACCGTCTCGTTCCTGGAGGTCAACACCCGACTCCAGGTCGAGCACCCGGTGACCGAGGAGGTCACCGGCATCGACCTGGTGCGGGAGATGTTCCGCATCGCCGACGGCGAGGCCCTCGGGTACGACGACCCGCCGGTGCGGGGTCACTCCTTCGAGTTCCGCATCAACGGCGAGGACCCGGGGCGCAACTTCCTGCCCGCCCCCGGCACGGTGACCCTGTTCGCGCCGCCGACCGGTCCGGGCGTGCGGCTCGACGCCGGCGTCGAGTCCGGCAGCGTCATCGGACCGGCCTGGGACTCGCTGCTCGCCAAGCTGATCGTCACCGGCGCCACCCGTGAGCAGGCCCTCCAGCGGGCCGCCCGGGCGCTCGACGAGTTCCGCGTCGAGGGCATGGCCACCGCGATCCCGTTCCACCGCAAGGTCGTCGCCGACGCGGCGTTCACCGCCTCGCCGTTCACCGTGTACACCCGGTGGATCGAGACCGAGTTCGTCAACGACATCCCGGCGTTCTCCGCCGCCGCGGACACCGAGGCCGAGGACGAGACCGGCCGCGAGACGGTCGTGGTCGAGGTCGGCGGCAAGCGCCTGGAGGTGTCGCTGCCGGTCTCCCTCGGGATGTCGCTGGCGCGCACCGGGCTCGCCGCCGGTGCCAAGCCGAAGCGACGGGCCGTCAAGAAGTCCGGTCCCGCGGCCTCCGGGGACGCCCTCGCGTCCCCGATGCAGGGCACCATCGTCAAGGTCGCCGTCGAGGAGGGCCAGGAGGTCAAGGAGGGCGACCTGGTCGTCGTCCTGGAGGCCATGAAGATGGAGCAGCCGCTGAACGCGCACCGCTCGGGAACCGTCAAGGGCCTCGCCGCCGAGGTGGGCGGCGCGGTCACCTCCGGCGCGCTGATCTGCGAGATCAAGGACTGAGCCGGGCACCGAGACCCGCTGCGGGCCGTCCCCCACGGGGCGGCCCGCAGTCGTGTTCCCCCTGCCGCCCCGTCCTCGTGCCGGGGGGTGGCATGCTGGGGACGCGCGCGGGAGACGGGAGGAGCACCGATGAACGACGGTGGTGGGGAGCGGCACCCGGAGGCCGCGGAGCACACGGCCCCGGGGCCGGTGGCCCTGGCCGGACGGCACGAGACGAGGCCCATGCGGTCGGACGCCCGCCGCAACTACGAACGGCTGCTCGCGGCGGCCCGTACCGCCTTCGCGGAACACGGCACGGGCACCTCCCTGGAGGACGTGGCCCGTCGGGCGGGGGTCGGCATCGGCACCCTGTACCGGCACTTCCCCAACCGCAACGCCCTGATGAGCGCGGTGTTCGAGGACGCCAGGGACGATCTGCTGGCGCGTTCCCGGGCCCTCCTGGACGCCCCCCAACCGTGTACGGCGCTGGTCGCCTGGCTGCGCGCGATCATCACCCACGCGGGTGAGTACCGGGGCCTGTCACGGGCCTTGATGACGGCGTGCCACGACGACACCTCCGACCTGGCCCGGTGCAGCACCCCCATGCGGGAGGCCGGCGCGGCCCTGTTGACCCGGGCCCAGCGCTCCGGAGCGGTGCGCTCCGACGTCTCGGTCTCGGACCTGATGCAGTTGACCAACGCGATCGCGCTGGCCGCCGAGGAGACCCCCGGCGACCCGCACCTCGCGGACCGACTGCTGTCCCTGACGCTGCGCGGCATCCGCGCCTGACGGTCCGCCGCCCGGCCCGGACCCGACCGGCCCAGAGGTTCAGCGACGCCGCAGGTCAGCGACCCGGGCGGCGGTTCGCTCGCCCGGTCCGCCGCCCTCTGCGAGCACCGAGGCGGCGCTGCGCAGTTGGGGGCCGCGGCGCGGCCCCGGCAGGTTGACGTCCCGGCGCGGCTGGCGCCCCGCCGGAGCCGGATCGGCCGCCGCACCGCCGCTGCCGCCCGTGACGGTGATCTGGACGCCCCGGTCGGCGAGTGCCTGGAGTTCGGTGGCGGCCCGGTCGTCGTGCGCGGGCGGTTCGTCGGTGACGAGCCGGGTGATCACATCGGTCGGCACCGTCTGGAACATAGTGTCGGTGCCGAGTTTGGTGCGGTCGGCGAGGACCACGACCTCCGCGGCGGCCTGCACCAGGGCCCGGTCGACGCTGGCCGACAGCATGTTGGAGGTGGACAGACCGCGTTCGGCGGTCAGCCCGCTCCCGGAGAGGAAGGCACGGGACACCCGCAGCCCCTGGAGGGACTGCTCGGCCCCGCTGCCCACCAGGGCGTAGTTGGAACCGCGCAGGGTTCCGCCGGTCATCACCACTTCGACCCGGTTGGCGTGGGCGAGGGCCTGGGCCACCAGCAGCGAGTTGGTCACCACCGTCAGGCCCGGGACCCGGGCGAGCCGGCGGGCCAGCTCCTGGGTGGTGGTCCCCGCCCCCACGACGATGGCCTCGCCCTCCTCGACGAGGCCCGCCGCGAGGTCGGCGATCGCCGTCTTCTCGGCGGTCGCGAGGTGGGACTTCTGGGGGAAGCCGGACTCCCGGGTGAATCCGCCCGGCAGTACCGCACCGCCGTGGCGGCGGTCGAGGAGTCCTTCTGCCTCCAGCGCCCGTACGTCCCGCCGTACGGTCACTTCGGAGGTCTGGACGACGCGGGCGAGCTCACGGAGCGAAACGGCTCCGTTGGCGCGCACCATTTCGAGAATCAACTGACGACGTTCTGCAGCGAACACGAAACTGACAGTAACCCCAACGACCATCTGCTTTCAGCAGTTTGCGGCGAAGAGCGGAAGTTGTTCGCACAGGACCGTGCACAGTGGTATAAACCCCGATCGCCCCGCATCGCACCGGGTGGGTCGCACCCGGTGCCGACCGGCGGGGCTCAGCCCTCGCCCTCCGACTTGCGGGTCTGGAGCTGCCGCGCGACCTCGGCGATCGACCCGGACAGCGACGGGTACACCGTGAACGCGTTGGCGATCTGCTCCACGGTCAGGTTGTTGTCCACGGCGAGGGAGATCGGGTGGATCAGCTCCGAGGCGCGGGGGGCCACCACGATTCCGCCGACCACGATGCCGGTGCCCGGGCGGCAGAAGATCTTCACGAAGCCGTCCCGGATGCCCTGCATCTTGGCCCGGGCGTTGCGCAGCAGCGGCAGCTTGACGACCCGGGCGTCGATCTTGCCGGCGTCCACGTCGGCCTGGGTGTAGCCCACCGTGGCGATCTCGGGGTCCGTGAAGACGTTCGAGGAGACCGTCTTCAGGTTGAGCGGGGTCACCGCGTCACCGAGGAAGTGGTGCATCGCGATGCGTCCCTGCATCGCCGCCACCGAGGCCAGCGCGAACACGCCGGTGACGTCACCGGCCGCGTAGACGCCGGGCGCGGAGGTCCGGGACACCCGGTCCGTCCAGATGTGGCCGGAGTCCTTGACCCGGACGCCCGCCTCCTCCAGGCCCATGCCCTGGGAGTTGGGGATCGCGCCGACCGCCATCAGGCAGTGCGTGCCGGAGATGACCCGGCCGTCCGACAGGGTGACCTCCACCCGGTCGCCGACCCGCTTGGCGGACTCGGCGCGCGAGCGGGCCATGACGTTCATGCCGCGCCGCCGGAACACGTCCTCCAGGACGGCCGCGGCGTCGGGGTCCTCGCCGGGCAGCACCCGGTCCCGGCTGGAGACCAGGGTGACCCGGGACCCCAGGGCCTGGTAGGCGCCCGCGAACTCGGCACCGGTGACGCCGGAGCCCACGACGATGAGTTCCTCGGGCAGTTCGGCCAGGTCGTACACCTGCGTCCAGTTGAGGATGCGCTCCCCGTCCGGCTGCGCGTCGGGCACCTCCCGGGGGTGCCCGCCGGTGGCGATCAGCACCGCGTCGGCGACGAAGCGCTCCTCGGTGCCGTCCGCGGCGGTGACCACGACGGTACGGCTGCCGTCCGCCGCCTGCCGCCCCTCCAGCCGGCCGCGACCGCGCACCACGCGGGCGCCGGCCCGGGTGACGGACGCGGTGATGTCGTGCGACTGCGCCAGGGCGAGCCGCTTCACCCGACGGTTGACCTTGCCGAGGTCCACGCCGACGACACGCGCGGGCGTGTCCACGTGGGGGGTGTCATCGGCGACGATGATCCCCAGTTCCTCGTACGACGAGTCGAAGGTGGTCATCACCTCGGCGGTCGCGATCAACGTCTTCGACGGCACGCAGTCGGTCAGCACCGACGCTCCGCCCAGACCGTCGCAGTCGGCGACGGTCACCTCCGCGCCCAGCTGGGCAGCGACCAGCGCCGCCTCATAGCCGCCGGGGCCACCACCGATGATCACGATCCGAGTCACGTCCCCCATTGTCCCGCACGCTTCAAAACCCGCGCCTCCGGGGGGCCGGCTGCCGCAGCCTCCCTCTTCAGAGGGGCACTTCCGCTACGGGAGGGGCAGATGGCGCGGCTGCCGTACCCTCGACTCCATGTCGCTCTACGCCGCGTACGCCGGCAATCTCGACGCGCGGCTCATGACGCGCCGCGCACCGCACTCGCCGCTGCGCGCCACCGGATGGCTCAACGGCTGGCGGCTGACCTTCGGGGGTGAGCACATGGGCTGGGAGGGCGCCCTCGCGACGATCGTCGAGGCGCCCCGGTCGCAGGTCTTCGTCGCCCTGTACGACATCGCGCCCATGGACGAGGACTCCATGGACCGGTGGGAGGGGGTCGGGCTCGACATCTACCGCAGGATGCGGGTGCGGGTGCACACGTTGGACGCGGAGGAGCCCGCGTGGGTGTACGTCTTGAACGGGTACGAGGGTGGGTTGCCGTCCGCCCGGTACCTCGGGGAGCTGGCGGACGCCGCTGAGTCGGCGGGGGCGCCGCACGACTACGTCATGGAGCTCCGTAAGCGTCCCTGCTGAGCGCTGCGCGGTGCTCTGCGGGTGCGTGGTGGTTGCTCGCGCCGTTCCCCGCGCCCCCTTCGGGACGCTCCGGTGCAAGTGCGTTGCGCTGTGCGGTGCGCTGTCGTCATCCGCGCAGTTCCCCGCGCCCCTTCGGGGCGCTCCGGTTGCCGCCCGTCTGGGCGGGCCCCGTCTGGGTGGGCCCCGTCTGGGGCGCGGGGAACTGCGCGGGCAACCACAGCGGACCGCCACCTGACGGACAAGGCGAGGGCCCCGATCAAGGGGCGCGGGGAACTGCGCAAACCGACAGCGCACCGCACAGAGCAGCGCACCCCGAGCGCAGCGCACAGGAAGGGGCGCGGGGAACTGCGCGAAAGCCACCGCGCACCCCGCGGAACCGGGGACGGAAACAACCAGGCAACGATCGGAGCGCGCTCGAAGATTAGGTCTACGCGCGTAGGCGAAATCGAGCTACGCTCATGCGCGTGAACGCATCTCTTCTTCCGGACGACATCCAGGGCGACCCGCACACCGCGGCGAACACCGCCGCAACCCGCCTCCGCGAACTGACGGGCGCGGACTCCCACGACGTCGCCCTCGTGATGGGCTCCGGCTGGGCCCCCGCGGTCGACGCCCTGGGCGAGCCCGAGCACGAGTTCCCGGTGACGGACCTCCCGGGCTTCCCGCCCCCCGCCGTGGCGGGTCACGGCGGCCGGATCCGTTCGTACCGGATCGGCGAGAAGCGCGCCCTGGTCTTCCTGGGCCGCACCCACTACTACGAGGGCCGCGGCGTCGCCTCGGTCGCGCACGGCGTCCGCACCGCCGTGGCCGCCGGCTGCAAGACGATCGTCCTCACCAACGGGTGCGGCGGTCTGCGCGAGGGCATGCGCCCCGGCCAGCCGGTCCTGATCAGCGACCACCTCAACCTCACGGCGACCTCCCCGATCGTCGGCGCGAACTTCGTCGACCTCACGGACCTGTACTCGCCGCGGCTGCGCGCCCTGTGCAAGGAGATCGACCCCTCCCTGGAGGAGGGCGTCTACGCCCAGTTCCCCGGCCCGCACTACGAGACGCCCGCCGAGATCCGGATGGCCCGCACCATCGGCGCCGACCTGGTCGGGATGTCCACCGTGCTGGAGGCCATCGCGGCCCGCGAGGCGGGCGCCGAGGTGCTCGGCATCTCCCTGGTGACCAACCTCGCCGCCGGCATGACGGGGGAACCCCTCAACCACGAGGAGGTCCTCCAGGCCGGTCGCGACTCCGCCTCCCGGATGGGCACGCTGCTCGCCCAGGTGCTGGACCGCATCTGACAGCGTGGGCACCGCCCACCCCGGACACCGAGAGGCAGAACCGTGCAGCACGACGAGCTGATCACCCGCGCCCGGACCTGGCTGGCCGAGGACCCCGACCCGGAAACCCGGGACGAGTTGGCCGACCTGCTGGCCCGACTGGACGGCCCGGACGCCCCGGCGGCCGTCGCCGAGCTGGCCGACCGCTTCCGCGGCACCCTCCAGTTCGGCACCGCCGGGCTCCGCGGTGAGCTGGGCGCGGGCCCCCTGCGGATGAACCGTGCCGTGGTCATCCGCGCCGCGGCGGGCCTCGCCGCGTACCTGCGGGACGAGGGGCACGCGGGCGGCCTGGTGGTGATCGGCTACGACGCGCGCCACAAGTCGGCGGACTTCGCCCGGGACACGGCCGCCGTCATGACGGGTGCCGGACTGCGCGCGGCCGTGCTGCCGCACCCGCTGCCCACCCCGATCCTCGCGTACGCCATCCGTCACCTCGGGGCGGTCGCGGGCGTCGAGGTGACCGCCAGCCACAACCCGCCCCGGGACAACGGCTACAAGGTCTACCTGGGCGACGGTTCACAGATCGTGCCGCCGGCCGACGCGGAGATCGCCGACCGCATCGCGGCGGTGGCCGCCCTCGCGGACGTGCCGCGGCCGGACGACGGGTGGACGACCCTGGGCGACGAGGTCGTGGCGGCCTACCTGGCCCGGACCGACGCGGTCCTCGCCCCGGGCTCCGCACGCTCCGCGCGCACCGTCTACACCGCCCTGCACGGCGTGGGCAAGGACGTCCTGCTGGCCGCGTTCGCCCGGGCGGGCTTCCCCGCCCCGGTGCTGGTCGTCGAGCAGGCCGAGCCGGACCCCGACTTCCCGACCGTCGCGTTCCCCAATCCGGAGGAACCGGGTGCGATGGACCTCGCCTTCGCGACGGCCCGCGCCGCCCGCCCTGACCTGGTCATCGCCAACGACCCCGACGCGGACCGCTGCGCGGTGGCCGTCCCGGACGGCCCCGACGGCGACTGGCGGATGCTGCGCGGCGACGAGGTCGGGGCGCTGCTCGCCGCGCACCTGGTCCGTCGGGGCGCGACCGGGGTGTTCGCCGAGTCGATCGTCTCCTCGTCGCTGCTGGGCCGCATCGCGGCGGCGGCCGGCGTCGGGTACGAGGAGACCCTGACCGGGTTCAAGTGGATCGCCCGGGTGGAGGGTCTGCGGTACGGCTACGAGGAGGCGCTCGGGTACTGCGTCGACCCGGAGGGCGTCCGGGACAAGGACGGCATCACGGCGGCGCTGCTCATCACGGAGCTGGCCTCGGAGCTGAAGGAACAGGGGCGCACGCTACTGGACCTGTTGGCCGACCTCGCGGTGGAACACGGTCTGCACGCCACCGACCAGCTCTCCGTCCGGGTGGCGGACGTGTCGGTGATCGCCGACGCCATGCGGGCCCTGCGCGCGCACCCGCCCACCGCGCTGGCGGGCCGGCCGGTGCTCCGGGCCGAGGACCTGACCGAGGGGACCGGGGCGCTGCCGCCGACCGACGGTCTGCGCTACGCCCTCGACGGCGCCCGGGTGATCGTGCGGCCCAGCGGCACCGAACCCAAGCTGAAGTGCTACCTGGAGGCCGTCGTTCCGGTCGCCTCCCACGAGGACCTGCCCCGGGCCCGTACCGAGGCTGCGGCCGTGTTGGCGGAGCTGAAGCGGGACCTGGCGAAGGCCGCGGGCATCTGACGGCGGACCCGGTTCCGGCGACCGGGGGGTCGGTGCACCGGAACCGGGCCGATCAGGGTCCGGCCGTCCCGGTCCGCAGCCCGCGCACGGACAGCGGGGCGCTCCAGTGCCGGTGCCCGGCGGCGGACAGCGCCCGCAGGGCGGTGCGGGACCGTTCCAGGGCGGTGGCGTCGACCCCGGCGTCCCGGGCCGCCGCGATCATGTTGCCCACCCCGGCCACCTGGACGTCGATGCCCTGGGTGAGCGCGGGCGGGGTGCCGTGCGCGGCCTCCGCGTCGATCTCCTGGGCGAAGGTGGGCAGCAGGGCGGTCATGCCGGTCAGCCAGGGCACCAGGAGGTCGGTGAAGGCGGCGGCACTGCCCCCGGGGCGGGAGGTCGCCATGGCGACGGACAGGTGGAAGCCCTCGAACATCAGCTGCATGCCGCTGAGCAGCGCCAGGTCGTAGAGCGGGGCGAGTCCGATGTCGGCGCCGAGGTGGTGGGCGGCGCCGAGGACCTCCAGATCCACCCGCCAGTCGGCGAACGCCTCCGCGGGGCCGCTGTAGAGCACGAACGCCCCGGGAGTGGCGACGGTCTGCGGTACCGCCATGATCCCGCCGTCCAGGTAGGCGGCCCCCGTCGCCGCGATCCATTCGGCGAACTCGGCGGCCTCGGCGGGCGAGCCGTTGGTGAGGTTGACGAGCGTCCGGCCGCGCAGTTCGTCGGCCACGGGTTCCAGCACGTCCCGCACGCTCGCGTAGTCGAGCAGACAGACCACCACCAGCCCGCTGGCCCGCAGCGCCGCCCGGACGTCCGCGGCCCGCAGGGCGCCCCGTTCGACGAGTCCGTCCGCCCGGGCAGCCGTCCGGTTCCACACCACGGTCCGCCGCCCGGCGCCGAGGAACGCCTCGGCCAGCGCCGCTCCCATGTCCCCGAGTCCCCACACGCTGACGTCTCCCCGCACGGACGCCGTCCCCGCCCTCATCCGGTGGCCCTCTCCCTCGTCGGTCGCCGTTCCCTCCACCTTGGCGGTGGCCGGCAGGGGGATCAAGAACGCACTTTGAAGTGAGGAACTCACCTGAAGGTTCGTGTGGACGGGCGTTTCAGGAACTCACGGACCGGCTCAGGCGTCATCGGGAACATGCGGGAGCACGGGCAGAACGAGCAGAAAGAACACTTCCCCTTCGGGTTCCGGCCCGCGGGGGAAGGGGCTGCGGAAGCAGTGGGCACAGACGAGGCGGATGAGGACGGCGGCGGGGGCGGCGGGCAGCGCCCCTACAGCCGGTCGCGTTCCGTCGCGGGATGCGTGATCGCCGTCGTGGCGGGGGCGGTCGGGTTCGCGGTCTGGCTGCACGGCGCGGCTCCGGGGGTGAGCGGGGCCTTCGAGGGCGAGCGGGACCTGAGTCTGGTGTACGGGGAACTGCCGCTGATGCTGTTCGGCGTGCCGGCGCTGACGCTGGCCGCCTGGTCGCTCGTGGGCACCGCGCTCCGGCACCGGGCCGCACGCCTGCCCGGTGCGGCGGCCCTCGCCGCCTCGCTCACGGCGGCCCTGCTCGCCCTCTCCCTGGTGTCCTGGGTCTGTCTGCTGTGGCTGGAGTCCCGGGTGGAGCCGTTCGTGGGCCGCGGCTGGTGAACCGCGCTCAGGCCCGGGCCCGCCCGGCCCCCGGGCCGGGGGGTGGCCGGGTGGGGCAGAATCGTTCGTATGACGAGTTCCGATCGCCCCACGCCCGCGCCGTCCTCACCGGGGACGCCGGCGGAGCCCCCGGTCAAGGACCGGGTCTTCCGGTCCTCCGCCGGTATCGCGGGCGGCGTCCTGTTGCTGGCGCTGGCCGCCTGGCTGGGCGTGGACGCGGTGGCCCACGGGGAGGGCAGCGCCCCCTGGATGGCGCTGGCGGCGCTGTTGTTCCTCGTCCCGCTGGTGGTGGCGTACACGATCCGGCCGGCGGTCTTCGTGAATGACGACCGGCTCCGGGTCCGCAACCCGTTCCGGACGATCACCCTGCCGTGGAGCTGCGTGGGCAACGTCCGGGCCGGCTACTCCAACGAGGTCTTCGACGACGCGGGCGTGAAGTACCAGCTGTGGGCGGTTCCGGTGTCCCTACGGGCCCGGAAGAAGGCGGCCCGGCAGCAGAGCAGGGCGGCGATGGACGACCCGTCGGGGCGCACCTCGTTGACCGCGTCACCCGTCCGGTCCCCGTCCGACCAGATCGTCGAGGACCTCCGGGAGCTGGCGGAGCGGCGCGGTGGCGCCGAGTCGGCGCAGGGGCGGCCCGTGGTGCGCTGGGCGTACGAGGTGCTGGCCCCGTCGGCGGCGGGCGCGGTGCTGCTGGCCGTACTGCTGGCGGTCACCTGAGCCACGGGGCACGAGCGAGGCCGCACCGCGCCGATCATCACCTTAAGTGATGAATCCGGTGCGGAATGCGAGCTCACGCGCATGAGCGCCCCGGCATCGGGCAGAACCTCCCGGAAGCACCCGTTCCGGAGAGGAGTGACGTGCGCACCAACGTTCTCACCCGGCTCCGCGCGCGCTGGCGACCGAGCGCGGACCCCTCCGAGCAGCCACGGGCGGACCGCGACCGCCGCCGGCCCCCCACGTCCGGCACCCCCGTGTTCACCGCCGACTTCACCTCCACCACCCAGTGGGTGGCGGGCCGCTCCTGGGCGTATCCCGACGGCGGCCCCACCAACCCGGGCGACGACAAGCTCGACTACCTGGTGGCCGACCCCTCGTACAGCCGCACCGGCACCTTCCGGGCGACCCGCCGGCTGGAGGGCCTGTGGAACGCGGGACTGCTGACCACCGAGGGCAGCGAGGAGGGCTTCACGGTCCGGGCCGGGGACGTGCTGGAGACCCGGGTGCGCCTCCCGGTCGAGACGGGCGCCTGGCCCGCGATCTGGACCTGGCGCGACGGGGGCCAGGAGATCGACGTCTTCGAGTACCACCCCGACCACCCGGACCTGCTGGAACTCTCCAACCGGGTGCGCGGCGGCTACCGCTACCACCGCGACCCCGCGATCGGCCCCGGCCGGTGGGTCGACCTGGTGGTGGAGTTCGGGACCTGGTCGGTGGTGTGGTGGGTGAACGGGGAGCGCGCGTACACCGACCGGCGCGGGGTGGGGTGGCGGTGGTACGCCCACCTCATCGTGAACCTGTCCGTCTGTGCGGGCCGCTACCACCCGGCGCCGGACCCCGGAACCTCGACGATGTCGTACGAGGTGGCCCACCTGCGGGTGTACCGCCCCTGAGCCGACGGCCCGGATCGGGCACGCCCCCGCCCCGATCCGGGCTCGTCCTGCACCGCCCCGACTACGTCCCCACGACCTTTACCTCCCGACCTGTACAGCTACTACGCGCGTAGATATGCTCAGCTCGTGACCATGCCCACGATTCCGCCGCCAGCGCCGACGGCCACCGGTCCCCTCAGCCCGGCCGGTCCTGCCGCCCGCACCCCGGACGACCACCCCCTCGCGCACGTCACCGCATCGGACACGGCCCTGCGCGGCTTCCTCCACGGCCTGCCCGGCGTGGACGCGGTGGGCCTCGAAGCCCGCGCCGCCGCCCTCGGCACCCGTTCGATCAAGACGACGGCGAAGGCGTACGCCATCGACCTGGCGATCTCGATGATCGACCTGACGACCCTGGAGGGCGCCGACACCCCCGGCAAGGTCCGGGCACTCGGCGCGAAGGCGGCGCACCCGGACCCGACGGACCCCGCGACCCCCCGGGTCGCCGCGGTCTGCGTGTACCCGGACATGGTGGAGACCGCGAAGGCCGCCGTCACGGGCACCGGGGTCAGGGTCGCCTCGGTGGCCACCGCCTTCCCGGCGGGCCGGGCCGCGCTCGACGTGAAGCTCGCCGACGTGCGCGACGCCGTCGCCGCGGGCGCCGACGAGATCGACATGGTCATCGACCGGGGCGCGTTCCTCGCCGGGCGCTACCTGAAGGTGTACGAGGAGATCCGCGCCGTGAAGGAGGCCAGCGGAGCAGCCCGGCTCAAGGTCATCTTCGAGACGGGCGAGCTGTCGACGTACGACAACATCCGCCGCGCCTCCTGGCTCGGGATGCTCGCCGGCGCCGACTTCATCAAGACCTCGACCGGCAAGGTCGCCGTGAACGCCACCCCCCCGAACACCCTGCTGATGCTGGAGGCGGTCCGCGACTTCCGGGACCGCACCGGCGTCCAGGTCGGGGTGAAGCCCGCCGGGGGCATCCGCACCACGAAGGACGCGGTCAAGTTCCTGGTCCTGGTGAACGAGACGGTGGGCGGGGACTGGCTGGACAACGACTGGTTCCGGTTCGGCGCCTCGTCCCTGCTGAACGACCTGCTGATGCAGCGCCAGAAGCTGGCGACCGGCCGCTACTCCGGCCCCGACTACGTGACGGTGGACTGATCACGATGACAAGCATGTTCGCGTACGCGCCCGCGCCCGAGTCGCGCGCGGTCGTCGACCTCGCGCCCTCGTACGGCCTGTTCATCGACGGCGAGTTCGTCGACGCGGCGGACGGCCGGGTGTTCAAGAGCGTGTCGCCGTCCACGGAGGAAGTGCTCTCCGAGGTCGCGCGCGCCGGCGAGGCCGATGTGGAACGCGCCGTGAAGGCGGCCCGCAAGGCGTTCGGGAGCTGGTCGGCCCTGCCGGGCGCCGAACGGGCGAAGTACCTGTTCCGGATCGCCCGGATCGTCCAGGAGCGCAGCCGTGAGCTGGCGGTGCTGGAGACCCTCGACAACGGCAAGCCGATCCGCGAGACCCGCGACGCCGACCTGCCGCTGGTCGCCGCGCACTTCTTCTACTACGCCGGCTGGGCCGACAAGCTGGGCCACGCGGGCTACGGACCCGACCCGAAGCCGCTGGGCGTCGCCGGCCAGGTCATCCCGTGGAACTTCCCGCTGCTGATGCTGGCGTGGAAGATCGCCCCGGCGCTCGCCACCGGCAACACGGTCGTCCTGAAGCCCGCCGAGACCACCCCGCTGTCGGCGCTGTTCTTCGCGGACATCTGCCGCCAGGCGGGCCTGCCCAAGGGCGTCGTCAACATCCTCCCCGGCTACGGGGACGCGGGCGCCGCGCTGGTCGCGCACCCGGACGTGAACAAGGTCGCGTTCACCGGCTCCACGGGCGTCGGCAAGGAGATCGCCCGCACGGTCGCCGGCACCGACAAGAAGCTCACCCTGGAGCTGGGCGGCAAGGGCGCCAACATCGTCTTCGACGACGCCCCGATCGACCAGGCCGTCGAGGGCATCGTGAGCGGCATCTTCTTCAACCAGGGCCAGGTCTGCTGCGCGGGCTCCCGGCTGCTGGTGCAGGAGTCGGTGCACGACGAGGTGGTCGACGCGCTGAAGCGCCGGCTGACCACGCTGCGCCTGGGCGACCCGCTGGACAAGAACACCGACATCGGCGCGATCAACTCCGCCGAGCAGCTCGCCCGGATCAGCGCCCTGACCGAGCGCGGGGAGGCGGAGGGCGCCGAGCGCTGGACCGCGCCCTGCGAGCTGCCGTCCGCCGGCTACTGGTTCGCGCCGACCGTCTTCACGGGCGTGACCCAGGCCCACACCGTCGCCCGGGACGAGATCTTCGGCCCGGTCCTGTCGGTGCTGACCTTCCGCACCCCGGACGAGGCCGTCGCCAAGGCCAACAACACCCCGTACGGGCTCTCGGCCGGCATCTGGTCCGAGAAGGGCTCGCGCATCCTCGCCGTGGCGAACCGGCTGCGGGCCGGGGTCGTCTGGTCCAACACGTTCAACAAGTTCGACCCGACGTCGCCGTTCGGCGGTTACAAGGAGTCGGGCCACGGCCGCGAGGGCGGCCGTCACGGTCTGGAGGCGTACCTCGATGTCTGACAACGGCCGGCTGGGCGTCTTCAAAACCTACAAGCTGTTCGTGGGCGGCAAGTTCCCCCGCAGCGAGAGCGGACGGGTGTACGAGGTGACCGACTCGAAGGGCGCCTGGCTCGCGAACGCGCCGCGCTCGTCCCGCAAGGACGCCCGGGACGCGGTGGTCGCCGCCCGCAAGGCGTTCGGGCCGTGGTCGGGGGCGACCGCGTACAACCGGGGCCAGATCCTCTACCGGGTCGCCGAGATGCTGGAGGGCCGTCGGGAGCAGTTCGTCCGGGAGGTCGCCGAGGCGGAGGGCCTGTCCAAGTCGAAGGCCGGCGCCCGGGTGGACGCCGCGGTGGACCGCTGGGTCTGGTACGCGGGCTGGACCGACAAGATCGCCCAGGTGGCGGGGGGCGGCAACCCGGTCGCGGGCCCGTTCTTCAACCTGTCCTCGCCCGAGCCGACGGGCGTGGTGGCCGTGCTGGCGCCGCAGGACTCGTCGTTCCTGGGGCTGGTGTCGGTGCTCGCCCCGGTCATCGCGACCGGCAACACCGCCGTGCTGGTCGCCAGCGAGCGGGCCCCGCTGCCCGCGCTGTCCCTGGGTGAGGTGCTGGCCACGTCCGACGTGCCCGGCGGCACGGTCAACGTGCTGTCCGGCGGGACGCGGGAGATCGCGGCCCCGCTCGCCGCCCACGCCGACGTCAACGCGATCGACCTGACGGGTGCGGAGGGTGCGCTCGCGACGGAGTTGGAGGTCGCGGCGGCCGACAACCTCAAGCGGGTGTTGCGGCCCCGCGCCGAGGAGTGGTCCGGCGATCCGGGTACCCGCCGGCTCACCGCGTTCCTGGAGACCAAGACCGTGTGGCACCCGACCGGTTCCCTCGGCGCGTCGGGCTCCTCCTACTGACCGGCCCCACCGCGTAGGCCCCCTGCGGGTGCGCTGTGCTCACCCGCGCAGTTCCCCGCGCCCCTTGTCGGGGCGCCCTGGTGCGGGTGCGCTGCACTGCGCGGTGCGCTCTGCTCGGCCGTGGTCGCCCGCGGGTGCGGTGTGGTTGCTCGCGCCGTTCCCCGCGCCCCTGTCGGGGCGCTCTGGTGCGGGTGCGCTGCGGCTGCCACCGGCCGTAACCCGTTACGGGCCCCGATAGGGGCGCGGGGAACTGCGCAAAACCACCGCGCACCCGCACAGCACGGCGAACCCGAGCCGGGACGGGCCCCGATAGGGGCGCGGGGAACTGCGCAGAACCGACCGCGCACCCGAGAGGGACAGCGCACCGCCAGGTGAACGCACCCGCAGGGGCCGCGGTCAGCGCGTGAGCAGGCCGGTGACCTGCCCGACGACCGGCAGGTCGCTCAGCGAGTCGCCCCGGGCCAGCGGGGCCGTGAGCGCCGTCGTGGACAGCGGCTTGAAGTCCGCGACCTGAGTGCCGACCCCGTTGGCCAACGGATCGACCCCGGTCTTCGCGAGCGGGTTGACCTGGAGCGCGGTGAGCGGGCCCGTGACGTAGCCCACGGTGTCGGTGAGGGCCCCCGCGGCGGCCCGGGCATCGAGCTCACCGACCGGGGTGGGCACGGCGCCGGGGGCCGCCGCGGCGGTCGTCGCCCCCGCGCCGCCCGCCACGGCGACCGCGCCGAGCACGAGGCCCGCGCGCAGCAGCACCCGCTGGGTGGTGGGGGTCTGACGGGACGGACGGACCTGGTGACGTGCCATGAGTGCCGCCTGGGGGTGCGAGATGCGTAATCGAGGACTCACGAAGCGTAGTTGAGTGGGCGGGCGGGCCGCAAAGTCGACCCGCGGGGGTCGGCCGGCGCCACCGGATGCCGCACACTGGACTCTCGTGAGTTCTCTTCCCGACATACCCCCGTCACCGGCCCGTGTGGTGCTGCTCACCGGGCCCTCCGGCTCCGGAAAGTCGTCGTTCGCCGAACGCTGCGGGCTGCCCGTGCTGTGCCTCGACGACTTCTACAAGGAGATCGACGACCCCACCCTGCCGCTCGTCCCGGACACCTCCGACGTGGACTGGGACTCGCCCCGCTCCTGGGACGCCGACACGGCGCTGGCCGCGCTGACCGAACTGTGCACGACGGGCCGGACCGGGGTGCCGGTGTACGACATCTCCACGAGTTCCCGTACCGGGGTCAAGGAGGTCGCGCTGGCCGGGGCGCCGCTGGTCATCGCCGAGGGGATCTTCGCGGCGGAGATCGTCGGGCGCTGTCGGGAACGGGGGCTCCTCGCGGACGCCATCTGTCTGCGCGGTCGCCCCGCGACCACGTTCCGACGACGGCTGGTGCGGGACCTGCGGGAGTCCCGCAAACCCGTCGGGTTCCTGTTGCGGCGGGGGTGGCGGCTGATGCGGTCCGAACGCGGGATCGTGGGGCGCCAGGTGCGCCTGGGAGCGCACGCCTGCGGGCCCTCGGAGGCCGCGGCCCGGGTGGCCGGGGCGCTCGGCGCGGACACCGGCGTACGGACCGGGTGAGCCGGGGCCGGACACACGGAAGAGCAGGACCGAAAAGACCCCCCGGCCTTCGGTCCTGCTCTCACGGCCCCGCGGTGCCACCCCCCGGTGGTTGCCGCTCTCCCGTTGGGGCCGTTCCCCCGTGTCCCACCCCCCGGTGGGTCTCTCCCCCGTGTACCCCGTGCCCCCCAGCACGGGCGGCCCGTCCCCCGACGGGCCCGTACCACCGGCATCCCCCGCCGTGCGGCACTCCCTCGTCCCCCGTCGCTCCCGGACGTCCGGCGCCGGCGCCACCCCCACAGTGGCCCGGTGCCGCGTCCCGGCAGCCCCGGTCGCGGTTAGGCGACCAGCTCCCCGAAGGACTCCTCCTCGTCACGGCCGAAGCTGAGGACGTCGTCCTCGCGCAACCGGCGCAGCGAGCGCCAGATGCTGGACTTCACCGTGCCGACGCTGATGCCGAGTATCTCCGCGATCTCCGGGTCGGTGCGGCCCTCGTAGTAGCGCAGGACCAGCATCGTCCGCTGGAGTTCGGGCAGCCGGGCGAGCGCCTGCCACAGGACCGCGCGCAGTTCCGTGCCGCGCATCGCGTCCGTGTCGCCGGCCGTCTCCGGCAGCTCCTCGGTCGGGTACTCGTTGAGCTTGCGCCGCCGCCACGCGCTGATGTGCAGGTTCGTCATGGTGCGGCGCAGGTAGCCGCCGACGGCGGCCTTGTCGCTGATCCTGTCCCAGGCCCGGTACGTGGAGAAGAGGGCACTCTGGAGGAGGTCCTCCGCCTCGAAGCGGTCCCCGGTCAGGTGGTAGGCGGTGGCGTACAGCGAGGCCCGGCGTTCCTGGACGTAGGCGGTGAACGCCGCTTCGGCGCTCGGCTGGGACCTGACCTGCCGCTCCCCCGCGGCCGGTGCGGAGGCGCTGCCCCCGTGCGGCGCGTCGACCACCGTCATGTACGCGGTGTGCTGATGACGCCCGGTGCCGCGAGCGCACCCCCGCCCGCTCACGGCACCGGACTTGTCGCTGGAACCGTTCCCCCGTCCGCCGTCGTGAAGACGCGTGACGACCGCGCTCGCGGTGATGCCGTGCAGCTTGTTCATCTCGCGCCCCCCGTCGGTGCCGATCCGTGTTCCTTGCGATGACGAGAATCCTGCCGGGGGCACTTCATGACGTTGTCCGCCGACTGTCACAGCACTGTCACAGGGGTCCGGGCGGCACGGCGGGGACCGGCTGGGGCCCACCCGTCGAAAGCCCGTGGCGCCATGGGACAGAATGGCGTCCGTGCCTTCCCTGTTGCTGATCGAGGACGACGACGCCATCCGTACGGCCCTGGAGCTGTCGCTGACGCGCCAGGGGCACCGTGTGGCCACCGCTGCCACCGGCGAGGACGGCCTCCAACTGCTGCGTGAACAGCGGCCCGACCTGATCGTGCTGGACGTGATGCTGCCGGGCATCGACGGTTTCGAGGTGTGCCGTCGCATCCGCCGCACCGACCAACTGCCGATCATCCTGCTGACCGCGCGCAACGACGACATCGACGTGGTCGTCGGACTGGAGTCCGGCGCCGACGACTACGTGGTCAAACCCGTGCAGGGGCGGGTGCTGGACGCCCGCATCCGGGCCGTGCTGCGGCGCGGCGAACGGGAGTCCACGGACTCGGCGACCTTCGGCAGCCTGGTCATCGACCGGGCGGCGATGACCGTCACCAAGAACGGCGAGGACCTCCAGCTGACCCCGACCGAGCTGCGGCTGCTGCTGGAGCTGAGCCGCCGGCCGGGCCAGGCGCTGTCGCGGCAGCAGTTGCTGCGGCTGGTCTGGGAGCACGACTACCTCGGGGACTCGCGGCTCGTCGACGCGTGCGTGCAGCGGCTGCGGGCGAAGGTGGAGGACGTCCCGTCCTCCCCGACGCTGATCCGCACGGTGCGCGGCGTGGGTTACCGGCTGGACACGCCTCAGTGACCGAGGAGCCCGGCGAGCGGGAGCGCACGGTCGATCGGGAGGCCCGCGGCTGGGCCAGGGCCCGGCGCGCGGTGTCGGCGACGCTGCGGTTCACCAGTCTGCGGCTGCGGCTGGTCCTGGTGTTCGGTCTGGTGGCGCTGACGGCGGCGGTGGCGGCGTCCGGGATCGCGTACTGGCTGAACCGCGAGGCGGTGCTCACCCGTGCCCAGGACGCGGCGCTCAACGACTTCCAGCAGGAGATGCGCAGCCGGGCGGGCATCCTGCCGGGCCGTCCCACCCAGAACCAACTCCAGAACACCGCCGGGCAGATGGCGACGAGCAGCCAGCGCTTCAGCGTGCTGCTGATGGCCGAGGACGCGAACGGCACCACCGTCGTCGGCAACTCCGACCTGGAGGCGTTCACCCTGGCCGACGTCCCGCCCTCGCTGCGGGCGGCCGTGAACAAGCAGCAGCCGCTGACCTCCACCAACCGGTCCCCGTACCACCTGTACTGGCAGCGGATCACGGCCGACGACGACACCCCCTACCTGGTCGCCGGGACCCGGCTGATCGGCGGCGGGCCCACGGGCTACATGCTCAAGTCCCTGGAGCCGGAGGCCAAGGACCTCAACTCGCTGGCCTGGTCGCTGGGGATCGCGACGGGGCTGGCGCTGATCGGGGCGGCGCTGCTCGCCCAGGCCGCGGCGACGACGGTCCTCAAACCCGTGCACCGGCTGGGCGCCGCGGCGAAACGACTCGGCGAGGGCAAGCTCGACACCCGGCTGCGGGTGTCCGGCACGGACGAACTGGCCGAACTGTCGCGGACGTTCAACCAGGCGGCGCAGGCCCTGGAGAAGCGGGTCGCCGAGATGAGCGCCCGTGACGAATCGTCCCGCCGGTTCGTGGCGGACATGTCGCACGAACTGCGGACCCCGCTGACCGCGATCACGGCCGTCACCGAGGTGCTGGAAGAGGAACTGGACGCGGAGACCGGCAGTGTGGACCCGATGATCGAGCCCGCGGTGCGCCTGGTGGTGAGCGAGACGCGCCGGCTGAACGACCTGGTCGAGAACCTGATGGAGGTCACCCGCTTCGACGCGGGCACCGCCCGGCTCGTCCTGGACGACGTCGACATCGCGGACCAGATCACCGCCTGCATCGACGCCCGCGCCTGGCTGGACGCGGTGGACCTGGACGCCGAGCGCGGGATCATGGCCCGGGTCGACCCGCGGCGCCTCGACGTGATCCTCGCGAACCTCATCGGCAACGCCCTCAAGCACGGGGGTTCCCCGGTCCGGGTCGCGGTGCGCACGGAGGGCGAGGACGGGGCGGGCGGCTCGGCGGGCGCGGGCAAGCCCGCGGAGGCCACGGGCCCGGCGGAGGTCCACCACGTGGTGGACGGGCACGACGCGGTGGACGTGCACGACCCGGACGAGTCGGAGGGCCCCGAGGTGCGCGAGGGGAACGTACTGATCGAGGTGCGGGACCACGGGCCCGGCATCCCGGTCGACGTCCTGCCGCACGTGTTCGACCGCTTCTACAAGGCGAGCGCGTCCCGGCCACGGTCCGAGGGCAGTGGTCTCGGACTGTCGATCGCACTGGAGAACGCCCACATCCACGGCGGGGAGATCACCGCCGCCAACTCGGACGAAGGGGGCGCGGTGTTCACCCTGCGACTGCCGCGCGACGTCTCCGAGGCGGACCCGGCCCGCACTCCCGGGGTGCCCGGGGAACGGCAGGGGGGTGTGCGGTGACGACGCGGCGACGACGGCTGACCGCGGGGATCGCGATGTCCCTGCTGGGGCTGGTGGCCTCGGCGTGCGGCATCCGGCCCACGGAGGTGCCGACGGACTTCGGGCCGGCCCCGTCCCGGGAACCGTGCAAGGTGTCGGAGCCCGCCACGAGCAAGCAGTCCACGGGCGGCGTCCCGGTACGGGTGTTCCTGGTGTGCGCGGCGGAACTGGTACCGGTGGACCGGCGGGTGGAGCTGCCGGTGGGGCAGACCTCCGAGAAGGACCGCGGGCGGGTGGCGCGGGCGCTCCTCGACCAGTTGGAGCAGCAGTTGTCCCGGGCGGAGCGGCAGGCGGGGTACTCCACGGAGGTCCCGGACGGGTTGACCGCGTCCGGGCCGCGCAGTGGTGACCCCGACGACGCGTTGCGGCTCAGTGCGCCGGCGGAGGACCTGTCGGCGTTCGCGCTGGCGCAGCTCGTGTGCACGTTGGCCAACTCGGCGGCTGCGTCGCGGGACGGGCGGGTGATTCTGGGTGGGCCCGGGGTCGAGCCGTTGCGTGCGTACGAGTGCACGCCGGAGGTTCGGGCGCGGCCGGCGGCTCATGAGCCGCCGAGTACGGTGCTGATGCCCGGTCCCTGACGGGGGGTCCGGAGGGGGGTGCGTGCGATCCGCTTGTGCCGCGGTGGCCTGCGGACCGCGGTGCTCTGCGGGTGCGCTGTGGTTGCTCGCGCCGTTCCCCGCGCCCCTATCGGGGCGCCCTGGTGCGGGTGCGCTGCACTGCGCGGTGCGCACCGCTCGACCCCGGTCACCTGCGGGCGCGCGGTGGTTGCTCGCGCAGTTCCCCGCGCCCCTGACGGGGCGCCCCCTGGTGCGGGTGCGCTGTGCCACCGGCCGTAGCCCGTACGGGCCCCGATAAGGGGCGCGGGGAACTGCGCGAAACCGACTGCGCACCCGAGCCGGGACGGGCCCCGATAGGGGCGCGGGGAACTGCGCGGGTGACCACCGCGTACCCGCCACCCGGCGAAGGGGGTGACGGGGGCCACGGTGTGGGCGTCCCGCTCGACGGAACCGACGAGCGGGCAGGTGTCGTCCTTGGTTGCGTGCAGCGCAAAGGCTTCCACATCCGCGCGGCAGGGGGGACCCTCCTGCTGGCCCACCTCCTCCTCGTGGGGTGGGTCACGCTGCGCCCCCTCGACGTCCCCTGGGTCAGCGCACCGAACTTCCGCCCCCTGGCGGGCATCGAGGCGGACCTCGCGCTGGGCCCGCGGGCGGCACTGCGACGGATCGGCGAGGCGCTGGCCCTGTTGGCTCCGCTGGGTGTGCTGCTCCCTGCCGTGGGTGGCAGGTTGAACGTTTCCCTTTGGTGGTCGCTGCTCCGGACGGTGACCGCGGCGGGACTGCTGTCCTTGGGCATCGAGATGTTCCAGACGGGGGTTCCGGGCCAGGTCGTGGACATCGACTCGCTCCTGTTGAACACGACGGGCGTCGCCCTGACGCACCTCGCCGTGGTGCCGGCCGTCCGGGCCGGGCTCCGCCGCCGGGCGCGGCGACCCCGTCGGGCGCCCGCGCCCGCCGCCGTCCCCGCCCCGTCGACCTGCCGGGGGGAGCGGTCCCAGGGGGTGACCCCGACGATTACCAGGGTCGGTATCGCCCCGCAGAGTGATGTTTTGCCCGCTTCCCGTCCGTAGCGTGGAGGACATCGGCCGCCAGGGTGGAGAGTCACCCGGCGCGCCGGCCCTGACCGTCACACCTCGTGAAGGAGCCCCCCATGACCGCCCTGGCCCGCCCCACCAACGGACGGATGATCGGCGGAGTGTGCGCGGCGCTGGCTCGGCGCTTCGGCACCTCCGCGATGACGATGCGCGTGTTCTTCGTGGTCTCGTGCCTGCTGCCGGGCCCGCAGTTCCTGCTCTACCTGGCCCTGTGGTTCTTCCTGCCGAGCGAGAAGGCCGCCGCCGCCCGTACCTCCTGGTAGCCCCGTAGCGCACGACCCGGGCCCCCGCCGCGGGGGGGGGGGGGGCGCGGGGGGGGGGGGGGGGGGGCGCCCCCCCGGGTACCCGGGTGCCGCCGGCCCCCCCGGGGGGCCCCCCCCCCCGGGCGGGCCGGG